>JBBIOL010000037.1:0-31913 GCA_037443385.1 Anaeromyxobacteraceae bacterium
GTCGCTCCCGCGCCCCGGGGTCGTGCCCGGCCTGCGGGCCCTCGAGCTCCGCGCGGAGCGCCGCGCCGGGGAGGCCTTCGCCCGGGTCCAGGAGGAGATCCTCTCCGGACGCAGCGGCGAGCCCGTCGACCGCGCGCTGCGCGTGGCCGCCGCGCTCGAGGCCCGTGCGTCCGCGCTCAGGGACGGGCCAGCGGGACCCGGACGCGAAGCGCGCCCGGGAGCAGCGTCCAGCGCGCCGGAAGGCGCCCCGGCTGCTCGCCGTCCACGTCGAGCAGCACCTCCTCGCCGCCGAGCGGCTCGGCCTCGACGACGCGCGCCCTGACGCAGCGGGTGTTCGGCAGCCGCACGTGGCTCCCGTCGTAGAGCATGCGCCGCTTGGTGAGGAAGTCGGCGAAGCCGAGGCCCTTCCAGGTGGTGACGTCGAGCCAGCCGTCGTCGAGCCGCGCCTCGGGGGCGACCAGCATGCCGGCCCCGAAGTAGCGGCCGTTGCAGACCGCCACGGCGGTGATCCGCTCCTCGACCCAGGCCTCGCCGTCCACGCGCCAGCGCACCGCCTGGTCGCGGTAGGCGAGCAGTGCCTTCGCGCTCGCCAGCGTGTAGGTGATCTTCCCGCCCCCGAGCCGCCCCCCGCGCGCGAGCTCCCGCACCACGCGCCCGGAGACGCCGAAGCTCGACTCGTTCACGAAGTGGCGCCGGCACCGCGTGCCGTCCTCCGCGACGTACTCGACCTGCCCCACGTCGCAGGCCACGGTGAGCCCGACGGCGAGCGCCCGGGCCGCCTCCTCCGGGGTCCCGGGCCACCCGAGCGAGCGGGCGAGATCGCCGCCGGTCCCCTGCGGGATGCAGCCGAAGAGGAACTCGGGGTCGACGGACGGGCCGGTCCCGTCGCGGGCCTCGGCCACGGCGGCCGACAGGCCGTCCACCACCTCGCTGACCGTGCCGTCGCCGCCCACGGCGACGACCATGCGCTCCCCGCCCCGCACGGCCTGGCGGGCGAGGTCCACGGCCTCGCCGCGCCGGCTGGTGAAGACCGCCTCGAACTCCCCGCGGACCTCGCGGACCGCGCGGGCGATGCGGTCGAACTGGCGGCCCGTCCGGCCGCCGCCGCTGGCGGGGTTCACGATGAGGAAAGGTCGCACGGCGGTATCCCCGGGGAGGGAGTCTAGCCGCCCCGCGCCGGCGACGCCTGCCGCGCCGCGTCGGAGCCGGCGACGCCGGCCGCCGCCCGGGCCGCGAGCAGCCGGACGATCCGCGTGATGGGCACCCCGGTGGGGCAGAGCGGCTCGCACCCGGTGCAACAGGCGCAGGCGGCGAGGACCTCGGCCGAGCGCGCCAGCATCTCGTCGGTCTTGCCGAGGAGCCGGAAGGCGGCGTGCAGGCCCAGGTCGCGGACGGCCGGCACCGCCCCGCGCAGGGGACAGCCCGACTCGCACAGCCCGCACGAGATGCAGGCGCTCGCCGCGCGGGCGACCTCGCGCTCGTCGGTCCCGGTGGGGAGGAGCCCCTCCCCGGCGTAGTTCTCGAGGAACCGCTCCTCGCCCGAGCCGCGGCGCCGGATCGCCCGGAGCGGGTGCGGGACGAGGGCACGCCAGGCGAGCCAGGCGTAGCTCGAGGGCTTGCTCACGCGCCCCTCCCCGCCGCCGCCCGGCCGGCGAGCCAGCCGGTGAGCATGGCCACGCCCATCCCGGTGCCGTCGGCCGCCGGATCGTGGCCGCCCACCACGGCCCCCGCCGCGAACACGCCCGGGTGGAGCGGGCGACCCTCGCCGTCGAGCGGGTGGAGCTCCGCGTCGACGCGCAGCCCGGCCGCGAGCAGGGGCTGTGGACCGTGGCTGTCCCGGCCGGTCAGGCTGGCGGCCGGGCGGGCCGCGAACCGCGAGGACGGTTCGGCGAACGGCCCCTCCGACGCCTGCACCGGGAGCCCCAGGACGGGCTCGGAGAGCGCGCCGCGCCGCTCCACGCCCCCCCCGACGAACCTGCCGGTGGCGAGCACCCATGCGCGCGCCACCACCTCGCGCCCGCCCACGGCGGCGGGGAGGTCGGGCCCGGCGCCGCCCCGCAGGTCCCCCTGGAGCACGGTCACGCCCGCGGCCCGCAGCCGCGCCTCGACGGCCCGGTGCAGCCGCAGCCCGGGGACGCTGGGCAGGTCGGAGAGCATCTCGGCCACCGGGACGCCGGCCTCGTCCGCGATGCGCTCGCGCACCCGCGCCGCCGGGTCGAGCCCCAGGACCGGCGGCAGCAGCGCCGCCGCGTCGCCGCGCCGGAGCACGCGGCGCAGCGCCCGCCCGGCCTCCTCGGCCGCGCCCGGCGCCTCGAGCGTTCGCGCCAGGTCGAAGGGGCGCCCGAGCGCTCCCTCCTCCCATCGGAACAGGTCGAGCTGCTCGGCCCGGGACGGCGGCGCTCCGAGCGCTCGCACGCGTTCCGCGCCGGACGCCACCAGCACCGGATCCCATCCGAGGTGCCCCTCGAACCCGCAGACCACGAGCGTCCCGCGCACCTCCGCGAGGTCGCCCGCCTCCATGCTGCGCTGGCAGGCGGCGGCGGCGTGGGCGTGCCCGAAGGGGGTGAGCAGCCAGCGGTTGCGGCCGCCGGGCGGCGCGAGCACCTCCGAGAGCTGGCCGGTGGCGAACTCGACGGCGTTCCAGAGGAGGTGCAGCCGATCCCGGAGCCGCCCGTAGGGGTGTCCCGGCCGGAGCGAGGCGACCCGCCGTGCCGCCTCGACCACCCCGGCGCGCGCCGCGAACGGGGTGTCGGGCATGCAGGCCGGGTCCTGGGCCACCGACACCGCCCCACCGGAGAGCCCAGTGCTGCCCGGGGCCTTCCGCGCCAGGGCCACGCGCGCACCCGCATCCCGCGCGGCCAGCGCGGCGGTGGCGCCGGCCATGCCGCCGCCCACGACCAGGACGTCGCACTCGAGGCGCGCGGCCGTCACGCTACAGGCCCCCCAGGCCGCGGTGGACGGCGCGCAGGAGCTCCTCCTCGGCGAGCTGCCACCCGTCGAGGACGGCGCGCCGCTCCCGCCAGCCCACCTCGAGCAGGTCGGCCAGCTCGGCGCGCGTGCGGTCGGCGTCCCATCCCAGCTCGCGCGCCACGACCTGGGCGGCGGGCCGGGCGCAGTCGAGCCCTCCGCAGCCGCCCAGGGCGAGCCGGCACCGCCGCCGGAGGTCCTGGAGCCGCCTCACCTTCTCGTTCCGCGCGATCCAGGCCACCTCCGCGGCCAGGATCCCCTCGTCGCGGCAGAGGACGAGCTTCATGCGCGGGTCGTCGTCGGCCACGCGCAGCACCTCGCGGGCGTTCGACCCGTGGCGGAAGACGATGCGGGCCACGACCGGCTCGGGAACGCCATGGCGGGCCGCCAGCTCGCCCGGGGAGGGCACCGCGTCGCCGCCCGGCAGCGAGACCTCGTGCGTCCGGCACGGCAGCGTCCCGCGGCCGAGCAGCGCCGCCACCCGGTCGGTGAGCTCCTCGGCCTGCGCCCGGTAGCTCGCCAGCTTCCCGCCCACGAAGGAGAGGAGCCCGGCAGCGCCCTCGGCGGCGTGGTCGTAGATGCGGTGGTCGCGGGAGAGGTCGTCCTCCTCCACGCCGTACTCGAAGAGCGTGGTGCGCACCCCCCACCAGGCGCGGGTCACCCGCGCCTCCCGGACCGAGGGCACGAGCGAGGCCGCGCCGTCGAGCAGGTAGTCCACCTCGTCGGCGGTGGCGTCGAGGTCGTCGGGGTCTCCGAAGAAGTCGTCGTCGGTGGTGCCGATGATCGACTCCATCTCGTGGGGCATGAGGAACATCTGCCGGCCGTCCACCGCGGTGCAGATGATGCCGTAGTTGCCGTGGCGCCGGTCGAGGGAGAGGTGCACGCCCTTGCCCGGGCGCATGGGGACCTTCACGCCGCTCGCGCGGCCGAAGCGGGGCGACCAGCCCCCGGTGGCGTTCACCACCACGCCGGTCCGGGCCAGCCCGTGCTCTCCGGTGAGGACGTCGCGGAAGCGGACGCCGACGACGCGACCGGCCTCCGTCACGAGCCCCTGGGCCTCGGTCCAGGTGCGCACCTCGGCGCCGTGGCCGGCCGCCGCGAGCGCGTTCAGCAGGCAGAGGCGCGGGCCGTCGATGCCCCACTCGTCGAGGGTGACCGCGCCGTGCAGGCCGGGGCGCAGGGACGGCTCGATCCGGTAGAGCTCCTCCGCCGTCAGGCGCGTGGAGGGCTTGCCGCCCTTCAGGGGCTGGAAGAGGTCGTAGGTCCCCACGTAGACCTCGGCGGCGTACCAGCCGAACCGGTCGACGAGCCGGGCCCCCTCCTCCGGGGTGGCGAAGGGCATGAGGAACGGGATGCGGAAGGTGAGGTGCGGCGCGATGCGGCGGATGTAGCCGGCGTCGCGGCTCGCGAGCTCGGTGACCCGGCGGTCGCTCGTCATGTAGCGAATGCCGCCGTGGATCATCCCCGAGCTGGCGCCGGAGGCGCCGCAGGCGAGATCCTGCTTCTCGAGCAGCAGCACCGACAGGCCGCGCATGGCGCAGTCGCGGGCCACGCCGGCGCCGTTCACGCCGCCGCCGAGGACGACGACGTCGTACGACCGATCTCGGCCCGCCTCCGCCATGCCCGGCGGCTACTTCCCCTGCTCGGCCGTGCTCTTCACGTACAGCTCGCGGAGCTGCCTCGCGTCGGCGTCGCCCGGGGCGCCGGTCATGAGGTCGGTGCCCTTCTGGGTCTTGGGCCAGGCGACCACGTCGCGGAGCGACTCGGCGCCGGTGAGCAGCATGACCAGCCGGTCCATGCCGAGCGCGATGCCCCCGTGGGGGGGCGCGCCCATCTTGAGCGCGTCGAGCAGGAACCCGAACTTGCCGCGGGCGTCCTCCTCGGAGATGCCCATGGCGCGGAACACGCGCGCCTGGACCTCCGGGTCGTGGAGGCGGATCGAGCCGCCGCCGATCTCGAAGCCGTTCAGCACGCAGTCGTAGCGCCAGCAGTAGACCTTGCCCGGGTCGGTCTCGAGGAAGGGCAGGTCCTGGTCTCGCGGACGCGTGAAGGCGTGGTGCGCGGCGGCCCAGGCGCCCGACTCCTCGTCGTACTCGAAGAGCGGCGGATCGACCACCCAGAGGAAGTTCCAGTTCCCGCCCGAGCCGTACTCGGGGATGAGCCCCATCTTCTTCGCGAGGTGGACGCGGAGGTTCGCCATCACCGTGTGGACGGTGGAGGCCTTGCCGAACTGGAAGAGGAGCAGGTCGCCGGCCTGGGCGCCGGTGGCGGCGTTCAACGCGAGGCGCATCTCGGGCGTGATGGTCTTCGCGAAGGGGGACTGGGTCCACTCCCCGCCCTCGCCGACCTTGGCGCGCGCGAGCCCCTTCGAGCCCATGCCCTTCACGTACTCCTCGAGCTTGTCGATCTCCGTGCGCGAGAAGTTCGCCGAGGCCGGCACCTTCATGGCCTTCACGATCCCGCCGGCCGCGACCGCGTCGGCGAGCAGCGGCACGCCGCCCCCCTGGTGCTTCCGCACGAGGTCGGTGAGGACCACGTGCTCCATCCCGAAGCGCAGGTCGGGCTTGTCGTTGCCGTACTTCGCCATCGACTCGTCGAAGGGCATGCGCCGGAAGGGGCGCGGGATCTCCACCCCGAGCACCTCCTTCCAGAGCTTCACGATGAGCCCCTCGATGACGTCGAAGACGTCGTTCTGCTCGACGAAGCTCATCTCCACGTCGATCTGGGTGAACTCCGGCTGGCGGTCGAGGCGGAGGTCCTCGTCGCGGAAGCAGCGCACGATCTGGAAGTACCGGTCGAAGCCCGAGACCATGTACAGCTGCTTGAAGAGCTGGGGGCTCTCCGCGAGGGCGTAGAACTTCCCCGCGTTGAGCCGGCTCGGGACGAGGAAGTTGCGCGCGCCGCCCGGCGTGTACTTCACCATGAACGGGGTCTCGAGCTCGAGGAACCCGCCGTCGGTGAAGTAGTTGCGGGTGAGGTGGTTCACCCGGGCGCGGGTCATGAGGGTCTTCTGCAGCGGGGCCCGGCGCAGGTCGAGGTAGCGGTACTGGAGCCGCTTCTCCTCGGCGGTGTCGATCTGGTCCTCGATGGGAAAGGGGGTCGGCTCGCAGCGGTTGAAGATCTCGATCTCGGTCCCGTGGACCTCGATCTCGCCGGTGCGAAGCCGCGGGTTCACGTTGCCGCCGCGCGAGACCACCTTGCCGCGGATGCCCACGCAGTACTCGAGGCGCACCTTCTCGGCCACCTCGTGGACCTCGGGGCGGACGTCCTGCTCGAAGACCACCTGGGTCACCCCGGCGCGGTCGCGCAGGTCGATGAAGACGGCGCCCCCGTGGTCGCGGCGGTTGTTGACCCAGCCGAAGAGGACGACGTCCTTGCCGATGTCGTCCTTCGTCAGCTGGCCGCAGCTGTGGGTGCGCTTCTGCTCGGTGATGAAACGGGCCACGGGTGCCTCCCGGCGGAATTCCTGGGGAACCCTGCTCGGTAGCACCCGCGAACGCGGCGCGTCAAGGCGGGAATCCGGGAGGCGGCGCGCCCGTGCCGGGCCCGGGCGCCGCCCTCAGGTCGCGGACCTTGAGCTGGAGCCGCCGCATGCCGTCCCAGTCGTCGAACCCGACCGTGACCGCGGCCTCGACCGGACCCTGGCAGAGGCCGAGCCGGTCCCCGAGCTGGAAGCCGATGGCGTCGCGGTCGGCCAGCACGAGCTTGAGGTGCACCCCCTCCGCCCCCACCTGGCGGGCGCGGGACGGGCGGGCCCGGATGCCGAAGACCGGCTCCGGGTTGCCGGCGCCGAACGGCCCGAGCCGGTCGAGGTCGGCGGCCGCGCGGTCGTCGAGGTCGGTCGCCCCGACCCAGGCGTCGATGCGGGTGCGGGGGACGAGGTCGTCGTCGTCCAGGGCTGCCGCGGCGTGGCGCTCGAAGGCCTCGCGGAAGGCCGGCACCTCGGACGGGGCGATGGTCAGGCCGGCGGCGTGCCGGTGGCCGCCGAACTTGATGAGGTTCCCGGCGCACGCGGCCAGCGCGTCGTGCAGGTGGAAGGCGGGGATGCTGCGCCCGCTCCCCTTCCCCAACCCGTCGGCCACGCCCACGAGCACGGCCGGACGGTGGAAGCGCTCGACGATGCGGGAGGCCACGATCCCCACCACGCCCGGGTGCCAGTCGGGGCGGGAGAGCACGAGCCCGCGCGCGCCGGCCGCCACCCGCAGGGCGGCGTCGGCGATCGCCTCCTCCAGCATGCGCCGCTCGATCTCCTGGCGGGAGCGGTTCTCCCGGTCGAGCTCCTCGGCGAGGGCGTCGGCGGTGGCGGCGTCGGCGGTGGTGAGGAGCCGCACCCCGCGCCCGGCGTCGTCGAGCCGCCCGGCGGCGTTCACCCGGGGTGCAATGCGGAAGCCGACCTGGCCGGCGGTGACCTCCCCGGCGGGCACCCCGGCGACCCGGAGGAGCGCACGCACGCCCGGCCGCCGCGCGCGGCCCAGCTCGACGAGGCCGTGCCGGACCAGCACCCGGTTCACCGAGACGAGCGGGACCACGTCGGCGACGGTGCCGAGCGCCACCAGGTCGAGCGCCTCCTTGAGGTTGGGCTCGGGGCGCGACGGGCCGAACCGGCCCCGCTCCCGGAGCCGTCGGCGCAGCGCCATGGCCAGCGCGAAGGTGACCCCGACGGCGGCGAGGTCGCGGCACGGGTACCCGCATCCGGGCTGGTGGGGGTTCAGGATGGCCGACGCCGCCGGCAGCTCGACCGGCACCGTGTGGTGGTCCACCACCACCACGTCCACGCCCCGCCGCGCCGCCGCCGCCACCTCGGCCACGCTGGTGATGCCGCAGTCGAGCGTGACGATGAGCCGGACCCCGTCCGCGGCGAGGCGCGCCACCGCCCCGTCGTTCAGGCCGTATCCCTCCACCAGGCGGTGCGGGACGTAGGTGGTGACGTCGGCGCCCGCCGCCCGGAGGAACCCGGAGAGGAGCGCCGTGGACGTGACCCCGTCCACGTCGTAGTCGCCGTAGCAGGCCACCCGCTCCCCGCCCTCGACGGCGCGGACGATGCGGGTCACCGCGGCCTCCATTCCCTTCATGAGGAACGGGTCGGGCAGGTCCTCGAGCCGGGGGGCCAGGAACCGGGCGGCGGCCTCGGGCTCGGAGAGGCCGCGCAGGCAGAGGATGCGGGCCGCGAGCGGGTGGACCCGGACCGCCCCGGCGAGGCGCTCCGCCTCCCCCGCCGCGGCCTCCCGCGCCACCTCCCACCGCCTCGTCGCCACCGTCACCGCACCCCGGTACCACGGGCCGCTGACAGCGCCGGCAAATGCCCGAATGGGACGGCCAAAAAGGGCCCATTTTCCCGGGGCGAGGATATTGTCAGGGTCTCCCGCGGGTCCCGAGGACCACGGGGTGCAGGGGGAAACCGCCCGATGAGCTCCATGAACCCGAACGACCCGGCCGAGCAGGGCCGCCACGACGAGCCACTCCCGGAGGGAGCCGAGGCGGCGCCGCCCGGCGTCCGGACCATGGCGCTCGTCCGCTGGGGGCTCATCGCCCTCATGGCCGTCGCCGCCGTCGCGTCCTGGATCCACTTCGCCCGCACCGGCCCGTCGGTCGTGGAGCGGGCCGAGGCGAAGTACGTCTGCCCCATGCACCCGTCGGTGCTCTCGGAGCGGCCGGGCAGCTGCCCCATCTGCGGGATGGACCTGGTGGCGATCGCCAGCCTGGGCGACGCGGCCAAGGGCGGCCACGGCCACGCCGAGGCCGCCCCGGGCAAGTACTGGTGTCCCATGCACCCGGAGGTGGCGAGCGACGACCCGAACGCCGTCTGCGAGAAGTGCGGCGGGATGAAGCTCATCCCGCGCGAGCAGGTCCCCGGGCTCACCACCGTGGAGGTGGGCCAGGACCGCCTCCAGCTCATCGGCATGCGCACCGCGCCCGCGGTGATGGAGACCCTCTCCCCCACCCTGCGCACGGTGGGCATGGTGGCGCCCGACGAGGGAGCGGTGGCGGTGGTGACGAGCCGCGTGACCGGCTGGGTGGAGAAGGTCATGGTGTCGCAGAGCGGGGAGCGGGTGAAGAAGGGCCAGCCGCTCGCCAAGATCTTCTCGAACGAGCTCAACGCCGCCCAGCTCAACTACCTGAACGCCATCAAGTGGACCCGCGACTTCACCGCGGGACAGTCGCAGCCCGGCACGCAGGCGCTGGAGGTCGACGCCCGCCAGCGGCTCGTCCTGAACGGGTTCACGCCGCTCGACATCCAGGAGCTCGAGGAGAAGCGCACGCCGCTCGAGTTCCTCTCGGTGCGCGCCCCCATCGACGGCTACGTGGGGCGGCGCTCGGTCCAGGCCGGCGCGTACATCACCCCGGGGCAGGAGCTCTACGAGATCGCCGACATCGCCAACGTGTGGGTGCTGGCCGACGTCTACGAGGCCGACATCGGCCGGGTGCACGCGGGGCAGAAGGCCACGCTCACCCTGCAGGCGCTGCCGGGCGAGTCCTTCGCGGGCAAGGTGGCCTACCTGTACCCCGCGGTGAACCCCGCCAGCCGGACCATGCAGGCGCGCATCGTGGTGCCGAACACGAAGGGCCGGCTGCGCCCGGGCATGTACGCCGACGTGGTGGTGGACCTGGGCACGACCGAGGGCATCTCGGTGCCCGCCGACGCGCTGGTGGACACCGGCGAGGCCCAGTACGTCTTCGTGGCGCTGCCGGGCGGGAGGTTCGAGCCCCGGCCGGTCACGGTGGGCGCGCGCACCGCCGAGAAGGTCCAGATCCTCCGGGGGATCCACCCCGGCGAGAACGTGGTCACGACCGCCAACTTCCTCATCGACTCGGAGAGCCGCCTGCGCGCGGCCATCCAGGGCTTCGGCGGGAAGTAGGGGGCGCGCATGGTCTCCCGGATCATCGAGTTCTGCGCCCGCAACCGGCTGGTGGTGCTCTTCGGCGTGGCGGTGGCCACCCTGGGCGCCTTCTGGTCGATCTCCCGCACCAAGATCGACGCCATCCCCGACCTGACCGACCCGCAGGTCATCGTCTTCACCGAGTGGATGGGGCGCAGCCCCACCCTCATCGAGGACCAGGTCACCTACCCGGTGGTGTCGGCGCTCGTCTCGGCGCCGCGCGTGGTCGACGTCCGCGGCTACTCGATGTTCGGCATGTCCTTCGTCTACGTGATCTTCGACGAGGGCACCGACATGTACTGGGCCCGCAGCCGGGTGAACGAGATGCTCGGAACCATCCGGGCCCGCCTCCCCGACGGCGTGGTCCCCACGCTCGGGCCGGACGCCACCGGCATCGGATGGGCCTTCCAGTACACGCTCGTCGACAAGAGCGGCAGGACGTCCATCGACGAGCTGCGCACCTTCCAGGACTTCTCGCTGCGCTACGCGCTCGGGAGCGTTCCCGGCGTCGCCGAGATCGCCAGCGTGGGCGGGTACCAGAAGCAGTACCAGGTCACGGTCGATCCCAACCGGCTGCGCGCGTACGGGGTGAGCCTGGAGGAGGTGGTCCGCTCCATCCGCGACTCGAACCGGGACGTGGGGGGCCGGGTCATCGAGATGTCCGGGCGCGAGTACTACGTGCGCGGGCGCGGCTACATCCAGGACATCGGCGCGCTGGCCTCGACCTCGGTCAAGGCCAACGGCCCGTCCGGCGTGCCGGTGCTGCTGCGCGACCTGGGCACGGTGCGCTTCGGCCCCGACATCCGCCGCGGCGCCCTCGACTGGAACGGCGAGGGCGAGGCGGTGGGCGGCATCGTCGTGGTCCGCTACGGGGAGAACACCCTCGAGGTGGTGGACCGGGTGAAGAAGCGGCTCGAGGAGCTGCGCAGCGGGTTCCCGCCCGGCGTGACCGCCGAGGTGGCCTACGACCGCACCGAGCTCATCTTCCGTTCCATCGGGACGCTGAAGCGGGCGCTGCTCGAGGAGATGCTCACCGTGGCCGCGGTGATCCTGATCTTCCTGCTGCACGTCCGGTCGGCGCTCCTGCCCATGCTGTCGCTCCCCATCGCGGTGGCGCTGGCCTTCGTGCCCATGTACCTGCTCGACATCCCGGCCACCATCATGAGCCTGGGCGGGATCGCCATCGCCATCGGGGCCACGGTGGACGCCGAGATCGTCATGATCGAGGCCTCGCACAAGCGGCTGGAGAGCGCGCCGCCGGGGGCCGACCGGCACCGGCTCCTCGCCGAGGCGGCCCGCGAGGTGACGCCGGCCATCTTCTTCTCCCTGCTCATCATCGCGGTGAGCTTCCTCCCGGTCTTCACGCTCACCGGCCAGGCCGGCCGTCTCTTCCGCCCGCTCGCCTACACCAAGACCTTCGTCATGCTGTCGGCGGCGATCCTCTCCATCACCTTCGCGCCGGCGCTGCGGGACCTGCTGCTCCGCGGGAAGATCCGCCCGGAGTCGAAGCATCCCATCTCCCAGGCCATCATCCGCGTGTACCGGCCCTTCGTCTTCGTGGCGCTGCGCTGGCCCAAGACCACGGTGGCGCTGGGGCTCCTGGCCATCCTCTCGGCGGTGCCGCTCGCCATCCGCCTCGGCTCCGAGTTCATGCCGCCGCTCAACGAGGGCGACGTGCTCTACATGCCCACCACCTTCCCGGGCATCTCCATCGAGGAGGCCAAGGCCTCGCTGCAGCGGCAGGACCGCGTGCTGCGCTCCTTCCCGGAGGTGCTGTCGGTCTTCGGGAAGGTGGGGCGCGCCGAGACCGCCACCGACCCGGCCCCCATCACCATGCTGGAGACCACCGTCCGGCTCCGGCCGGCCTCCGAATGGCGCATGGTCGACCGGCCACGATGGTACTCGGGCTGGGCGCCGGAGTGGCTGAAGGTGGTGCTCCGCCCCGTCTGGCCGGACCGCGGCCGCATCGCCTTCGACGAGCTCACCGCCGAGATGAACCGGGCCACCCAGTTCCCCGGCTGGACCAACGCCTACACCATGCCCATCCGGGCGCGCATCGACATGCTCACCACCGGCGTGCGCACCCCGGTGGGCGTCAAGGTCATGGGCAGCGACCTCCAGGAGATCGAGAAGCTGGGCGTGGCGCTGGAGCGGATCCTGGCTCCGGTGCCGGGCACGCGCAGCGTCTACTACGAGCGGAACACCGGGGGCCTCTACCTCGACGTCTACCCGAACCGCGACGCGCTGGCGCGGCGCGGCCTCACCGTGGGCGACGTGCAGCGCACCATCGAGGCCGCCGTGGGCGGGGCCTCCATCTCCACCACGGTCGAGGGGCGGGCCCGCTTCTCGATCAGCGTTCGCTACCCGCAGGACCTCCGCAGCGACGTGGAGCGGCTGAAGCAGATCCTGGTCCCGGTGCCCGCGGGCGGGCGCCCGGGAGGAGGAGGCGGCGGGGGCATGGGCGGCTCGGGCGCGGTGGTGCCGGCGGGGATCCCCCGGCTGCTCCTGGCGCAGGGAATGGGAGGCGGCGGGGCGGCCGGCGCCGCGCGCCCGGCTCCCACCGCCACCGACGCGCCCTCGCTCGACTGGGCGCGCCCGCAGCAGCTCGACCAGCTCCCCCTCGGCGACCGCGCGCTGCGCGCCGGCGGAAGCCCGGGAAGCGGATCCTTCGTGCCGCTCGGCCAGGTGGCCGACATCCGCATCGTGGGCGGCCCGCCCATGCTCCGGGACGAGGGCGGGCTGCTCGTGGGTTACGTCTACGTCGACGTGGACCCGTCCGTGGACATCGGCGGCTACGTGGCGCACGCCAAGGAGGAGGTCGCCGAGGCCACCCACGCCGGCGAGTTCGCCGTGCCGCCCGGCTACTTCCTCAAGTGGACCGGCCAGTACGAGCTGCTCGAGAAGATGAACGAGCGGCTCCGCGTGGTGATCCCCCTCACCCTCATCATCATCGTGGTCCTGCTCCTCTGGCACTTCCGGAACGTGACCGAGGTGCTCATCGTGCTGCTCTCCATCCCCTTCGCGCTGGTGGGGAGCGTCTGGCTGCTCTGGCTGCTCGACTACCGGCTCTCGACGGCGGTCTGGGTGGGGATCATCGCGCTCGTCGGGCTCGCCGCGCAGACCGGCATCGTCATGATCGTCTACATCGACACCGCCTACGAGCGGCGGCGCAAGGCCGGGAAGATCCGCGACCTCGACGACATCATCTGGGCCCACATGGAGGGCACGGTGATGCGGGTGCGCCCCAAGCTGATGACGGTCGGCACCATGCTGGTGGGGCTCCTGCCGCTGCTCTGGGCCACCGGGTCGGGCGCCGACGTGATGAAACGGATCGCCGCGCCCATGGTGGGCGGGCTCCTCACCTCGGCCTTCCTCACCCTGGAGATCATCCCGGTGGTCTACACCTACTGGCGCCAGGAGCAGTTGCTCTGGGAACGGCTCGCCGATCTCGACGGCGCGCGCCAGCGCAGGCTGCGCCTCCTCGCCACCGTGCAGCAGTCCGGCTGGGCGCTGCTCGCCGCGCTGGGCGCGGTGGCGGTGTACACCGAGTGGCCCCGGTCCGTGCTCCTCGTGCTGCTGGTCGTGCCGGCGGTCGCCATCCTGGGCGGCCTCGCGCTCTACCTGCGGGAGCGGCCGGCGGCCCGGAGGCTGGTGTGGCCCGCCGGGGCCAGGAAGGCCGCGGCGTGACCCGGCTCGACCTTGCCCCGGGAACCGTCTTCGGATAGTTTCCGCGCCCCGACCCCATCGTCTAGAGGCCCAGGACTCGGCCCTTTCAAGGCTGCAACCGCGGTTCGAATCCGCGTGGGGTCACCACCTTCCCTCCCAGCTTGCCGGCCCGCCCCGCGGCGGGTATGCGAGGCAGCCATGCCTCCCCTCCTCGCACTGGCGGTCGCGCTCTCGACCGGTGCCGTCCCCGTGGCCGGAGCGGCGTCCGGACCCGGTGCCGTCGCGCCCCCGTCGCTGCGCCTTCCCCGGTCCGTGCAGCCGCTCCGCGGCGCGCTCGAGCTCACGGTGGACCCGGAACGGCCGGCGTTCTCGGGGATCGCCCGGTACCGGGTGCTCGCGCGGGAACCGGTGCGCACCGTCTGGCTGCACGCCGAGGGACTCACGGTGATCGCCGCCGCGGTCGGGGGGCGCCCCGCGAGCCCGGTCGCGGCGCCGGGCGGGTTCCTCGGCCTCACCCCCGACGGGCCGGTCCCGGCCGGCGAGACCGACCTCGAGATCGCCTTCGCCGGCGAGATCGACCGCACCCGTAGCCGCGGCCTCTACGCGGCCGCCGAGGGCGGTCGCTGGTACGCCTACACCTTCTTCGAGCCGATCGACGCGCGCCGCGCCTTCCCCTGCTTCGACGAGCCCTGGGCCAAGATCCCCTGGCAGGTCACGCTCCGCGTGCCCGCCGGCGACGTCGCGCTGGGCAACGCGCCGGTGGCGCGCGAGACGACGCAGGGGGCGTGGAGACGGGTCGAGCTCGCCGAGACCCGCCCGCTCCCGAGCTACCTCGTCGCCTTCGTGGTCGGCCCGTTCGACGTGATCCCGGCCGGCGCGGGCGGCGCGGCGCGGGTCCCCGTCCGGTTCGTCGTCCCGCGGGGGCGCGGGAGCGAGACGGCCTTCGCGGCCGGCGTGACCCCCCGGATCCTCGACGCCCTCGAGGCCACCATCGGCCTGCCCTACCCGTACGAGAAGTGCGACGTGGCCGTGGTGCCGCGCTACTGGGGCACCATGGAGCACCCGGGCATCGTCGCGCTCGGGCAGCCGCTCACCCTCATCCGCCCCGAGGACGACTCGCGCGAGCGGAGGGAGCACTACGCGACCATCGCCGTCCACGAGCTCGCCCACCACTGGTACGGGGACCTCGTCACCATGGCCTGGTGGGACGACACCTGGCTCAACGAGTCCTTCGGCACCTGGGACGAAGCCAACGCCACCGAGCGGCTCGAGCCGGCCTGGCGTGCGGCGGACGGGCGGCGCTGGGGGCAGCGGGCGGCCGCGTTCGCGAGCGACGTGCTCCCGTCGGCGAAGCGGCTGCGGGAGCCGGTGGCCTCCGATCAGGAGATCGAGGACGCCTTCGACGCGGCCATCACCTACCACAAGGGGGCGTCGGTCCTGCGGATGCTCGAGGCCTGGCTCGGGCCGGAGTCGTTCCGGGGCGTCGTCCGCTCCCACCTCCGGTCGCACGCGGATGGGATCGCCACCACGCCGGACCTCCTCGCGACGCTCTCCTCCGCGGCGGGCCACGGCCTGGCCGCCGCGGCGCGCGGCTTCGTGGAGCAGGCCGGCGTTCCCCTGCTCCGGGCGTCCCGGGCCTGCGACGCACGCGGTGCGCGCGTGGTCATCCGGCAGTCCCGCTTCCTCGCCACCGGCAGGGCGGGGGACGACGCCCGGTGGACCGTCCCGGTCTGCCTGCGCAGCGGCGCCGCCGGCCGGGTCGCGACGACCTGCGCCCTCGCCGCCGGCCCGGTCGCCGAGATCCCGCTTCCCGCGTGCCCGGAGTGGATCTGGCCCAACGCCGGGGGAACCGGGTACCACCTCTCGCTCGTCGAGGGCGTGGCACCGCTCGGGCTCCTCCCGCACCTCTCCCCTCCCGAGCGGCTCGCGCTCGCCACCGACGCCTCGCTGCTGGCCCGCCGGGGGGACCTGCCCGTGGGCCGGGCCCTGGCGCTCGTGGCTCCGCTCGCCCGGAGCGGCGACCGGCTCCAGGTCGAGGCCTCGGTGGACCTGGCGGGACTCGTGGACCCCGACCACCTGGAGGATCGCGACCGGCCGGGATGGCGGTCCTTCGTCCGCCGGACGTGGGGATCGCGGGCGGCGGCCCTGGGGTGGAGTCCGGGACCCGGCGAGCTCGAGGAGTCGCGGGCGCTCCGCTCCCGGCTGCTGCCGTTCGTCGCCGACCAGGGGGAGGACCCGGCGCTCCTCGCCGGGGCGCGGGCCGTGGCCGAGGGCTTCCTCTCGCACGTGCCGGCCGCCGCCGGGGCAGGGGCCGGCGCGTCGCCCCCGCCCGACGTGGCCTGGGCGGCCCTGGGCGTGGCGGCCCGCCGCGGAGATGCGGCGTTCTTCGAGGCGATCGACGCGGCCGCCCGTCGATCCCCGGACCCCACCGAGCGCCGGAGGCTCGTGGCCCTGCTCGGCCGGTTCGAGGACGCCGCGCTCGCCCGGCGGGCGCTCGCGGCGGCTGTCGCCCCGGACGTCGATCTGCGCGACACCCTCCCCGTCCTCGAGGCCGCCCTCGGCGGCCGGCGCACGCGCGGGACGGCCTTCGCCTTCCTCCAGAAGCGGTGGGACGACCTCCTCCCGCGCCTGCGCAGCGACGAGGCGGCGAGGCTCCTCGCCACCGCGGCGAGCGGCGCCTGCGATCGACCGGCCCGGTACGCCGCCGCGGCGGCGCTCGGGCCCCGTGCGGCGACCGTTCCCGGCGCGGTGCCCGCGCTGCGCGTGGCGCTCGACGCGGCGGACGCCTGCATCGAGGCCCGGGCCAGGAACGCCCGGGCGATCCGCGCGTTCCTGGCCGTCCGCTAGGTTCGGGGGGCAATTCAGTCGTCGCCCGGTCCGCCCCCACCGGTGCCATCGTCGCCGCCGTCGTGCCCCTCGTCGTCGTGGCCGTCGTGGTCGTCGTCGTGCTTGACCCGGATGGATGCGCGGATGCTGGACTCGATGGCGGAGCGCATGGCCGGGTCGGCCGGCGCGAGCTTCGTGCCCGCCGGGCCCTGGAACCAGCCGGACGGATCGAAGTCGAGCGTGACGTTGGCCCCGGTCGCCGGGTCGACCACGATGGAGCCCTCCCGCTTCTGCGACACCCGGATCGCCGACGAGAACTGGAACGGCACGCCCCCGTCGGTCCCATCGACGAGGATCGACGCGCCGGCCTGGGCCATGGCCGCGAGCCCGGCGTCCGTGCCCGCCTGGGCCGGGGTGATGGTCCGGATGCGGAAGCGGATCTCGTCGTAGGTCCCGGCCGGCACCGCGATGCCGGCGACGGCGTGCACGCCTCCCGAGAGGTCGGCCCCGGAGAGGTCGACCAGGAACGGCCCTCCCTCCACCTCGCACTCGCCGCCGTCGTCCCCGGACCCGTCCTCGCGCCCGTCCATCATCGGGCCGGCGGCGCCCGTCGGACCGGTGGGGCCGGTGACGCCCGTGGGGCCGGTCGGGCCGGTCGGCGCGGCGCAGGCGGCGGAACCCTCCACCTCGAAGTCGGCGACGACCACCCGGATCCGGTCGATCACGATCCCGTTGCCCGCCTCGAGCGCCGCGCGGGACGAACCGCTGGCCCGCGGTGCGGCCGTGGCGCTGACGGTGAGCCCCTTGCCCGATCCGCCCGAGGAGCAGGCGGCGACGGCGGCGGCGGCCACCACGGCCGCGGCGAGGGTCCTGCGCTGGAGTGCATGGTGCATGGCCTTCCTCCTGGAAGCGCTCCCGACCCTCCCGGGGGGAGCCCTGCCCGCATGACCCCGACGACCCGCGGCGCGCCACATTTTTTCTCGGCGGCATGCGAGAGCGGAAAGTGAACGCTTGCTCCCCGGGGAGGCGCTCGCTCAGCCGGCCGCCTGCCTGCGCAGCTCGAGCAGCGCCTCGAGCTCCTCCTCGAACCCCAGGAGGGCCGCGGCCGGATCGGGGATCACGCCGGCATCGCACTGGAGGCCCATCCAGACGCGCCCGGCGTAGCTCAGGAGCGAGACCCCGAGGGCGAGGCGTCCGGCGCTCGGCACCCAGAACATGGCCTCGCGCAGGGGCGCCCCGGCGATGGCGATCTCCTCGCGCGGGCCGACCACGTTCGTCACCACCGCGGTGCCCTTCGCGCCGAAGATCCGCAGCGCGAGGTCGAAGACGGGACGCGGAGCCGCACCCATGGCCCAGAGCACCTGGTAGACCGCGAGCGCCTGCGGGGTCCCCTTGAGCGCGCGCATCCGCCTGCGAACCTCGAAGAGCCGGTCGAGCGGGTCCTCGATCCCCACCGGGAGCGCGAGGAACACGAGGCCGAAGCGGTTCCCCAGCCGGCCCTGCGCCTCCGGCCGGCGCAGGCTGACCGGCACCACGCCGCGCACGTCGAGGTCGCGGGGGTCCTCGCCGCGGGAGACGAGATAGCGCCGCAACGAGCCCGCCAGCGCGGCCATGAGCACGTCGTTCACGGTCGAGCCGGTGGCCCGCCCCGCCGCCTTGAAGTCGGCGAGCGGGAACGGGCGCGACCAGGCGGCCACCTTCTGCTCGCCGAGCCCTCCCTTGAGCGCCGTGGGCGGGTCGTCGGGCAGCGCGAGGAGCCCCAGCAGGGCGCCGGCGCTCCCCGACGCCAGCCGTGCCAGCTCCCCGATGCGCCCCGGGTGGGCCACCACCGCCCGGGCCGCCTGGATCGCGCGCCGGCCGAGCGCGATGCCCCACGACGCCCGGGGGGCGCGCCGGTGACCATCCGGGCCCGGGGCCCCGTCGGCCATCGAGAGCAGGACGTGCACGAGCGCCATGCCGTCGCCGATGCAGTGGTGGATGCGCGCCACCACCGCCGTCCCGCCCTGGAAGTCCTCGACCACGTGGACCGACCAGGGCGGGCGTCCGGGCGGCAGGGGCTCGGAGAGGAGGCGGCCCACCAGCTCCTGGAGCTCGCGCTCCCCCGCCCCGGCTCCGAGCCGCAGCGGTCGGACGTGGTGGTCGAGGTCGAACGCGCGGTCCGTCTCCCAGGCGGGAAGGCCCAGGCCCGCGAACGGGGGCACGACCCGGCTCCGGAAGCGACGGAACCGCAGCAGTCGCTCCTCCACCAGGCCGCGGATCCGCTCCACCGGCACCGGGGCGCCGAGGACCAGCACCCCCGTGACGACCATGCGGTTGACCGGGTCGTCCATCCGCCACCAGGAGGCGTCGACGCCGCGGAACGGCACGCGAACGGGGCTCATGCGAGGAGGTGGGCGTGCCCGCTCGACCGGAGCCAGGCCCGGTAGGCGGGGTGGATGGGGTTCGTGACCGGGGCGAGCTGCAGGAGCGTGAGCGGTGGACCGGAGAGCTTGACGCGCCCGAGGGCGATGGCGAGGGGCACGTTCTCCTTGCCCTGGAAGAACCGGTTGGCGATCTCGGCCGTCATGCGCATGGTCACCACCGGCGACCAGGGGGCGGGGCCCCAGGTCCAGCGGAGGAACCTGCCCCGCGCCGCATCCTCCTCCGAGGACCCGTCCACGTTGAGCTCCAGGTCGAGGTCGGTGAAGAGGAAGCGATGCGGCGCCCGGGCGTCGCGCAGCTTCCGGCCGACCTCCGGGGTCTCCGCCATGAGCCCGAGGAGGTGCTCGAACACGCGGCGGAACTCGGAGGCGTCGCGGAAGACCTTCACCGCGCCGCCGCCGCTGCGCCGGCTCCCGGCACGTTCTCGAGCCCCGCCACCGCGGCCTGGACCTCGTCGCAGGCCGGCCCGTCCTCGGCCATCTCGCGCGCCCCGCCGGCGCAGAGCTTTCCGTAGGCCCGCAGGATGGCCGGGCAGTCGGACGCACCGGAGTAGGCCATCTCCTCGTCGCACTTCTGGCGCAGGATGGCGGCCATGAGCAGGTTGGCCTCGGCCTCGGTCGGGGAGTTGAGCCCCAGGAGCTCGGGGTTCCGCAGCATGGTGTCGCGGATGGGCTGGCGGACGGCGCGGAAGTCCTTGAGCGAGCCGCAGACCAGCGCGGCCCGCCCGACCAGGCGGCGCACGTAGACGTCCACCACCTCCCGCGTCTCGCCCTCGTCGCGCGTCCGGGCGTGGAAGCGCGCCACCCGCTCCACGCTGCGCGCCGCGCGCTGCAGGGCCCGGCAGTCGTCGGTCCCGGCCAGCGAGGTGAGGATGGCGCGGACCGCGGCGCGCCGCGCGTCGTCGAGGCGGGCGCCGGGCGTTCCCCGCAGCTCCTGGGAGAGCGACTCCTCCAGCATGATCATGGCCTTCTCGTCGTAGGTCGGGTCCCGCACGAACTCCTGGAGCAGCGCGTACCCGACGAGCCGCTTGTCGTTGTTACCGGCGTCGGTGGCGAGCATGCTGGTCTCGAAGAAGGCCCGGTACTTGTCGGCCTGGCTGGCCCGGGCGAACTCCTTCGTCCATTTCTCGGCCTCGGCGCGGTCCCGGTGCTCCTGCTGCTGCTTGTTGGACCAGGACTGGTAGGCATTCACCCCGAGTCCGGCGAGGGCCACGAACCCCACGATGATCTGCCCGTAGCCGGCCAGCTGGGACTTCCGGGAGGTGCGCTCGGAGCGGAGGCGGTGCAGCTCCTCGGCCATCTTGAGGCGCTGCAGGTCGTCGAGCGTGGCGCTGCGGGCCAACTCGTCGGGATCGGGGGGGCGCTTCCCCGACGGGGAACCGGGCTCGGACATGGCCCGGATCGTAACCCGGGCGCTGCCAGAATGTCGGCGCCCGGAGGGTGCGCCTGCCAGAATGGCAGCCCGCGCGGGGCGGGGCGCGTGCAAGCCGCCGGACCGCGGGAAGTCCCGGCCGGGCACGCGGGTTGCTTCCCACGAGGTCGGCCCCGGCTCCCTTCCCCGGGGCGAGGAGGACGCCATGACCACCCTTTCCCGCCGGGCGAACCCGCTCGTGCTGCTCGTGGAGGACGACTCCGGATTGCGGGAGGCCGTGGTCCGCGGCCTCACCAAGGCCGGCTACCAGGTGGCCGCGGCCGCCACCGGGCGCGAGGCCGTGGAGTCGGCGCGGGCGCTCGGCCCGGACGCGGTGGTGATGGACCTCTCGCTGCCCGACGGCGAGGGACCCGCGGCGGCCGGCGAGATCCGCGGCCAGCGCGGGCTCTCGGCGGTGCCGGTGCTCTACGTGACGGCCCGGCCCCCGTCGCTGGTGCGCGACACCCTCTTCCCCGCGCCAGTGCTCTTCAAGCCGTTCACGTACCGTCAACTGGTGGCGTCGGTGCGCGCGCTCCTGGCCTCCGGGCCGGAGCGGGCCGGCCAGCTCGCCTGAACCGCCGGGGCCGTGCCGCCCCGCCGTCAACCCGCGTCGCGCACGCGACGCGCCAGCCCGGTGACGTAGGGCTGGAAGGGCTTCCCCGGGGGAGCCATCGAGAAGCTCACCTCGACCAGGTCGGAACCCCTCCGGGCGTAGACCAGCCGGAAGCGCGGGCCGGGCGCCCCGGCCTCGCTCTCGAAGGTGACCGTTCCGGCCTCGCTGCGGACGCCGTAGCGGATGACGTGCCCCTCGTTGTCCCAGTAGACGGCCTGGAGCGCGTGGCCCTTCGGGTAGACCACCATGAGGTCCTCGTGGACCACCGGTCCCGACTGGCCGGGTCGCGCGGAGTACTCGGCCCGGCCGCGCCGCACGGCCACGTTCCCGTCGAGCTCCACGGCGAAGGAGAAGCCCCCGCCGGTCGCCTCGCCCGGCTTGCCGCCCCCGGACTCGGCCTTCCACGTCCCCTGCAGGAAGCGCAGGGAGGCGAACGGGTCCCGCCGGGCCGTCGCGGCCGCGGGGGCGGCCTGCGCGGGGGCCGCCGTCGCCTGCCCGGGCGAGCCCTTCGGGGCCTGGGACCCCGGGGGCGCGGCGATGAGGAACGCGAGCACGAGGGCGTCGAGCGTCATGGCTCGACGGAGTCTACACGGGTCCGACCCAACCGGGGTCGCGCCGGCGCGTCCGCCGATCCCGGCCCGGTGGTAACCTTCCGCACGGTGGACGCGCCGCGAGGCCGCGGAGCGCTCCCGCCCAACCCTCCCTCCCGAACGGGGGCCGAACGTGATCCCGCACTCCCGGTGGATGATGGCAGCCGTGCTGCTCGCCGCAGTGGTCGCCGCCCCGTGCCGTGCCGAGGACGCATGCCTCGCCGACGCGCGGAGGCTCTGCCCGGACGTCGCTCCCGGGAGCGGGCGCATCTACTACTGCGTGAAGTCGAACTGGAACCAACTGTCGGACGGGTGCAAGGCGCTCCTCGACTGGTCGCAGCGGCGGGCAAACGAGGTCACGCTCGACTGCCAGGCCGACGCCTTCTCGTGGTGCCAGGGGGTCCCCCCCGGGAAGGGGCGGCTCTTCTCCTGCCTGGCCGGGCACCGCGACCAGATCTCCGGCCAGTGCAAGAAGGCGCTCGCGGCGGTGGACTGGTTCAACTCCGCATGCGGCGCGGACCGCGCCCGGCTGTGCTCGGGCATCGACCCCGGAGACGGCGGCGTGATCGCCTGCCTGGTGACGGCGCGCGAGCGGCTCTCCCCGGACTGCCAGGCGGTCTTCTGGCCCTGAGCTGTCGGTAATCGATCGCTTTCGACCGGACCGGGAGACGAAGCACCCGTTTGCTGATGGGGGTCAAGGAACCGACCCCCGCCCGCCGGGGTACGACGGGCGCAGGTGATCGCGCGCACCACCCGGTCCTGGCTCCTGGCCCTGCTCCCGTCCGTCCTGGCCGCGTGCGCCGGCGTGCCGCTCGCCGCCGATCCCATCGCCACCCCCCTCGCGGGCGTCACCCTGGAGGTCGAGCGGGGTGGGGAAGCCGGGGCAGCCCAGGTGGCGCGCGCGCTCCCGGCCGCGCTCGACCGCGTCGGGCGCTGGGGTCCCCTGCCCGGCCCGGTGACGGTCCGGGTGCACGGGTCCGGCGGCGCGCTCGCCGCCGCCGCGGGTCGCCCCGGGGACACCTGGCTGCGCGGCTGGGCCCGCAAGGATTCCGTGGAGATCGTCTCGCCCACCGCCTGGACCCGCGCCGGGCCGTCCGACGCGGCGGTGACCATCCTGCTCGCCCACGAGCTGACCCACTGCCTGCTCTTCCAGCGCGTCGGGACCGGATGGAGCCGGCGCGACGTGCCCTCCTGGTTCGAGGAGGGCATGGCCTCATTCACGGCCGGTGAACAGCGCGCGCGGCCTGGAACGGCGACCCGGTCCGGCTCGCCCGGCACGGGAGCGAGCCCGGCGGCCGCCTACGACGCGGCCGACCGGGCCTTCCACGCCCTCGTCGCACGGGACGGCGAGGCGGCGGTGCGGGCGATCGTGGACGCGCTGGCCCGCGGGGACGGGTTCGCCCCCGCCTTCCGAGCCGCCACGGGGATCCCGCTCGCCGCCTTCGAGGCGCGGGTCGGACTCCCACCCACCGCCGCCGCCCCGCCGCTCGTCACGGCGAGTTCCACACCGCCGTGACGAACTCGCGCTCCACCCGGTCCTCGTCGCTCTCCGCCTCCGACGGCTCCATGCTGCCGGCCCCGTCGCGCATCGCGTCGGCGATCGCCGACGCCGTGCCCGCCGTCGCCTCGGCCGTCTTCTGCTCCTCGCCCTGCGCCGGCGGATCGTCCGCCAGCGCTGGAACCGCGAAACCCATCCCGGACGCCAGGATCACCGCCCACGTCATGCGCTTCATGTCCCGTTCCTCCTCCCCGCGCCGCCCCGCTCCGGGCGCGGCCCCGCAGCAGTAGGGAACGTGGGAAGGCAGGGCCCGGGACAAGCGGGCTGACCCGGATCGTGGACGCGATCGGGGGGGCAAAATCTTTCGATGCCCCTGGATTCGCGTGTCAGGACGCGTCGCGCCAGGGCGTGCTGGCCCGGAGCGCGGCCAGGATGGCGCGGGAGCTGGGAGACCGGTTGAGCGTGTAGAAGTGGATCCCGGGAGCACCCCGCCGCAGCAGGTCGGCGGCTTGCAGGCTGGCCCAGGCCACGCCGAGCTGCAGCGCCGCCTCCGGATCGGCCCGCCGGACGGCCATGGCGGCCCGCAGGGGCGGCGGGATCGACGCCCCGCACATCGCGGTGAAGCGCTCGATCTGGTCCACGCTGGTGAGCGGCATCACCCCCGGCATGACCGGAAGTGAAACACCGGCGGCGCGGGCCCGCTCCACGAAGCGGAAGTAGCGCGCGTTGTCGAAGAAGAGCTGGGTGACGAGGAAGTCGACGCCGGCGTCCACCTTGGCCTTCAGATGGACGAGGTCGCGCGCCAGGTCCGGCGTCTCCGGGTGCCCCTCCGGGTAGGCCGCCGCCCCCACGCAGAAGCTCCAGCGCGCCGGCTGCGCGCGCACGTAGGCCACGAGATCGCTGGCGTGCGCGAACCCGTCGGGGTGCGGCGCGAAGGACGCCTCCCCCCGGGGCGGGTCGCCCCGCAGGAGCAGGACGTTCTGGATGCCCGCGGCGGCCACCTCGTCGAGGACGTGCGCCACCTCGTCGCGGGACGACCCCACGCAGGTGACGTGGGCCACCGGCTCCACCTCGACGTCGCGCTTGAGCCGCTTCACGAGGTCGATGGTCCGGGCCCGCTCGGAGCCCCCGGCGCCGTAGGTGACCGACACGAAGCCGGGGCCCAGCGGGCGGAGGGCCTCCACCGTCCGGAAGAGCTGCCGCTCCCCCTCGTCGGTGCGCGGGGGGAAGAACTCGAAGGAGAAGACCGGCTCGCCTCGCTCGCCGGCGAACCGGAGGATGTCCGTGACCTTCACAGGGGCGCGAGTATATTCCGCCCGGGAGGAACCACGCGAGAATGAGCACCGAGAAGCCCCCCCGGGCCGCGCGCTACGTCACTCCCGAGGGCTTCCGGCGCATCGCCGAGGAGCACGCGCGGATCTGGACGGTCACGCGGCCGCGCATCGTGGCCGAGGTGGAGGCCGCCGCGGCGCTGGGCGACCGGAGCGAGAACGCCGAGTACCTCTACGGCAAGCGGAAGCTGCGCGAGCTCGACCGGCGGCTGCGCGAGTTGTCCGAGCGGATGGACGCGCTCACCGTGGTGACCCCGGAACCGCACGCGTCGGGGCGGGCCTACTTCGGGGCCTGGGTCACCGTGGAGCACGAGGACGGCTCCGAGCGTCGCTACCGGCTGGTGGGCCCGGACGAGCTCGACGTGGAGGCGGGCCTCATCAGCGTGGACGCACCGCTGGGCCGGGCGCTCCTGGGCCGCCGGGAGGGCGACGTGGTCCAGGTGCGGCGACCGGCCGGCACCGTGGAGGTGACCGTGCTCGCCATCTCCTGGGAGCGGCCGTCGTGAGCGGCCCCCCGGTCCCGGCCCGCGACCGCGCCGGCCAGCTCGCCCTCCTCGAGTCGTTCGCCCGCACGCACCCGGGCGCCGTCCTCCTCGACGCCACCGGGCCGGCCATCCTCGACGTGTTCTCCGGGAAGTCCCTCCCCCTGGACCTCGCCCGGATCGAGGCGGTGGCCGAGGCCCGCAACCGGGACAGCGGCGCGCCGTACCTCGTCATCCTGCGCGACGACGGCCGGCAGGTGATCCTGGCCGACGTCGGCGTGGCCTTCGCCCCGGTCGCCGACGCCACCGGCCCGCTCCCGGGCCTGCCCGCCGTGGTCTGCTTCCGCGACCTCGCGGCCACCGCGGGCCGCATCGAGCACGTGCTCGTCGACCACCCGGACGAGCCCGTCACGCGCGACCACCTCGATCTCTTCCGCTTCCTCCTCGCCATCGTGGACGGGGCGCGCGCGGTCGGCTTCGACGTGGGCCCGGAGGAGCGGCGGCTGGCGCGGATCCTGGGCGAGATCGAGGCCCGTCGCTAGGCGCGCGGCTCGCCGGCGGCCAGCTCCACGAGCCGGGTCCAGAGCGCGTCGGATCCCGTTCCCTCCACCGCCGAGAAAGGGATGGCCTCCCCCGGCGCGAGGCCCAGGTCCCGCTCGGCGGCACGCAGCGCGGGCAGGCGCTGGCTGCGGGAGAGCTTGTCCATCTTCGTGACCGCCACCACGACCGGGCGCCCGGTGGAGCGCAGGAAGGCGAGCGCCTCGTGGTCGCCGGGCTGGGGCGGGTGGCGCCCGTCCACGATGAGCACCACCGCGCGCAGCGGCTCGCGCTCCCGGAGGTAGCCCTCGATCATGGCCACCCACCCGTCCCGCTCGGCCTTCGAGACCCGGGCGTAGCCGTAGCCGGGGAGGTCGCCGAACCGGATGCGGGTCACCGGCCGGGCGCCGGACGGCTGCACCTGGAGGTCGAAGAACTGGAGCGCGCGGGTCCGCCCGGGCGTGTTGGAGACCCGCGCCAGCCCCGGCTTCCGGGAGAGCGCGTTCAGCATGGAGGACTTGCCCACGTTGCTGCGCCCGACGAAGGCCACCTCGGGGTGGTCGGGGGGAGGCGGCCACTCGGTCCGCTTCACCGCCGTGCGCAGGAACCGGGCCTCGAGGACGCGGAAGGGCATGTCGCGACTATAATGCCTCATGGTCCGTTCCCCGACCCTCCCCGTGGCGGTGGCTCTCCTCCTCTCCCTGCCGGGTACGGCGCTCGCCCGGTCGTGGCAGGGAATCACGCCGGGCCAGAGCACCCAGGCCGACGTGGTGGCCCGCTTCGGCGAGCCCTCCACGCGCGGGAAGCTCGAGGGGCGGACCGCGCTCGTCTACAAGGCGGACCAGGCCATCGCCGGCACGCGCCAGGCCCAGTTCCTGGTCGGCGAGGACGGCCGGGTCTCGGAGATCAACGTCTTCCCGGCCTCCCCGGTGGAGAAGGACGCCGTGCTCGGGACCTACGGGAAGGATCCGCAGAAGACCTTCACCGACGACTTCCGCACGGTCTGGCTCTACCGCCCGATCGGCGTCGTGGTCTTCTTCGGGAAGGACGGCACCGTGGAGGCCCTCCGCTTCCAGGCCGCCGAGCACGGGGGGCGGGCGTCCGCCGGCAACGGGCCCTCGGCCCCCGCCGCGACCGCCGCCCCGGCCGCCCCGGCCGGCACGCCACCGGCCGCTCCCCCCGGTCGCTAGCGTCTCGCGTGCGCCTCGTCGGGCTCACCGGCGGAATCGCCAGCGGGAAGAGCACGCTCGCCGCTGCGCTGCGCGAGGCCGGGGCCCCGGTCATCGACGCCGACGCCCTGGCCCGCGCGGCCGTCCGGCCCGGCTCGCCGGCCCTGGAGGCGATCCGCGCCGCGTTCGGTCCGTCGGTCGTGACCTCCTGCGGCGAGCTCGACCGCCCGGCCATGGGTGCGATCGTCTTCGCCGACCCGGGGGCGCGATCCCGGCTGGAGGCCATCGTCCACCCGGCGGTGCGGGCCGCGGTGGCGGCGGAGACCGCCCGGCTCGCCGCGCATGGGCACGACCTCGCCTTCTACGACGTGCCGCTGCTCTACGAGCGCGGGCTCGAACGGGAGGTGGACTGCGTCGTCGTCGTCGATGCGAGCCCCGCCCTCCAGCTCGCGCGGCTGCGCGCCCGGGACGGCCTCTCCGAGGCCGACGCCCGGGCCCGCATCGCCTCCCAGCTCCCCCTCGCCGAGAAGGCCCGCCGCGCCGACGTGGTGGTGTCGAACGAGGGCGACCTGGCCTCGCTGCGCTCCCGGGCGGGACCCCTGCTCGCCGCGCTTCGCGCCGGCCTGGGCCGCCGCCTTCCCAACGCGCCCCCGGCGCGCTATTGACGGGGACGATGCCCGACACCCCCGGAACCACCCTCTTCACCGGATACCCCGGATTCATCGGGCGGCGTCTCGTCCACCGCATGCTCGAGGAGGGACGTCCGGGCCGGCTCATCCTGCTGGTGGAGCCGTCCCAGGCGGCCGTGGCCCGCGCCGAGGTCGCCCGCCACGCCCCGGCCCGGGTCGAGGTCTGGGAGGGCGACGTCTCGGCCATGCACCTCGGCCTCTCCGGGGCCGAGTGGAAGTCGCTCGTCCGCGACGTGTCGAGCATCTGGCACCTGGCGGCGGCGGCCCGGCTCGACGCGGCCAGCGCGCTCGCGCGCCGGGTGAACGTGGACGGCACCCGCAACGTCCTGGAGCTGGCGCGTGCCGCGGCGCGCCCTCCGCGGCTCCACCACTTCTCCTCCGCCTTCGTCGCCGGCGACCGGCGCGGCGTCATCATGGAGGACGAGCTCATGGTGGGGCAGCGCTTCCGCACCCCCTACGAGCAGAGCAAGGCGCGGGCCGAGGAGCTGGTGCGGCGCGCCATGGGCGACCTCCCCACCACCATCTACCGGCCGGCCATCGTGGTGGGCGACTCGCGCACCGGGGAGATCGACCGCTTCGAAGGTCCGTACTACCTGGCCATCCTGCTCGTGACCTCGCCGCTCGCGGTGCCGCTGCCGCTCCCGGGAGACGGGGGCGCGCCGCTCAACGTGGTACCGGTGGACTTCCTCGTCGACGCCACCCTGGCCATCGGGCGCAACCCGGCGTCGGCGGGCAAGACCGTCCACCTGGTGGACCCGGCCCCGCACTCGGCGCGACGGGTGTACGATATGATCGCGCAGCGGGCGCACCGGCGCATGCCGCGCGTGTCCCTCCCCCACAAGGTCGTGGACGCGGTGCTCTCGCTCCCGGTGCTCGAGCGCTTCTCCCGCCAGCAGCGGGCCGCCATCGAGTCGGTGAACCAGCTCGCCTTCTACAACCCGCTGAACCTGCTCTCGCTGCTCGAGGGCAGCGGCGTGCGCTGCCCCCCCATCACCAGCTACCTGGACCGCCTCATCGACTTCGTCCGCGACCACTTCGAGAAGCGGGAGGTGGCCGGGCCGGCCGTGGACGACGACCCGCTCGCCCTACCCGAACGACCCGTGGAGGACGCGCCGTGAAGACCGCACGCGATTTCCGGCCCGGAGACACCTTCGAGCTGCGCCGGGTGGCGGACCGCTACCGGCCCATCTACTACGCCGCGGTCTCCGGGGACTTCAATCCCCTCCACGTGGACCGCGAGGTGGGGCGCGCCGCCGGGTTCCCCGACGCCATCCTGCAGGGCATGTGCACCATGGCCTGGATGGCCGACGCCTGCGTGGCCTACCTGGGCGACCCGGCCCGGGTGCGCAGGCTGCGGGTGCGCTTCTCCCGCCCGGTCGTGGTCGGGGACGTCGTCACCTTCCGCGGCCGCTGCGTCGCCGTGGAGGGGCCCATCGTCCGGCTCGCCGTCGAGGCCGTGAACCAGCGCGGCGAGGAGGTCCTCCGGGGGGCCACCGCCGAGGGCTGGGTGGAGGAGGCCTAGTGCCCATCGATCCCCGATGCGTGGGCCGCCGCTACGGCCCGTTCCGCAACACCGTCTGCGCCGAGCAGATCCGGGCCTTCGCCACCGCGGTCTCGGGCGGGGTGCCGGGGTACTTCGCCACGGCACGCGGCGATCCGCACCCGTTCTGCGTGGACGACGAGGCCGCCCGCGCCTCCCCGCACGGCGCGCTGGTGGCCCCGCCGACCTTCGGCGTCACCTACGCCATGAAGCCGTTCGCGCTGGCCTGCTCGGATCCGGACCTGGGCATCGACCTCGTCCGGCTGCTGCACGCCGAGCAGGAGTTCGAGCACGGCGCGCCGGTGCACCCCGGGGACGAGCTCGTCACCGAGGGCGAGATCGTCGAGGTGCGCAGCCGCGGATCGCTCGACTTCCTCACCGTCCGCACCGAGACCGTGAACGGCTCGGGCGAGCGCGTGCTGGTGGCCCGATGGACCGCGGTGATCCGGGGCTGACGCGCCGGGGGGCCCCGGTCAGCGGATGACGCCCTCGGCGACCAGCGAGGCCAGGATGCGCGCGGTGTCGAGGCGCGGCAGCCCGGACAGGGCGAAGAGGTCGTCGTAGCTGACCGAGCCGTCGATCTGGGCCAGCAGGAAGCCGGCCCGGTGATCGAGGTTCAGCCAGAGGACCTCCTCCGGGTGGATGGCGAGGCGCGGCCGGGTGTGGAGGTTGCCGAGCTTCGACTCGTACATGGCCACCAGCGTGGCCTCGTTCTGGCGGAGGTAGGCGCGGGCCTCGGCGTGGGTGGGATCGAGCCGGAGGATGCGCTCGATCATCTCCAGCGAGCCGCTGAAGTCGCCCAGCGCGAAGAGCTCCCGGGCCCCCTCCATCCAGGTGGCCACGTCGCCGGCCGGGGGCGGGCGCGCCGGCGGGCGCTGGTCGGCCACCAGCGGCCGGATGTCCGACTTCTCGTCGACCGCGCCCAGGTCGATGCCGCTGCCCTCCTCCACCACCACCACGGTGGCGCTGGCCTCCGGGCCCGCGTCCCAGGGCGACGGGGCGAACGGGGCCGGCGGCGCGGCGGCGGGGGGCGCCCCGGGCTTCTCCCCGCGCACCTGGCGCAGGTAGGCGCGCACCCGCTCGTTGTGCGGGTCGAGATCGAGCGCCTGGAGCCACAGGCGCTCCGCCTCCGCGGAGTCGCCGCGGGTGTAGGCCCGCACGCCCTGGTCGAGCAGCTCGGCCACGGTGGCCATCTAGGCTCCCTTCCCGTCGCCGCCGCCGGGGCTCCCCGGGGCGGACCCGCTCGCCAGGCCCTTGAAGAGCTGCAGGGCGCGGTCGAGCTGCTCCTCCACGCCGATCATCTGCTGGAGGTCCTGCGCGGCGATGGCCGCGCGCGCCCGGGCCACCACCTCCTCGGCCCGCACCACGGCGTCCTTGCCGAAGCGGCTCCGGGCCAGCGCATCCTTCACCGCCGGCGCGAGCCGCTCGATCTCGTCGATGACCTCGCGGGTGCGATCGCGCAGCCGCTCGAAGTCGCCGACCTGGCGCCGGGTCAGCTGCTCGTCGAGGTTCTCCTCGAGGATGCGCCGCATCTCGGTCTCGGTGAGCCCGGAGGTGGCGGTGACGGTGATGGACTGGCGCGTGCCGGTGGCCGAGTCGCGCGCCGAGACCCCCACGATGCCGTCGGCGCTGATGTCGAAGGTGACCTCGATCTCCACCTCGCCGCGCCGGGCCGAGCGGATCCCGTCCAGCACGAACTCGCCGAGGAGCTCGTTCTCCACCGCCTTCTCGCTGGCCCCCTGGAGCACGGCGATCCGCACCGAGGTCTGCCCGTCCTGCACGGTGGTGAAGAGGTGGGACTGGCTGGTGGGCACGGTGGTGTTGCGCGGGATGATGGTCGCGAAGTAGCCGCCCACCACCAGGATGCCGAGGTTCTGGGGGGTGACGTCGAGAAGCAGCACCTCCTTGCCGCGCTGCGGGCTGAGCAGCGCGTGCGCCTGGATGGCCGCCCCCAGCGCCACCACCTCCTCGGGGTGCACCCCGCGCGAGGGCTCCCGGCCGAAGTAGGCCTTCACGGCCTGCTGGACGCGCGGCATCCGGGTCATGCCCCCCACGAGCAGCACCTCGCCCACCTGCGCGGGCCGGATGCCGGCGTCGCGGAGCGTGCGGTCGGCCACCGAGATGGTCCGGTCGACGAGGTCCTGGGTGAGGTCCTCGAGCTTCTCCCGGGAGAGCTGCCGGTCGAGGTGGAGCGCGGCCTTGCCCTCCGGCCCGCTCGCCAGGAACGGCAGGTGGATGGCCGACCCGCGCACCTCGGAGAGCTCGATCTTGGCCCGCTCGGCCGCGTCCCGCAGGCGCTGCAGCGCCATCTTGTCCTGGCGGACGTCGATCCCCTGGTGCTCCTGGGCGAAGGAGAACACGAGCCAGTCGATGACGCGGCGGTCGAAGTCCTCGCCCCCGAGGTAGGTGTCGCCGCCCACCGCGATGACGTCGTAGACGCTCTTGCCCACGTCGAGGATGGAGACGTCGAAGGTGCCCCCGCCCAGGTCGAAGACGGCGACCTTCTTCTCCATCTGCTTGCCGAACCCGTAGGCCAGGGCCGCCGAGGTGGGCTCGTTGATGATGCGCACCACCTCCAGGCCGGCGATGCGGCCGGCGTCCTTCGTGGCCTTGCGCTGGCCGTCGTTGAAGTAGGCAGGCACCGTGATCACCGCCTTGGTGACGCGCCGGCCGAAGAAGGCCTCGGCGTCGGCCCGGAGCTCGGCGAGGACCAGCGCGCTCACCTCCGGGATGGCGAAGGCGCGGCCGCCCAGCATGGCCCGGATGTCGTTCCCCTCCGGGCCGGGGACGAGCTCGTAGGGCAGCACCTTGCGGGCGTCCTCGACCTCCGGGGATCCCCAGCGGCGGCCGATGAGCCGCTTGGCGGCGTAGGCGGTGTTCTCCGCGTTGGTGATGGCCTGGCGCTTCGCCATGTGGCCCACCAGGCGCTTGCCGTTCCGCGCCACCGCCACCACCGAGGGGGTGAGGGTCTGGCCGGTGCGGCTGGCGATGACCCGCGGCACGCCGTCGATGACGGTGGCCACCACCGAGTTGGTGGTCCCCAGGTCGATGCCGATGAAGGGCTCGTTGTCGCTCATCGCAGGAAGCTCCAGCGCAGCCTGCGGAGGCGGTCCTTCGCCCCGGCGAGCCCCTCGTCCAGCTCGAGCGCGCGCTCGAGCGAGCGCCGGGCCGAAGCGTTGTCCCCCTGGACGGCCAGGACCTCGCCCAGGACCTCGTGGGCCGTGGCCAGCGCGGGCGCCGCGCGGACGGCGGCCTCGGCGCGCTGCCGCGCGGTCTCGAGCGCACCGCGCTGCAGC
>JBBIOL010000038.1:0-20537 GCA_037443385.1 Anaeromyxobacteraceae bacterium
GCCGACGCGGCCCGGAAGGCGGCGCGCGAGCTGCAGCGCCTCGAGGCCGGCATCGACGAGGCGCGCGCGGCGGAGGAGCGTGCGATCCGGGCCCACGCCGAGGCCGTGGCCCGCGGGGGCGAGGCGCGGGTGGAGGAGGCGCGGCTCGCGTCCGGCGTGGAGGCCCTGCGCGAGGCCGTGGTGGGCGCCGGCGTCGAGGAGGACGCGGAGGAGGAGCTCCGGAAGCTGCGGGCCGAAGTGCAGCGGAGGACCCGGGCCCTCGCCGAGGCGCGGGCCGTGTCCACCGAGGCCACCGCGCGGGAGTCGGCGGCACGGCAGGCGCGCGATGCCGGCGCGGCGGAGGCCGAGCGAGCGGCGGCCGTCCTCCGGGAGGCCGCGGCGCTCGCGCTCCGGGATGCCCGGGTGCTCGGGTTCACCGGCCCGGACGACTGCCGGGCGGCGCTCCTCGCCCCCGGCGTGCGCGAGGCGCTTCGCACGTCCATCGAGGACCGGGCCGTGGCGTCGGGCGCGGCCACCGAGGCCCTGGCCCGGCTCGAGGCCGAGCTTCGCGGCCAGGAGGCTCCCGACACCGATCGGGAGCGCGCCGGGCGCGAGCGAGCCGCGTTCGCCGCGCGGGAGGCCCGCGAGCGGGTGGTGGCCCTGGGGAAGGACCTCGAGCACGTCGGGCGGCGCCTGGAGCGCCTCGCCGACCTGGGCGCCTCGCTCGCGGCGGTCGAGCAGAGGCTCGCGGTGGCCGGGCGCGTGGCCGAGGTGACCCGGGGGCGAAACGCGCTCAACATGAGCCTGCAGCGGTTCGTCCTGGCCGCCCGGCTGGAGGAGGTGGCCGAGGCGGCCAGCGTCCGGCTCCACGCCATGTCCGCCGGTCGGTTCCGGCTCTGGCACCGGGCCGGGGTGGAGGACCGGAGGGCCGCCTCGGGGCTCGACCTGGTCGTGGAGGACGCCTGGACCGGCATCCAGGATCGGCCCGTCGGGTCGCTCTCGGGCGGGGAGAGCTTCCTCGCCAGCCTGGCGCTCGCGCTGGGGCTCTCCGACGTCGTGCTGCGCAGGTCGGGCGGCGTCCACGTCGACGCCCTCTTCGTCGACGAGGGATTCGGCTCCCTCGACGACGAGTCGCTGGACCGCGCCATCCGGACCCTCGAGGACCTGGGCGGCGGCGGCCGCCTCGTCGGGGTGATCTCCCACGTGGCCGAGTTGCGCCGGCGCATCCCTTCCCGTATCGAGGTACGGGGAGGCCCCGACGGCTCCGAGCTCGAGGTGCGGGCCGGCTAGGGGCTTCGGAGGCGCCATGACGAGAAGCCCGCACCCGCGGTGGATCCTGGCCGTCGCACTGGTGGGCGCCGTCTCGCCCGCCCTCGCCGGGGGCGCCACGAACCCCCTCGAGCCGCAGGATCACTCCAGCCCGCGGGCCACGCTCCGGTCGTTCCTCGAGAGCGGGGACGCCTTCTTTCGGGCGCTCGAGCACGGGTACGTCCGCAATCCCTCCCGGGCGGGCTACCACCGGCTCGTGGACCTCGTCGAGCCCATGATCGCGTGCATGGATCTCTCGCACGTGGCCCCGGTCGCCCGTCTCAAGGGGGGGCGCGCGGCCGCCTTCGCGCTCTTCGAGACCCTCGACCGCATCCCGCTCCCCCCGCTCCAGGACGTGCCCGACGCCGCGCAGATGGCCGCACGGAAGGACGGCGCCGACCGGCGCTGGGTGCTCCCCGGCACCGAGATCGCCATCGTCCGCGTGGACCGGGGCGCCGCCGGCAGCGAGTTCGTCTTCTCGGCCGACACGGTGGCGCGGGCGATCGAGTTCGCGCACCGGACGGAGGCGCTGCCCTCCCTGCGCAAGTCCATGGCCCCGGAACTGCACGGGATGGTCATGTACTCGGGAGGCTGGATGGTCCCGATCTCCTGGGTCCTGGCGCTCCCGCCGGTGTTCCGCGTCCCGCTCTGGGACCAGGCGCTCTGGAAGTGGGTGGCCCTGCTCCTGCTCGTGCTCCTCGTCGTGCCCGTGACGGGCCTCGCCCTGCGGCTCTCGCGGCTCGGGGAGGGACGGGGCCCCTTCGCCCGGGCGCTGGCGGGGTTCGCGGTCCCCCTGGCGCTGCTCGCGCTGGTCCCGATCGTGACCTGGGTGGCGCTCGCCCAGGTGAACCTGGTCGGAGACGTCGGCAGCGCCGTCGAGGTCGGCGCCTTCGCGGTGTTCTTCCTGGTCGGCGCCTGGGTGGCCTGGCGGCTCGCGCCGGTGCTGGCGGAGGCGGCCATCGCATCTCCGCGCATCGCCACCGAGAGCCTCGACGCGCACCTGATCCGGCTCTCCGCGCGCCTGCTCGGCATCCTGGGGGCGCTCACCCTGCTCGCCGTCGGGGCCGACCGGCTCGGCATCCCGGTCTACGGCATCGTCGCTGGCCTCGGCGTCGGCGGCCTGGCGGTCGCGCTCGCCACCCAGCCCACGCTCGAGAACCTCATCGCCGGGCTCAACCTGTTCGCCGACCGGCCGCTGCGGGTGGGAGACAGCTGCAAGGTCGGCGACGCGACCGGGACGGTGGAGGGCATCGGCATCCGCTCCACCCGCATCCGCGGGGCGGATCGCACGCTCACCACCATACCCAACGGCGCGCTGGCGAGGATGCCCATCCAGAACCAGTCGGCGCGCGACCGCACGCTGCTCGAGGCCACGCTCGGCCTTCGCTACGAGACCACCCCGGTGCAGCTCAAGGCCATCCTGGCCTCCATCGAGACCCTGCTCGCGGCCCACCCGCGCGTCGTGCAGAAGGGCGCGCGGGTGCGGTTCGTCGCCTTCGGCCCGAGCTCGCTCGACGTGCAGGTGAGGGCCTACGTCGACACGGTGGACGCCGGCGAGTTCCAGTCGATCCGGCAGGAGATCTTCCTGCGGCTCATGGAGCTGGTGGAGGAAGGTGGGTCGGCGTTCGCCTTCCCCTCCACCACCCTGTACCTGGGCAAGGATCGGCCCCCGGGTCCGCCGCGCGGCGGGGCGTAGGCGCGCCGGCCGCCCGTCACGGACAGGTGGGCGAGGGGCGAAGCGGTGGGTCGTCCGGCGAGACGTCCGGGTCGCAGACCCGCATCGAGAGCCGATCGCCGGAGCCGCACCAGGGCGGCCCGGCGACGAATCCCACCACGTCCAGCTCCGGTGCGCCCGATCCGTCTCCCGTCCCGGAGATCCGGACCCGGAGGACGGGCCGCTTCTGGCCCCCGACGTCCTCGAGCGCCGGCGTCACGGGGTACACCTGGAGCCACTGGAAGTCGGCGCTGGCCGGCCAGTCGCCCGTGGTGACCGGCCTCCACCCGCGGGCCGACGAGACCTCGATCGCGGCCTCCGGACGGCCCTTGCTGCGGAACCGGACGATGGCGGTGAACTTCTCCTTCATGTCGGGTGGCGGGACGCCGAGCGCGTTGCCCGGGAGGTAGCGGAGCGTCGCCGTCACGGACTCCTTGGAGCGGATGCCCCGGAGCAGCTGCGAAGGAGGCGCCGACGCCGGGGCCTCGGGCGGCCAGGTGTCGGACGCCCAGGGGTGCGGTCCGACGCACTCCCTCGGGTCGCACGGTGCGACCCGGCCCGCCGGGTCGACGCCGTCGAAAGTCGTCTCGACCGGGTCGGAGGCACGCGCGGGCCCGAGGTCCGCGAGACGGATGAACCGGGGCAGGTAGACGAAGATGGGGCGCCAGGTCTCCTTCAGCTTGGCCGGGGCGCGGCAGGGGAGCAGGTGGGGCGCGCCACCGGGGACGAGGCAGATCGCGCCGGGGTGCGTCGTGCCCGCGTAGGGCTCGCCCGCGCCCGTGTCCGCGCGGTCCGCCCAGGTCCCCAGCCTGCGCGCGACGCGGTAACGCTCGGTGGCGCTCCCGGGCATCGGCACCTCGGTCGAGGGTTCGTAGTCGAGGCTTCGCCCGAGCGGCACGTTGGGCGGGAACCAGCCCGGCGACGCGCCCTGCGGCAGGTTCATGCTGAGGGTGAAGCTGCGCTCCAGGTACGCGCGGGTGGGCGTCGGGGCGCCGGGCGTGGGCAGGTAGTTGAGGACGTCGGCGAAGAAGACCCCCTCCGGGCTGCCCTGGGCCCAGAGGGTTCCCCGGGTCAGGCGCCGCTTCAGGTTGCGGTGATCCCCGCGGAGGGAGACGTACTGGTGCGTCCCCGCCACGTTGACGTGCGCGAGGACGCAGGACGACACCCACTTGCCTTCCTCGGGGACGAGCTCGAGGCTCCCCGGGACGGCCCGCGGGGCCTTCGGGGAGCGGGTCTGCGCCCCCGTGGACCGGGAGCCACCCGCCGGGGTGCGGCGGACGAAGTCCAGGACGCGGCTCGAGGTCTTCGGCGCGAGACCGTACTCGCCGTTCCACTCCCACTCCTCGACCCGGATGCGGAAGCTCCGATCGAAGGCGCAGGCGACGAAGTACTTCACCGCGTTGGCGCGCCGCTCCCGGTCGGCCGGCACCGCGTTCAGCCAGTCCAGGAAGGCCTTCGAGCCCACCTCGTCGAGGTCGATGGGGCCTCCCTGCGTCCCGCTCGAGAGCACCACGATCCCCGACGGGTCGAGCCCGTTCGTTCCGTCGTACCGCGCGGCCAGCGACAGCGCGAGCAAGAGCCCGATCGACGCGTTCATGGTGCGACCCTCCCGTGGGCCCGGATGTGACCACGGGTGACGCCACCATTGCACCCAGGGTACGTGTGCTTCTTCGGGTTCCCCCGGCGGGGCTAGCGGAGGCCCAGGCGGCTGGACAGCGACCGGACGTCGGCGAGGAGCGGCTGGCCGGGGTCGGCGCGCCGCCAGAGCTGCGCGAGCGGGCGGAGCGCGTCCCGGGCGCCTTCCCGATCCCCGAGGCGATCCAGGGACCTGGCGAGCAGGTACCGGCTGCGCGGCTGCACCCACGAGGGATACTGAAGCGGGATCGCCTGGAATTGCCGCAGCGCGTCGGCGGCCTCGGCATCGCGACCCGCGTCGGCGAGCGCCTCCCCAAGGAGGTAGAGTGGGGCCGGGACGGCCGGGTCGGAGCTGGCCGCGGCCGTGGCCGCCACCCGCCGGAGGGCCTCGGCGGCGCCCGCCGGGTCCCCCCGCCGCCACCGCACCACCGCGTCGTAGACGTCCACCCGCGGTGAATCGGGCGGCAGGTACTCCCGCAGCTCCGCGGCGCGGGCCAGGTCGCCCGCGTAGGCGAGCTGGACGGCCATGGCCGAGAGCAGCGTGCGGTCGAGCTCCAGCACGCGCATCGCCTCGCGCCAGGCCAGGTCGGCGTCCCCCGAGCCGAGCAGCAGCTCGGCCATGGTGACGTGGAACCAGGACGAGTCGCGAAGCGCCGGCTGCGCCTCGAGCCCGGCCTGCTCGGCCCGCAGCACCTCCGCCCAGCGTCCCTCCTGCCCGAGCAGCCAGAGCGACATGTACCAGAAGAAGGAGCCCGTCCCGCGGCGCTCCAGCAGGGCGCGGACGTGGGCGTCGAGCGCGGCGCGGTCGCCGGTCTCGAGGAGGGAGATGGCGAGCCATTCCTCGACGAGCTGCTCGGCGCCGGCCTCCCGGGCCCGGCGGCAGTCCGCCACCGCCATGGCGGGGTCGAGCCAGGCCTGCACGTAGCAGAGGGCGGTCAGCGCGTCGGGCCGCGCCCCCAGCGCGGCGAGCTCCGCGGCGCGGGCCCGCAGCCCGACCCGGTCGCCGGTGACGCCGAGGGCGAAGGCCAGGTGCTGCCCCGCCCCCAGCCAGGACGGATCGAGCGCGACGACGCGACGGAGGAAGGGGAGGGCCTCGGCGAACTCGTCCCGGTGGTAGCGGATCTCGGCCGCCAGGAACCAGGCGATCTTGTCGTCGGGGGCGGCGCGGGCCGCCTCCTCGAAGAGCGCCTTGGCCCGTGCGTCCTGGCCGTCCACGAAGGCCACCCACCCGTCGAGCTTGGGGCGGTCGACCGGCGGGACCCGGTCGCGGTGTCGCTGCGCCCGCTCGAGCGCCTCCTTCTGCAGCGCGCGCGGCCGGCCCGAGAGGAAGAGGAGCTTCGCGATCTGGAGATCGGCGAGCGCGAAGCCCGGGTCGATCTCGACGGCCTTCCCCATCTCGGCGAGGCAGGGGTCGAACGATCCGGCGAAGGCGCGCCGCTCGTAGCAGGTCATCCCCGCGGCGTAGTGGCGCCAGGCCGCCAGGCTCGCCGTCACCGAGCGCGCCGGCATGGCGCGCGAGCGGATGGCTCCCGGGTCCTCGCCCAGCTGCAGGCGGACCTGCTCCCCCGCGCGGTCGATCAGGTCGGGCACGCCCTCCTTGCCGCTCTCCTCCAGCTTGAAGGAGAAGCGGGTCGCGGCGGTGGCGGGATCGACCACCCGCACGTCGAGCACGTAGCGGTCGCCGAACCGGAGGAGGTGCGCGAGGAGGAGCGCCGCCGCCCCGGTCCGGTGCGCCGCCTCGGTCGCGGCGGGCTCGTCCAGCCGGACCACCTCGTCCCGGCGCGACTGCCGGAGCGCGTCCAGCAGGCGCACCCGGGGGATCACGTGGAGGGTGGTGGACTGCTCGATCACGGTGCGCAGCAGCCCGGACACCTCCAGCTCCGGCTCGCCGGTGTCGTTCGCCACGTCGGCGAGCGCCAGGCGGCCGGCCGGGGGCGGCGGCGCGGGCGACCCCGGCCACAGGAGCCGCACCGCGAGCGCGGTGGCGAGCGAGGCCGCCGCGACGCCCAGGGCGAGCCGCCAGCGGCGCCGGGCGCGAATGGGGCCCGAGGGCGTGGAGGGCGAGGAGTCCAGCTCGCGCTGGATTGCGGCGAGCGACGTGGCCACCTCGGCGCCGTCCCGCGGGCGCCGGGTCGGGTCGCGCTCCAGCATCCGGGCGACGAGCTCGGAGAGGGCCGGCGACGCGGCGATCTCCAGCACCGGGGGCCGGAGCTGCAGGGCCGAGCCGCCCGCGGCGCCGAAGGGTCGCTGGCCGGTGAGCATCTGGTGGAGCAGGACGCCGAGCGCGAAGACGTCGGTGCGCTCGTCCTCCGGCGCCCCCTTCCGCTGCTCGGGCGCCATGTACGCAGGCGTCCCGCCGTCCATGCGGGCCTGGCCGAGTGCGTGGGCCAGGCCGAAGTCGAGCACCTTCACCGTGCCCTCGGCGCAGAGGAAGACGTTCGCCGGCTTCAGGTCGCGGTGGACCACGCCGTGGGCATGCGCGTGGGCCAGCCCCCGCGCCACCTCCAGGGCGATCCGGACCGCCTCGGCGGGCGGGAGCGGGCCGCGGGCGAGCCGGGCCGAGAGCGGTTCCCCGCGGAGGTACTCCATCACGAGGTAGGGGCCGCGGTCGGACGTCCCCACGTCGTGGAGAGTGACGATGTTGGGGTGGGAGAGCCGGGCGGCGGCCTCCGCCTCCACCAGCAGCCGCTCCGGGGGCACCGACGCGGGCCCCCGCCTGCGCAGGGTCTTCAGCGCCACGGAGCGCCGGAGCGCCTCGTCGCGGGCCTCGTAGACCACCCCGAAGCCGCCCCGGCCGACGAAGCGCAGGATGCGGAAGCGCCCGATCACATCCCCCGGCAGGAGCTCGGGATCGTCCCCGGCCTTTCCGCCGTCCTCCGGGAGCACGGCGAGCGCCCGGAGCAGGGCGGTCAGCTGCCCCGGCTCCACCGGCCCCGGCGCGTCTCCCGATGGCGGCTCCCCCGTCACGGTGCTCCTTCCCGTGAAACGACGGGTGGAAGTGTACAGGACCGGGGAGAAGGACGTGAGGTCGGGCCGGCACGGAGCCTCCTCGCGGCGCCCGCGACGGGAAGAAGCGCAGGCCGGCGCTCCGCGTGGAGATCCGCCCGGAACACTCGTGGGAGACGTCGCTCCGCAGGAGGACCCCGTACTCGAAGCAGGCGCCGATCATCCCCAGCACGTCGACCTTCGCGCCCACCATCACGCTGGGTGGGAAGCGCAGGGTGGCCGTCACCTTGGGCCCGAGGAGGAGCCCGGGGGCGGGCGGGCGGGACGACGCCCCGCCCCTGACGCGGAGGACCTCCAAGCATTTCGCGACTTGACCTCGATCGAGGCCGATGCCCACCATCCCGGGCCCGACGGGACGTGGCATGGATCGGGTGGGGGACACGGCATGTCCATCGACTCTCCGTACCAGGCCATCGGGGCCGAGGTGGGCGCCGACGGCGTCGGGCTCGTAACGCTGAGGCGCGGCGCGCAGCTCAACGCCATCTCGGTCCGCATGCGCCAGGAGATCTCCCACTGCCTGGGAGCGTGGCGATCGCGCCCGGACGTCCGGGCGGTGCTCCTCACCGGCGAGGGCAGGGCCTTCAGCGCGGGCTTCGACCTGGCGGAGTTCCGCGACCCGGCGCTCCGGGAGGAACTGCTCGCCTCCTCCACCGCCTATCACCGCGACGTCTGGTCCTTCCCGAAGCCCACGCTGGCGGCGGTGAACGGCCTGGCGGCGGGCGGTGGCCTCGACCTCGCCACCCTCTGCGACCTCCGCATCTGCGCCGAGGGAGCCTGGTTCTCCCACCCCGAGCTGAAGCACGGCGCGCCGCCGCTCTTCACGCCGCTCCGCTGGATCGTCGGCGACGCCGTCGCGCGCGACCTGTGCCTGACCCGCCGCCGCGTCGCGGCCGGGGAGGCGCTGCGGGTCGGGCTGGTGAGCCAGGTGGCGCCGGCCGACGGGCTCCTTCCGGCGGCCCGCGCGCTCCTCGCCGGCATCCTCGAAGCGCCCGACGACGCCATCCGCTTCACCAAGGCGCGGATGCTGGCCGCCGGCGAGGTCGACTTCGACCGCTGCCTCGCCGAGGAGCACGACCGCGCCTTCCGTGAGCTCATCCTGCGCCCGGGACGCTGGGCCTGACCGGCCGGGGCAAGTCGTTTCTCCCCGCGGAGCGGCCCATTACGCCCCGGATGAGCCCGTGGAGCCACCCGGAGTCCGTTGAGGTCGGGCCGCGTCCCGCTATGAGCCGCGAGGCCGCCCCGGGAGGGAGACGCGCCGCCAGAAAGAGGAAAAGACATGGCCACCGTCTCGACGCACACCACGCCCACCACGCAGCACCTGCCCACCGCGCTCGAGCCCTCGCTCGCCGACGCCTGGAAGGCGTTCGAGGCCGCGTTCAACCGCCAGGACGTCCCGGCCGTCGCCGCCTTCTGGGAACCGGAGGGCACGCTCATCGGCCCGACCGGGATCTGGGGCATCGGACGGGCGGGCGTGGAGAAGGTCTACGCGCACGACGTGACGAACTTCCTCCGCGGGACCCGTTCCACCTTCGAGGTGCTGCGGATCCGCATGCTCGGCCCGGACCTCGCCTGCATGGACTGCGACCACACCATCGCCGGGGCCCGCCTGCCCGACGGAACCACCGGGACGATGAAGCTGCACCTCACGCTCGTCGCCCGGCGCTCCGGCGACCAGTGGCGGTGGCTCGACGCGCGGCCGTACGCGTTCCTGCCCGCTCCGTCCTCGGGCGCGATGCACTGAGCCCGTCCGGCGGGCCGCCTCGAATGCCCGCCCGCTCCAGGAGCGCGGGGGAGACTCCCAGCCCGGCCAGCAGCGCGCGCATCACCCGGGCGAAGGCCCCGTCGCGGTCGCCCGCGGTGAGCAGCCCGCCCTCCACGAGGAGCGAGGCGAGGCCGTGGACGGCCGACCAGGCCACGATCTCCGCGCCGGCTCGCGTCGCCGCCGCGATCGCGCCCGCGCGCACGAGGCCGTCGAGGGCGTCCTGGAGCAGGCGGAGGGGGTCCCGGCCGAGCGGCAGGAGTTCGGGGGCGATGGGATCGGCGAGGTCGCACCACGGTCCGAACATCACGCGGAAGCGCGCGGGATCGGCCACCGCGAATTCCACGTAGACGGACCCGAGCCGCACGAACCCGGCGACGGCGCGTTCCGCCGGGTCCGGGCTCGGCGGCATGGCAGCCAGGGCCTCCTCCATGCGCTGCGCGAGCCCGGCGAGGCCCTGGTGCGCGAGCGCCCGGAGGAGCGCGGAGCGGTCCTCGAAGTGGCGGTAGGCCGCCGCGGAGGAGACCCCCACCGCCCGCGCCGCCTCGCGGAGGCTGAACCCCTCGACCCCGTGGCGGGCGACGAGATCGGGCGCCGCCGCCAGCAGCGCGTTGCGGAGATCCCCGTGGTGGTACAGGCGCTTCCGCCGCGTGGCCTGGATCCTCATGCGCGCCATGTTGACATTGTTCACATGATCGGGCAAGGTCCGTCCCGCATCGATGTTATCGATGCTCACATAAGCCCAGGAGAGGACCATGAGGAACGTGCGCGTCGTCGTCAGCCGATACGGTGGACCGGAGGTGCTCGGGGTGGCCGAGGAGGAGCGTCCCGTGCCGGGGCCCGGGGAGGCCCGTGTCCGCGTCCTCGCCGCCGGCGTCGCCCTGCCCGACGTGCTCGCGCGGGAAGGGATCCACCCCGAGACGCCGCCCGTGCCCTTCACGCCGGGCTGGGACCTCGTCGGCGTGGTGGACGAGGTCGGGGAGGGCGTGAAGGACCTCCACCCCGGCCAGGCCGTCGCCGCGATGCCGATCCACGGCGCCTACGCCGGGTACGTCTGCCTGCCGGCGCGGGAGCTCGTCCCGGTGCCGGCCGGGGTGGACGCGGCCGAGGCGGTCTGCCTCGTCCTGAACTACGTCACCGCGTACCAGATGATGCACCGCTCCGTGAAGGTCCGGCCCGGGCAGCGGATCCTCGTCCGCGGCGCCTCGGGAGGCGTGGGGACGGCGCTCCTCCAGCTCGCGCGACTGGCGGGCCTGGAGGCCTACGGCACCTGCTCCGCGCGGAGCGCGCCGATCGTCTCGGAGCTGGGCGCGACCCCCATCGACTACCAGGGCCGGGACCCGATCGAGGAGGTCCGCCGCCTCACCGGCGACGGCGTGGACGTCGTGTTCGATCCGCTGGGCGGGCCCCACCTGTGGCACTCCCGCCGCGCGCTGCGCCCCGGCGGGACGGTGGTGGGCTACGGCCTCATCGGGTCGATGCGGGGCGACGGCCTCGCCTCCAGCCGCCCGGGCCGCCGCCAGCGCTTCCGCGGAACCGCGGCCTTCGCGGCCTACATCGTCGCCGGCCTCGTCCTGCCGGGGCGCCGCCGGGTGGTGCCCTACAGCATCCAGACCTTGAAGCGGCTGCGCCCGGGCTGGTTCCGGGAGGACCTCCTGGCGCTGCTCGACCTCCTGCGGGAGCGAAGGATCCAGCCCATCGTCGCCGGACGCTTCCCGCTGGCCGAGGCGCGGAGCGCCCACGAGCGGCTCGTGAAGGGGGGCGTCGCGGGGAAGCTCGTCCTGGTGACGGCGGGCGCATCCGGCCCGGCCGCGGGCTGACCGGCGCGCGGGCGCTTCACGCCACCGGGGGCGCCGCCGGCAGCTCCACCTGGAACGTCGAACCCCTGCCGACCTCGCTCTCGAAGGTCAGGGTCCCGCCGTGGGCCGACACGATGGCGTGGCAGATCGCGAGCCCGAGCCCGGTGCCCCGGCCCTCGCCCGACGGGCGGGTCGTGAAGAACGGGTCGAAGATCCGATCGCGGATCTCGGGGGGCACGCCGGTGCCGCGGTCGACGACCTCGAGGCGCGCCCGGCCCTGGGCGCCGGGGCCCAGCCGGATCACGATCGTTCCGCGCTCGCCCGGTCGCGTGGCCCGGGCGGCGTTGGTGACCAGGTTCACGATCACCTGCTGGAGCTGGCCCACCGCCACGACCACGCGGGGCGCCCCGCGGTCCTCGATCCGGATCGTCGCCGCCTCCGAGACGCTGGAGGGCAGCCAGCGCAGCGCCTTCTCGGCGAGTCCCGCCAGGCCGGTCGGCGTCCGGGCGGCGTCCGGGCGGCCGAAGGTGGACATGTCCTTCACGATGCGGGCGATGCGCTCTCCCGCCTCCTGGGCGTTGCCGATGGCCTCGGCGACGTCGTCCAGGAGACGCGCCTCCCCCTCGCGGTCGAGCCGGGCCCCGGTCCGCAGCCGGGAGCGGATCTCGTCCACGATCTCCCGGGCCACCCCCTGGTCCGCCAGCTCGGCGGCGAGCGGGGAGTTGATCTCGTGGGCCAGGCCGGAGACGAGCGTGCCGAGCGCCGCCAGGCGGGAGGCGACCGCCAGCCTGCCCTGCAGGCTGCGGTTCTCGGTGACGTCCTCCAGGACCACCACCAGGTCCTGCCCGATGGGATTGCCGGAGATGGCGATGGTGCGAACCTCGCCGTTCGCGCAGGTCACCTGGAACTCCGCGGTGGGGATGCCGTTCCCGGTCGCGGCAGCGGCGCGATGGCTCTCGCCCCAGGTCGTGCGAACGTGACGGCGGTAGTCCTCGTCCGGGTAGGCCTTCTCGAACCAGGCGTCCACGGTGGGGATGTCCGCGAGCGTGTAGCCGAGGACCTCCGTGAAGCGCGCGTTGATGGTGGTGATGGCACCGCGCGCGTCGTTGAACGCCACCGGCAGGGGGAGGGACTCCACCAGCTGCCGGAAGTGGGCCTCGCGCTCGCGCAGTGCCTGCTCCCCGCGCCTCGCCTCGTCCCTCCTCCGCATCGCCCCGACCGCGAAGCCCATGTCGTCGGCCAGCTGCTTCAGGAGGGACAGCTCGTCGTCGCTGAAGCGCGACAGGTCCCCGGCGTACATCGTGAGGCAGGCGACGGCGTCGCCTTCCACCGAGATGGGGAGGGCCGAGCACGACGCGTAGCCCCGGCGCTGCGCCTCCACCTTCCACGGGGAGAGACGGGGGTCCGAGGCGAACGAACGTCCGACGACGGGCCTTCCCTCCCGGATCGCCGTCCCCGTGGGACCTCGCCCCTCGGGTACGTCCGCCCAGACGACGGCGGCCTGGTCCAGGTACCCGTCGTCGTCCCCGGCCCGTGCGACGGGCAGCACGGTCCTCCGGTCGTCGTCCTGGCGGAGCCCCACCCAGGCCATCCGGTAGCCGCCCGCCTCGACCAGCACGCGGCACACGCCGGTGTAGAGCTCCTCCTGGCTCGTCGCGCGGAGGATGACCTCGCTGCACAGGTGGAGGGTGGCGAGCGTGTTGCGAAACCGGGCCAGCGCGTCCTCGCTCTCCTTGCGCTCGGTGACGTCGAGGAACAGGGTCGCGAACTCCAGCGGCGCCGAACGGAAGGCCATGACCTCGTAGTGGCGACCGAGGACGGGCTCGAACCGCTCGAAGCGGACGTGCGCCCCGGTGACGGCGACCCTCCCGTAGGTCTCGATCCACGCCGGGTCCACCCCGGGAAGCACCGCGGTCACCCGTCTTCCCAGCACGCTGCTCCGTTCCAGGCCGGTCATCCGCTCGAAGGCCGGGTTCACCTCCAGGAAGCGGTAGTCCCTCGGCACGCCGGAGTCGTCGAGGACGACCTCGTGCAGCGCGAACGCCTCGCTCATCGACCGGAAGACCTGGCGCAGACGGTCCTCGGTCCTCCCGAGCGCCCGCCGGGCTTGCCCGACCTCCCGCTCCAGCTGGTCCAGGCCGGTCACGTCCTCGAGCGTCAGGACCACCTGGGTCTCGCCGTCGTTCTCGATCGGGGCGGCGCTGACGAGGAACGACGCGTCGACGACGCCAGCCTCCGAGCGAAGGCCCAGGGTGGCGTGCCGCCGTTCCACGCGGCCGTGCTCGAACGCCTCCCCCACCGCGGCCCGGATGACGCAGTCCTGGCACGCCGGCTGGCGCCCGCATCCTCCCGGTCCGTACGCGTGGACGCAGTGCAACAGGTCCCCGCCTCGCCGCAGGAGGACCGATGCCCCTTCCCCGTCGAGGCCGAGCGCCCTGCGGGCGGCGGCGTTGGCTCCGAGAACGGCGACGTCGGCGTCGACGACCAATGTCGGCGTCGGCAGCTTCTCGAAGATCTCCTCGCCGATTCCGGGGAGCAGGGGGTGGCCGTGTACCGCCATGCGAACCCAAGAGATCCTCCACGGGGGCCCCGGTGTCACGAACAGAATGTCGCATCGTCCTGCGAACGCGGCCCATACGGGGCGTCGCGGTCCCGCCCGGGGCGGGCGTCCTCACTCGGCGAGCAACCTCGGCGTGGTCGTGCCGATGACGATGCTCTCCGAGGTCGGGAGCGAGATGCCGGCGTTCTCGTCCCGGCCTTGCAGGATGAAGCGCGGCGCGTTGCTCGCCATCTCGACGACGGCCTGCCTGCAGAGCTTCCCGATGTCCCCGGCCCGGAGCCGGTTCCAGATGAGCGAGACCTTCGTACCCGGGAAGGCCGTCAGCATCTCGTAGTCACCGCTCGTGTCGCCGGCCGCGAGGATCGGGTCCCAGTTCCAGCCCAGCCCCGCCTTGATCACGCGGTCGATCGCGTCCACCTTCCCCTGCCGGTAGGTCTTCACCCATCCGGTACGGTAGCGGGGCAGGACCACTCCGTTCGCGTCCAGCTCCAGCTCCATCGCGATGACCCGCTCCGGGGGCACGCCGTACCCGAAGGCCCCCGGTGCGCCGAAGGTCTCGACGACCGGCTTGAAGCTCGCCGACACGATGAAGACCTCCACGCCGTTCGCCTGGAACGTGGAGACGAGGTCCTGCATCTCCGGGATGACCCGCAGTCCCGCGTCGTAGGCGCACGCGATCACCCCGGCCCGCCCGGGGAGGCTCTCCGGCGACCGCTGGGTGACCCGCGCGAGCCCGGTCCCGAGCTCGCGCGTGATGGCGTCGTGGGCGAGGGCCTTCACCTCCGGGATGGTGTGGCCGGCGAGCAGGTACATCACCCACGGGTAGGCGTAGTCGGCCCCGATCCCGGGCGTGCCGACGTACCCGTCGTAGAGGAACACGAGCTTCACGAAGAAGTCCTGCCACTGCGGGGTGCCGAGCACGGCCTCGAGCGGCTCCGACCCGCCCAGCCCCTGGTAGCGGTCGTACAAGTAGTCGTAGTCGCTCGCGAGGTCCGCGTGGACGTCCGCCAGGGCGACGGATCCGTACTCCACAGACAGGTGCGTCACCCCGTTCACCTCGTCGAGGAGGAGCGACCGGAACTGCTCCTTCGTGAGCTTGAAGCGGAGGAAGGAGATCTGGTGGCGGAGGGTGGCCTCCTCGACGTCGAACTGGGCGGTCGTGCTGTCCCAGTCGAGCACGACGTAATCCGTCCGGCCGGGGACCCGGGACGCGCCGCCGCGGCCGTGGTCCACGACGAGCTGGTTCAGGACCGCGTGGTTCCGCTCCGACCAGTTGAGGCGGTCGAGGGTCCGCGGGGGGGTGGAGGGGGAGCCCTGGCAGGCGGCGAGCGTCGCCGCGCCCAGGCACGCGAGGAGCCAAGCCGACCGCCAGCGCATCCGTCGACGCTAGCAGCGCGGGCGGCGCGCTCCGCGTCTCATTTGGGGTGACGCGCCGCACCGGGGAGCCTCACTGGACGTCCAGGGTGAGCTTCATGCCTCCATGGCCGCTGCCGCAGAAGTGATGGCAGATGACGGCGAACTGCCCGGACTCGGCGGGGGTGAGCGGCACGTCCGTCCCCTTGCCCGGCTCGATGACCGTGTCGATGCCGAGCGGCTTCGAATAGAAGCCGTGCATCACGTCCTCGCTGCGAAGGCGGAGGATCACCGGCTCTCCCCTGCGCAGGGTCACCACTCCGGGAGTGAACTGGAAGCGGCGTGCGGTGATCTCGACGACCCGGGGAGCCGGTGGCGCCGGGTCCGGCGGGGGGGCGACGACCTCCGCGGCGAGCGGCGCCGTCCGCGGCGAGAGGGCGAGCAGCATCGAGAGGGCCAGCAGGGAGGCGATCCGTCGGGTCATGGCCGTCACCGGTCCAGGGAGGAGGGGCGGAGGAGCTGGGCGAACCCCTCCGTGCCGGAGTGGCGGGCCAGCGTGAGCTGGACGGCGCCGACGCCCACGGTCCCGGTCCCGGGCCGCGTCCCGGGGCCGACGCGCACCACGTCCAGCCCCAGGTGCGCGTAGGGATGCGCCGGGTCGGGCTTCACGGGACGCTTCTCGGCCGTGGCCGGCGACGGGAAGGCCCAGGCCAGCCCGGGAGCGGCGACGTGGTGGATCCGTCCGGTCTCGTGCACGTCCTCGCGGTGGATGTGGCCGTAGAGGACGGTGACGTTCTCGAACGGGGCGAGCGCCTTCATCACCTCGTCGCCATCGCGGGTGAACCACTCCCAGTCCGGGCGCAGGTCGAAGAGCGGCCGGTGCGTGAAGACGACGATGGGGGCGGTGGGCGGGAAGCGGGAAAGGTCCTTGCGGAGCCAGGCCAGCTGATCGGGGCCCACCTCCGGGAAGGCGCGGGAGACGTTGTCGAGGGCCACGAAGTGGACGCCGCCGTGGTCGAAGGCGTAGTGCGTCTCCCCGAAGAACTGGCGGAACAGGGCGCCGCCGTCGAGCCCGGCGTCGTGCTCTCCGGGCACGGCCCGTCGGGTCGCCACCCGGAGCCGGCCCGCGATCTCCTGGAAGCGCTTCATCCGGCGCTCCGGCTCGCCCGCCTCCTCGCTGTCGTGGGTGAGGTCGCCGGTGAAGAGCACCAGCTCCGGCGGCGTGGCGAGGCCGTTCACCACCTCCACGGCGCGCTCGAAGGCCGCGGTTCCGCCCGGGTTGAGCGGTGGTCCGGACCCCACGTGCGTGTCGGAGAGCTGCACGAAGGAGAAGGAGCGCAGCGACTCCCCGTTCCTCGCCGCGAGCGATCGGCCCAGGTCCTGGCCTTCGCCCCCGTCGGCCAGCGCCGGCGCGACCCGGTACAGGGCACCCGCCCCCAGGGACATGCCCACCACCCCGAGGAATCTCCTGCGGTCCATCCGTTCCATGGCGGTCCTCCGTCGGCCGGCGACCCGGCGATCCCGGAAACGACGCCGCGGGCGGATGGTTCCCTGGAACCGCCCGCACGCCCCTCGAGGGGCGTGCGGGAACCGGGCGGCCGCTCCGTCGTTCGGATGGGCAGCCCGTGACCGACGCCGGCCATAGGATCCGCCTCGTGACGGGCGACGCCGGAAAGGCCTTCACCGACGGGGATCCGCTCGTCCACCTGGACGCACTGAGGCGGGTCGCGCTCCGGCTCACCCGCCGTCCCGGGGACGCCGAGGACCTGGTGCAGGAGACCTACCTCCGCGCCTATCGCGGCGCGGATCGGTTCCTGCCGGGGACGAGCCTCCGGGCCTGGCTCTGTCGCGTGATGCGGAACGCCTTCCTCGACGGGAGGCGGCGCGAGGGGCGCAATCCCGTCGATGCGGTGGCGGACCTGGAGGAGGTGGCGGCCGCGGAGCACGGCGGCGGGCTGCTCCGCGGGGACGCGGAGCTGGACCTCCTGCGCCGGGTCGTGGCGTCGGAGATCGAGGGGGCGCTTCGCTCGCTCCCGGAGGACGCGCGGATGGTGGTGCTGCTCGACGTCGAGGGGTTCGCGGAGGCCGAGATCGCCGTGGCCCTGGACTGCGCGCCGGGAACGGTGAAGTCCCGGCTGCACCGGGCGCGCCTCGCGCTGCGCCGGAGGCTCGCCGACTACCGGCGGTAGGGGACGGCCATGGACTGCACGGGCGCGAGGGAGAGGCTTCGGGAGCGGGTCCGCGGCGGGCTCGACCCGGAGACGACCGCGGGCGTCGACGCCCACCTCGCCGGGTGCGCGGACTGCCGTCACGAGGCGGAGGCCGAGCGGCTCCTCGACGCCGCCCTGCGCGGTCACCTCGCGGAGGAGCGCGCCCCGGACTCCCTGCGGCGGCGCGTGGCCGCGGTGGTCCGGGCCGACGGGGCGCCGGTGGGACCGGGGCGACCGGAGCGGAGGCCGGCCTGGGCCATGGCCGCGGCCGCGCTGGTCCTCGCCCTGCTCGGGTTCCTCGGGGGGCGGGCGGCCGAGCGCCGGTCGGCGGCGGAGGCGCTCGCGGACGAGCTCGTCTCGGACCACCTTCGGGTCCTCGCGAGCGCCCATCCGCTCGACGTGGAGAGCACCGATTCACACCAGGTGAAGCCCTGGTTCGAGGGGCGCCTCGACTTCGCGCCGGTGGTCCCCGGGGACCGGGGCGAGCTGCGCCTCGCGGGTGGGTCGGTGGGCTACGTGATGGACCGGAAGGCGGCGGTGCTCGCCTACGCCCTGCGGAGCCACCGCCTGACGCTGCTCGCCTTCCCGCGGGACGGGACCCCCGGCCTGTCGGCGCAGCCCGGGGCGGCTCCCTCCCGGCGCGCGCGCCGCGGCTTCGAGGTGGTCACCTGGTCGGCGGGGGACGTCGCCTACGCGCTCGTCGGCGACGTGAGCGGCGCGGAGCTCGAGCGGATCGCCGTCGATCTCGCCGCCCAGACGCGCCGGTGACGGGTGCCTGCCGCGGCGCCCGGCGTCCGGACGCGCCGCGTCACGGTCCGTTTCAGCCCCGGGCGTGATCGCGACGGCACGTGGCTGGTACGCTCCCGGCGTAGAGGAGCGAGGCCACGCGCGTGCCCGGGGAGGACCAGCAGCGCCACGACGACCGGGCCTCCCGGGTCGCCGACCCCGGACCCCTGTCCCGCCTGCTGCAGGAGATCGCGGAGGCGCCTCCGGACGAGGTCGCCGCCGCCTGGAAGGAGGAGCTCCGGCCCGGCGCACGGGTGGGCCGCTTCGAGATCCGCGGCGAGATCGGTCGGGGTGGATTCGGCTCGGTGTACGAGGCCTTGGACCCGGAGCTGGGGCGGGACGTCGCACTGAAGGCCCTGCGCCCCCACCGCACCGGACGCCAGCTCTCCGCCGACTGGATCAAGAAGGAGGCGGAGGCGGTCGCGAGGCTGAACCACCCCAACATCGTCACCCTGTACGACGTGGGGAACTGCCCGGCCGGTCCGTACCTCGTCCTGGAGCTCCTGCGCGGGGAGACCCTGGCCGGGCGGATCGAGCGCGGAGCGCTGCCGCTCGACGAGGGGCTCCGCGTGGCCGAGGACGTCGCCCGCGGCCTCGCCCACGCCCACGCGCACGGCGTCCTCCACCGCGACCTCAAGCCGGCGAACGCCTTCCTGTGCGAGGACGGGCGCGTGAAGATCCTCGACTTCGGCCTGGCCCACCTCCTCGGCAGCGACGCCGCGAGCAGCGGGGGCACGCCGGCGTTCATGGCGCCCGAGCAGGCGCGCGGCGAGCCGGTGGACGAGCGCGCCGACGTGTACGCGCTCGGGGTGATGCTGTACCAGCTGCTCACGGGGAGGCTCCCCTACGACCCGAGGGGCGAGCGCGGCGTGGCCGCGGGCGGGACGGTGCCCGGGATCCCGAAGGCGCCCGCCGCGCTGACGCGGATCCTGGATCGGATGCTGTCCCGCGACCCCGCGGCGCGAATGGCGAACGGGGAGGAGGCGCTCCTCGCGCTCTCGGCGCTCCGCAGGTCGCGGGAGCCGCGCCGCCGGGCCTGGGCGGCCTGGGGGCTCGCCGCCGTCGCGCTCGCCGCGGCGGTGACGTTCGCGGTGAGGCCACCGAAGCTCCCGCCGGGGCGCCTGCGCGTCGCCGTGGCCGACCTCGACAACCGCACGGGCGATCCCGGCCTGGACGGCGTGGGCGAGCTCTTCCGGGAGGCGCTCGAGCAGTCGAGGCGCGTGGCGCTCCTGCCCCGCGCCAGCCTGCTGGGGGCGCTCCGCGACGGCGGTTCCGCGTCGCCGCGGGAGATCGGCGAGGCCGAGGTGCTGTCGGCCGCACGCACGCTCGGCGGGGAGCTCGCGCTCTCCCCGTCGATCCGGCCCGCCGGAAACGGCTTCGAGCTGGGCGTGTCGGCGGTGAACGTCCTCAAGAACGAGGCGCTCTTCGGCATCCGGGAGCAGGTCGCCGCGGCCGCCAGCGTCTACTCGGCCATCGACCGGCTCGTCTTCCGTGTCCGCAAGGCCCTCGCCGAGGAACCGGGGGAGGCGCCGGCCGCCCCGGTGACCGCGGAGGCGATGGCGCCCGCGAACCCCGAGTCGCTCCGCCTCTATTCCGCGGGGAAGAAGCTCCAGTCGGAGAGCGCCTTCGACGAGGCGAAGAAGCTCTTCCTCGCGGCGGCGAAGGCCGACCCGGACTTCCCGCTGCCGCGGCTCGAGATCGTTCAGAGCATCGTCGGCGTGTACATGACGCCGATGCGGATGTCGGACGAGGAGCGGGCCGGGCACGTCGACGCCCTCCGGAGAAGCCTGACGCGACTGCCCGCGAGCGACCGGGCCTTCGCCGAGTACGCCCTGATCGCGGTCGAGGGCGGGTACCAGGACGGGACCGAGCTCCTCTCGGCCATCGATCGGCTCGTCGAGGCGCGTCCGGAGGACGCTCGCCCCCACATCCTGGCCGCGAACGAGCTGGTCTTCCGCCGCGGGGACCTCGACGCGGCGCGGCCGTACGTGGACCGGGCGCTGGCGCTCTCGCCAACCGCCGGCCTGGGCGACGTGCTCGACCACCTCCTGCTCGCCGGACGGCTCGACGAGGCGCTCGCACGCGCGCGCAGGTGGGTGGATCAGGCGCCCGGGATCACGCCCTACCTGAACCTCGCCATGGTGCTCCACGCGCGCGGCGACACCGAGGGTGCGATCGCGGCGCTGCGGCAGGGCCAGGTCCCGCCCTTCGAGGCGAGGGGGCTCTTCCTCGACGCCGGACTTCCCGACGAGCCGGAGGCGGCCCTCCTCGAGCGGGGGCCCCTCCCGTTGCAGTGGCTCGCCCTGCGCGGCCGGGTCGCCGAGGGGCTGGCGCGGCAGGACGAGAGCTGGGCCCGCATGGCGGACCGCGGCGTTCCTCCCCCGGCGCCCGCACGTGTCGCGCGGGTGCTCCTGCTCCTGCCCCGCGG
>JBBIOL010000038.1:20637-26773 GCA_037443385.1 Anaeromyxobacteraceae bacterium
GAGGCCGTCCTGGCGATCGAGCGCTACCGGCAGGCCTTCGACGCCTCCTCCTCGACGCAGGACTGGAACCTCACCTGGTGGAACTACCCCCGCGCCCTGCACCTCCAGGCCGTCGCGCTGGAGCGGCTCGGCGACGCCGGTGGTGCACGGAAGGTGAACGAGCAGCTGCTGCGCCTCTGGGATCGGGCCGACCCCGACCTTCCGCTCCTCGGCGAGGCGAGGGCGACGCAGGCACGGCTCGCCGCTGCGTCGGCGCCGGCCCGCTAGGCGGGGCTGTGCTCAGCGGTCGAGAAGCGACCGGACGTGGCGCAGCAGCTCGGCCGCCGTGTAGGGCTTCTCGATGAAGTCGGATCCCGCCGGCGGACCGGCCGACGAGGACGCGTCCGGCGACCATCCGCTCGCGAACAGCACCGGCGCGCCGGGGTGCCTCGCGGCGATCTCGCCGTAGGCCTGCCGGCCGGACTTCCGGGGCATGACCAGGTCGAAGAGGCAGAGGCGGACCTGGTCCGCGTGCTGCCCGAAGAGGTCCACCGCCTCCTCGCCGTCCTTCGCCACCAGCACCGTGTACCCGGCGTCGCGGAGCACCCGCTCGGCGAGCGTTCGCACGCCCGCGTCGTCCTCGGCGAGCAGGATGGTCTCGGTTCCGCCGGGGGGAGGCGGACGGGGACCGGACTGCTCGGCCTGCGCCGGGACCGGAGCGTCGGTCGTGGGGAGGAAGACGCGGAAGGTGGCGCCCTTTCCGGGCTCGCTCTCGACGTCCACGAAGCCCCCGTGCTGGTGGACGATGCCGTACACGATGGTGAGCCCGAGCCCCGTGCCCTTGCCCACCTCCTTCGTGGTGAAGAAGGGGTCGAAGATGTGACGCCGGGTCTCCTCGTCCAGGCCGTGACCCGTGTCGCGGACGGTGATGACCGCATGGCGGCCCGGGCTCGCGCCCGCGTGCGCCCGCGCCGCCTCCTCGGAGAGCTCCTCCGCCCCCGTCTCCAGCGTCAGCGTGCCACCCTTCGGCATGGCGTCGCGGGCGTTGGTGGCCAAGTTGAGCAGCACCTGCTCGAGCTGGCCGCGGTCGCCGACGACCACCAGCGGCTCCGGCGAGGTCCGGATGGCGATCGCGACGTCCTCCCCGATGACGCGGGCGAGGAGGCGCTCGAACTGCCGGACCATCTCGTTCACGTCGACCGGCTTCGGGGCGACGAGGTGCTTGCGGCTGAAGGCGAGCAGCGCGCGGGTGACCCCGGTGGCCTTGTTGGCCGCCTCCAGGATCTCCTGCGCGTCGGCGTGGAGCGGGTGATCGGGGCCCAGCGCGTCGGCGAGGGACTGGGCGTTTCCGATGATCGCCGTGAGGAGGTTGTTGAAGTCGTGCGACACACCGCCGGCCAGGCGTCCCACCGACTCGAGCTTCTGGGACTGGCGCAGCTCGTCCTCGAGCTTGCGCCGCTCGCGGTCATGGGCCTGGATGGCGTCAAGCATCTCGTTGAATCCGCGCCCCAGGCTGGCGATCTCGTCCCGGCCGGTGGTGTCGGCCCGGAGCGTGCTCCCCACGTCCCGCACCTGGCTGGAGACGGCGACCAGCTTCTCCAGCCCGGAGGTGAGCCGGATGCCGATGAACAGGGCCACCGCCCCTCCCAGGGCGCAGGCCAGGAGCGTGTAGAGGATCCCGTTTCGCTCGACGGCCGCGAGGTTCCGGGCCACGTCCTCCAGCCCGTACCCGACGCGGGCCCACCCGATGCAGCCGCCGGTGCTGTCCAGCACGGGGGCGCCCACGTCGACGAGCGCGCCGCTCGCGTGCGCGGTATGGACGCGCGGCTCGCCGCGCAGCATGGCCAGGCTCCGGCCGTCCTGCAGGTAGAGCCCCACGCGGGAGTGATCCGTGTGCGCGAGGACGTGGCCGGTCGGGGAGACGACCATGGCGTAGTGGAGCAGGGGATAGTTGGCGACCGATCCGACGAGCTCCTGCAGGCCGACCACGTCGTTCGCCAGCACCCAGGAGCTGCCGTTCAGCGCGAGCGTCTTCGTGAGGCTGGTCGCGTGCACCAGGCCCTGCTCCGAGAGGAAGGTCCGCTGACGGCGCGCGAGGTCGACGACGAAGGTGGCCACGAGCACGAAGTGGACCAGCGTCACCCCCAGGATGAGCTGCCCCCGGATGCTCGCCGGCCACAGGCGTCGGATGGCGCGGAGCGAGGCGCCATCCGGACGCCCGGCCGGGTCCGGACCGGTCACCGGACGGCTCCCGCGTAGGTGTCCATGAACTCCTTCACCGGGAGGTAGGTGGACTCGTCGGCGGGCTCGAAGCGCGTGAGCGCCATCTCCGCGAGCATGCGCCGTCCCGCCTCGTGGGTGTGAAGCGCGAAGAGCAGCTCGCCGACGCGGGCCACGACCTCCGGGGGGACGTCGTCGCGCGCCACGAGCCCGTTGTTCACGAGCGGCTCGGTCTGCCAGCGTACCTCGAGCGCCGCGGCGACGTCGGGCTCCCGCCGGCGGAAGGCCTCCCAGGGCGGCGGCCAGGTCGCCGCGGCCGCGCTGGTCTTGAGGTAGACGCTCATGATCGAGGACTCCTGCGACCCGGCGAAGAGCCGCTGGATGTCCCGGTTGGCGTCGAGGCCGTGCGTGTGCAGGTAGTAGAGCGGCATCATCGTGGCCGCGAGCGCGGTCGGCGCCGGGAAGGCGACGACCTCTCCCTTCAGGTCGGCGACGTCCCGGATGCCCGAGTCCCTTCGCACGAGGAGGATCCCGCGGAAGCTCTGGTCGTCGCCCATCTTCCCGAAGATGCGGTAGCCGCTCCGCAGGGAGGACAGCGTCTGGTAGGGGTTCGGGAGCGCGAAGGCGAGCTGGCGCCCGGCCAGCTTGCGGTCGAACTCGTCGTAGGAGCGGGAGGCCTCGAGCCGCAGCTGGGCGCCGGCCAGGTTCCGGTTCACGTGGTCCACCACGGGACCGTAGACCTCGGCGAGGCGCTGCGGGTTGTGCAACGGGTGGACGCCGAACGCGTACACCGTGAGCGAGAAGGGCGGGCGCGGACCGTACTCGGGGGTGTAGCCGCCCCCGCCGTCGCGAGAGCAGCCGAGGACGACCAGGAGCGCCAGGCATGCGCCCCGTGCCTGTGGCAAACGCAACGCCGCCACGCCGGCTGTCTCCTTCCCCTTCGACGATAGCAGAGGGAGGACGGCCGGCCGACCGCGGGCGTGGCCCCGTAAGGGGCTCCCGACCCCGACGGGTATGGGTCTCCTACCGGTCCTGGGCCGCCTTCCCGGCGGCGGCCTTCTCCTCGGCGGCCTTCCGGGCCTTGATCTTCTCCACGGCCTCCCGCACGCGCGGGATGACATCGTAGACCGGCGGGTTGTTGGAGAGGTAGCCGATCTGGAACCGCGGCGGGTACTTCACGAGCTCCTCGAAGTAGTCGGCGGCGGCCGTGCCCACCGGGACCGACATGGGAATGTGCCGGATGCCGACGCTCGCGTCCTCCTGGGGGTTCGTGTAGAGATTCACCAGGAGTGCACCACCGGTGTCGGTGACGATCGAGCCGGAGAACCCGCCGGTGTGACCCCGCGAGAAGACGCCGTTCTCGATCTCGGCGGTGAAGATGTACTTGAACTCGTCCACCCGGATGGCGGCGAAGTACTGGTTCAGCGTGTAGGGCCGGCTGCGGCGGGCCGACTGGCCCCGGTCGGCCACCAGGAAGGAGGCCTGGTCGACGCCGTCGACGTAGGTCTCCCCGGGGAGGAGCTCGGCCAGCTTCGCTCCCGGCACGCCCGCCAGCGAGAGGACCGTGGGCATCACGTCGGCCAGGTCGAAGAGGCCCTCGGTGCGCCGCGGGGCGATGGTGCCCTTCCAGTAGGCGAAGGTCGGAACCCGGACGCCGCCCTCCCAGCTCGAGCCCTTGCAGCCCCGGAACGGGGACCGGCCGTGCGGCGGGATCTCGCACTCCGGCCCGTTGTCCGAGGTGACGAGCAGGAGCGTGTTCTCCAGCTCGCCGGTGGCCTCGAGCGCCGCCACGACCCGGCGAACCACGTCGTCCATCTCCACGATGCAGTCGCCGAAGCTGGTGCGCGCCCGGGACCGGCCGGCCCAGGCGTCGGAGGGATAGTTGTCGAAGTGGCAGCCGCGCGTGCCGAGGTAGAGGAAGAAGGGCTGTCGCGATCCCTTCATGCGCTGGATGAACTCGACGCCGTGGGCGACCCAGCCGGCGTCGAGCGTCTTGATGACGTCGAGGTCGATGAGCCGCAGGCTCTTGCAGCCCTTCCGGTCCCCGGGCGTGCAGTGGACCTCGTCGTGCGAGAACGGGGACCGCTCCATCATCGCGAACCGGTCGGGCGAGAGCGCCACCTCCGGGTTGAAGTAGACGTCGCGCCACTCGGTGTACATGTCGGAGACGCCCAGGAAGCCCCGGAAGTCGTCGTAGCCGACGTTCTGCGGCAGCGAGCCCTCGTTCTCCCCCATGTGCCACTTGCCGACGCCCTGGGTGACGTAGCCCCGGGCCTTGAGGAGCTGGGGAAGGGTGATGGCACCCTCGAGGCCGCCCGCCTCCCCGTACATCGGCGGACGGAGGATGCCGTGGTGGAGGGGGTTCTGGCCGGTGTGGATGGTGGCCCGGGTCGGGGAGCAGGAGGGGGTGGAGTAGGCGGAGGTGAAGATGAGCCCGCCCTGCGCCAGGCCGTCCATCACGGGGGTGTCGTTCCCCACCGCGCCGCCGCCGCCGTTGAAGCCGAGGTCCATCCAGCCCACGTCGTCGAAGAGGATGATGACCACGTTCGGCTTCTTCCCGAAGCGCTTCTCCAGCGCGGCGAGCCGGGACCGTGCCGCGGCGTCCTGTTCCGGGTGGGGCACCACCGGGTACATGTTGGGGGCCGGCTTCCGGTCCTGCAGGTGCAGGAACTGGTCGGGGTGGGCGTATCCCCGCGCCATGGTGGGGCCGGTCGAGGCGCCGCGCAGGTTCTGGGCGCTGGAGGCGCACGGGACGAGGAGCAAGGACGCGACCAGCGCGGCGGCGAGACGGCGTCCGGCGGTTCGACGGGGCATGGGCCTCCCTCCGGGGAGCTTCGATGGTACCCCGAAGCTCCCCGGAGGGTGAGCCGGGAGTGCTACGGGCCGAAGCGCTCCGGGAACTGCTTCACGATCCCCGACGCCAGCACGTCGGACACCATGAGCATGTGCGCGTGCCCCTTGTCGTACGCGGCGATGGCCCCGGCGGTGTCCTTGTGGAGCTTCGCCACGACCGCCGCGGTCGTCATGGCGAGGTGGCCGTGCAGCGCCTCCTCGAGCACCTTGCGGGACCAGTTCGGGTTGGCGGACGACAGGAACGCGGCGATCTCGTCGGCGTTCACGTACCAGCGCCGGGTCGCGGTCTCCTGGGCGGCCCCGTCGCCCGCCTTGGCGGCCGTCACCAGGTCGGCCGCGACCAGGATGTGGTCCCGCAGGAGCGAGGCGAGCCTGTCGCCGGCGGCGTCGCCGTAGAAGGGCTTCACGGCATTGCCGAGATCGTCCTGGTTCCGGAGGAGCCGCGCGGCGATGCTTCCGGCGTCGTCGCCCCCGTTGACGACCGCCGTGTAGAAGAAGGCCGTGTAGGTCACATGGTCCTCCCAGAGCTTTCGCATGTCGGTGCGGAGCTGGGCCTCCGACATGCGTGCCGGTTCCTTCTCCCCGTGGGCGAGGGCAGGGGAGGCGAGGACGAGGATCAGGGCGGGCAGCAGGTGGGACAGTCTCTTCATGGCGTCCTCCATTCGAGCGCGTGGGGCGGGAGGCCCGCTGCGGGCCGCCGTCGTTCACTGGTGCTTGGATGGCGCGGGGAGGGGACTGGTTACGGGCAGCCGTGCCGTTCACGGCTCCTGGACCGCCGTCGCCCCGGTCGATCGGTCGACCGAGGCCACGCGGAGGGTGGCCGTCCGCCCGCCCGGCATCGGCCACTCGATCGCGTCGCCGACGGCGAGCCCGAGGAGCGCCGAGGCCACCGGCGCGAGGATGGAGACGCGGCCGCGGGACGGGTCCGCGTCGTGCGGGTAGCAGAGGGTGATCTCGCGTCGCCGGCCCGTGCCAGCCTCCTCGAACGTCACGCGCGCCTCCATCGTCACCGTCTCGGGGCTCACCGTCGCCTGCGGGACGACGATGGCGCGATCGAGCTCGGCCTCGAGCCGCTCGGCGGCGA
>JBBIOL010000038.1:26873-28873 GCA_037443385.1 Anaeromyxobacteraceae bacterium
CCAGCCACGAGCCGGGGCCACGCCCGGGCCGTCGATTGGCCGGCTGGTCCTGGCCTCGACGATTGTTCCCTGGTTGCCGGGGCCAACCACGGCGCCCGGAAGGAGGATCCATGAACACCGGCGACAAGCACGTCTCGACGAAGCGAGCCCGGCGCGGCGGGGCCCGGCCGACGAGGACGAAGGGATTCAGCACGTCCATCACGGTGAGCCAGTCACCCCAGGAGGCGTTCGACGCCATCAACGACGTGCGGGGGTGGTGGTCCGGGGAGATCGAGGGGGACACCGACCGGGTCGGGGCCGAGTTCACCTACCGATACAAGGACATTCACCGGAGCACCCAGCGAATCACCGAGCTCGTGCCGGGCAAGCGCATCGCCTGGCGCGTCGTGGACGCGACCCTGAACTTCGTCCCGGACCGGGCCGAGTGGAACGGAACCGACATCGTCTTCGAGATCTCCCGGAAGGGCGACGGGACCGAGGTCCGCTTCACCCACGTCGGGCTCACCCCACGGTTCCAGTGCTACGGCGACTGCTCCGGCGCGTGGGACTACTACGTGAGGGAGAGCCTGCGCAGACGGATCACCACCGGCAAGGGCGCTCCCAACGCGAAGGAAAGCTGAACGAGCCGTCGCCTTCCGCCTTCCGGCACTCCCCGGCCCCGGCCCGGATGACCGGTCGCCCGGATGGAGCGGTTCGCGAGAAAACAATTTCCTGACGCCCCATCCCGGGGTTCACGGTCAGAAAATGGTGCACGGGCTGTCCTGGGACACGTGGGCGGCATGGCCTCGCGGCACCGACCCACGGAAAGGCGGACCCGATGGCCAAGTGCTTCGTCGCGTACATCTCCTGCATCAAGAAGAACACCTCCAACGATCCGGCCGAGGACCTGGACTGCGCGCTCGAGCTGATCGGATGCGTCCGGCGCGGGATCTTCTCGATCGCGGCCCACACCGCGACGCCCGCGGCCGGGGACCTCTCCCCCGCGGCGAGAAAGGCCGCCGTGGTGCTCGCCCGGCAGGTCCGGCTCGCGGCGAGCGACGCCACGTCGATCAAGGCCGCCGTCGGCCGCGCGGCGCTCGACACGAAGCTCAACTCCGCCATCAAGCGATTCGTGATGGAGAACTCCTAGCCCGGCTCCACGATCTTCGACGCGTTCGCGCCGGGGGAGCCGGGCCGCCCCTCACGATCCCGGACGGTGCCGGTGGTGTTGCCCTAGAACGCGACGTCCAGCGTGACGGTACCCGCGGCGACGTTGGGGGGCGTCACGTTGGTGGCGGGCACGAGCACGGCGTGCAGCGTGCCGTGGACCTGGAGGCAGGCGTGCGCGGCGAACGGGGAGAAGATGGAATCACAGGCGGTCAAGGCAGTCGGAACCGCGGACGACACCGTCAGCGTGAAGGAACCGCCCCTTTGGCCGGACAGGTCGTTGTATGCCAACCATGCCTTCGAGGTCGTCGCCTGGGGAACTTCTGCGTAGTTGATCAGGAGTTCCACCTGGGCGGCCTGTGCCGTCGCCTCCGTCAGGGTGCCCACCGGTAACGTGCCCGACCCGATCGCGTTGAACCCGGTGCCCTTCAGGACACCTGCCGGGAACTGTCCGATGACCAGGATGCTCGCCTGGTCCACGGGAAGACCGACGGAGTAGGTCTTCTCGACGGCTGGACCCACGGTCTCGAGTCCATTCGCCACGTCGATCGGAAATCCGCAGGGCAAGGTGAAGGTGCCCACGCCCGAGGCGGCATCTCCGGTCACCGTCATCGAGCAGGTGCTGGATCCGGTGGGGCCGGTGGCCCCGGTTGGACCCGTGGATCCGGAAGGGGAAGGTCCCGTGTCGCTGCTGCTGCTGCCGCAACCGATCGAGAGTACGGACATCAGTCCAACCGACAGCCCCATCGTGCGTGCGCGCATCGCGCCTCCATCCCCCGCATCGACGGCATCACCCTGCAAACGTGGTTCTCGCCAGGACGCACTCGTCCCAGGGACGTTGATGCTCTAGCTCC
>JBBIOL010000038.1:28973-30103 GCA_037443385.1 Anaeromyxobacteraceae bacterium
CGGCCATGCGCGACTTCACGTCGGCCGACCGATCTCGCTCGCGCTCCTCCTGTTGCCGAAGGTGCTCCGGATGCGTGTCTACCGCACGGCGCACCGCACCCTGGATACGGATCGGTACTCGGTGACAAGCGGCATACCCGGCAGGTCGCCCGGTGTGGGGACGACGCGTCGCGGGGAACTGAAACGGAGCGAGCGGTCCTGTCGCCAGGACCGCCCGCGCCCATTTGCTCGAGAATCCTAGGGGATGACGACCACACTCGACGTGGAGAAACTCAACCACGAGTGGCCGAAGGCAGCGAAGGCGATCGGGTTGTAGCACATGCCGGCGACGCCGATCCTGTGCGAACCGGCGGCGAGCTTATCCGTCGTGATGCCGGTCAACAGGCCCTCGTGAAAGCCTGGTGCTTCCGTGTAGACGGCGCTCGACACCACCGGCGCCCCGTCGACGGTGAGTAAAAACACGCGTGAGGGTGACCCACCGCAATTCAGGTTTACCCTGGCCCACTTCGACACGAGGAACTTTCCGTCCGACGTGGTGTTTATCGTCTCGGTGATCCCAAACTCGTACTGGACGATCAGTCCTCCGTCGGGAAGGCCGATGCCCGGACCGGCAACCCCCTCCGAGGCCGCACCTGCTGGACCTGGCGCTCCCGGATCGCCCTTGGCCCCGGGTGCGCCCGGATCGCCCTTGGCCCCCGGCGCACCTGGGTCGCCTTTGGGTCCGGGCGCGCCCGTGTCGCCCTTCGGGCCGGGCAGGCCGTCGAATCCATTGAGACCGGGAAGTCCCTGCGGACCCGCTGGTCCCATCGGTCCCTGGGGTCCCGGGGTACCGTTTCCGTTCTTCGTCCAGGTCACCTGGGTTTCCCATCCGGCAAGGCAGTGCTGCCTCGAATTGTCGATGACGCGGAGGGAGCCGATGCCGTTGAGGTAGCACCCGTAGTACGTCCCATCGGGTGCCGGAATCGAAGCGTGTGCATCCGTCGCCACGAACGCGAGCGCGAACGTGGGGGCCAGGAGCCACTTCATGGCTTTCATGGGGTTCTCCTCTGCCCGGGTGGGCATTGACGACAGGACAGCTGCCGCGTGGCTCCCTGACCCCGAGGGGCGGTCAAATCCCGATTACGCTTGCG
>JBBIOL010000039.1:0-2530 GCA_037443385.1 Anaeromyxobacteraceae bacterium
GCGAGAGGACTGGTGGGCGCTGCAGGATTCGAACCTGCGACCCCTGCCGTGTGAAGGCAGTGCTCTACCGCTGGGCTAAGCGCCCTCCGAAACGGCGGCGGAGTATGCCGGGGGACCTCCGCACTGTCAACGCTTCCGCTCCGCGCCGGCGGGCCCGCTCCCGCCGTCGACCTGGCGCGACAGGTCGCGCAGCTTCCGCTTCAGCCGCGCCATGCTGCGCGCCACGTCGTCGAAGTCGCCCTTGCTGGGCAGGCCGGCCGCCCGGAGCACGCGCCCCTGCACGGCCTCGAGCTGCCGCTTGCCGCGCTGTGCCGCACCCACCGCGGCCGCCAGCACCTCCTGGCCCCGCGGGTCGTCGAGCACGACCCGGGCCGCGCGCGACGCCGCCTTCACCCCCTGCTCGAGGATGGCGTCGGTCACGCCCCTGCGCCTGTCGCTCATGCACCCTCCTCGCCGGGGATCTCGGTCGGCACCCGGCGCAGCGCCTCGTCCACGATGTACCGGTAGCCGGCCCGCCGCACCAGCCCGTCGAGGTCCCCCACCACCTTCACCTTCCGGGAGAGCGCCGCCTGGACCGGGTCGAGGCGGCCACGCAGGAGGTCCGCCCAGACGCTGACCGGGGCCCGGACCACGTAGGACGGTGCGAGCTCCAGGACGTCGTCCACGTCCTCGAGCACGCGCCAGGCGACGATCCGGCCGCCGGCGTGACGCCCCCAGGCAGCCGCCCCCCGGGGGAAGTGGTGCGGGTCCCGCTCGACCACGGCGGCCAGGTCGGGGCCCAGGCCGGAGAGCGCGCGCTCCAGGTCCGGGTGGGCGTTCACGGCGTGGACCACGGCGTCCAGCCAGGCGGCGGAGGCGAAGCGCAGCGTCAGCTCCGGGTCAGCCAGCCGAACAACCCGCGCCGCTCCTGCGACGCGGCGCCGGTGGCGCCCCGCGGCGGGGTCCGCTCGGCGATGGCGCGGCGCAGCGCCTCGGGCGTGTCCCGCGTCGCGAAGGGGACCTCGACCATCCCCCGCTCGGGGTCGTCGAAGGTGACGTGGAGCAGGCACTCCTCGTCGAGCTTGAAGTCGATGCGCCTCCCGGTGGCGGCGGCCGGCAGGCGGAGCGAGCCCAGGAACTCGTCGTCGATGATCTGGTCGCTGTCGCCCTGGTAGATGTCGAGCTCGATGGGCTTTCCAGGTTCGCGCGGGGGCGGAAGCCGGAAGCTCCGGGCGGCCGGGATGGGCTGGTTCTTCTCGAGCACCCTGCGCATCCGGTCGTTCGGGGCGGCGATCCCGATGGGCATGGAGAGCACGTCCACCAGCGTGACCGAGTCGATGCTGTCGAGCGAGTCGCCGAGGAGCGCGGCCCCCAGCGCCACGCACTCGTCGGGGTGGACGCCCTTCCGGGCCGGCTTGCCGAAGTGCTCGCGGATGCGCTCCTGCACGAGGGGCATGCGGCTCTGCCCCCCCACCAGGATGATCTCGTCGATGGAGGCGCGGGAGATCCCCTTCTGCGCCAGCACCTCGTCGCAGAGCTGGAAGGTGCGGTCCACCAGGTCCCGGGTCAGATCCTCGAGCTGCTGCCGCGAGATGGGCATGCGCAGGTCGAGCGGCTTCCCCTTCCGCTCCTCCAGGAACGGAAGGTCGATGACGGTGTTGGGGATGAGCGACAGGTCGATCTTGGCCGTCTCGGCGGCCTTCTTGACGCGCTGGAGCGCGATGGGCGACTGGGCGAGGTCGATCCGGTGCTCCCGCCAGAACGCGTCGAGCAGCCAGTCGATGATGCGGTTGTCGAAGTCCACGCCGCCCAGGAACGTGTCGCCGCCGGTGGCCACCACCTCGAAGACGTTCTGCTGCAGCTGCAGCACCGAGACGTCGCAGGTCCCGCCGCCCAGGTCGTAGACCAGGATGCGCTGGTCGAGCCCGCGGTTGAAGCCGTAGGAGAGCGCGGCCGCGGTGGGCTCGTTGACGATGCGCTTCACCTCGAAGCCGGCCAGCTTCCCGGCCTCCTTCACCGCGTTGCGCTGGTTGTCGTTGTAGTAGGCCGGCACCGAGATGATGGCCTGGGGCATCTCGCGGCCCAGGAAGGCCTCGGCGATCTTCTTCACGTGGGCGAGCACCATCCCCGAGATCTCCGGGAGCGCGTAGACCCGATCGCCGAGCGCCACGGCCGCCTCGCCCTGGGCTCCCTCGACGATCTCGTACGAGTAGTACGAGCGGAGGTCCTGGACGACGCGGGAGGAGAACTTCCGGCCGATGAGCCGCTTCGCGCCGTAGATGGTGTTGCGCGGATTGGTGAGGAGCTGGTCCTTGGCGGCCCCGCCCACGAGCAGGTCGCCCTTCCCCGAGAGCGCCACCACGCTGGGGAGGATCAGGCTACCCTTGTCGGTGGGCACGACGCGCGGGATCCGGTTGCGGACGTGGGCCACGCAGGTGTTGGTGGTCCCGAGGTCGATCCCGAGGATCGGCTTGTCCCGGGTCAGGGAGGGCGGCATCTCCCGGGACGGTAGCACGGTCCGCCGCCGGCCAACCATTCCGTCCCGCGGCTA
>JBBIOL010000039.1:2630-5931 GCA_037443385.1 Anaeromyxobacteraceae bacterium
TCTCCCGGGACGGTAGCACGGTCCGCCGCCGGCCAACCATTCCGTCCCGCGGCTAGGGTGGAACGTCCTCCCCGTCGTCGTTCCCGGCCGGGCCGAAGAGCCTCGGCATGGTCATGGAAGGCAGGGACGGCACGGCCGCCGGACCGGGTCCGAGCGCGGCCGGGCCCGCCGGGTCGTCGAGCTGCCAGCGCTCGTAGACCGCGGGCTCGCCGGGCAGCTCCTCGACGAACCGGGAGGCCTTGAGGACGACCCGCTCCCGGTCGCGGGGGGCGGCCACGAGCGGGTGGCAGAGGGTGAGCTCGTCCTTGGCGCGGGTGCAGGCGACGTAGAAGAGGCGGCGCTCCTCCTCCTCCCCCTCGGGGTCCCGCAGCGCCTGGGCGCTCGGGAAGCGCCCGTCGGCCAGCCACACCACGAACACGGCCCTCCACTCGAGCCCCTTCGCCTGGTGGACGCTGGAGAGCACCATCTTCTCGTCCGGCTCCTCGCCCTCCGCGACGGTCTCGGCGGTGAGCTCGGTGAGGAGCGCGATCTCCGAGAGGAAGGCCTCGCCGTCCTCGTAGCCGCGCGCGTAGTCGGCCAGCTGGCGGATGTCCTCGACCCGGGAGTCGGAGTTCAGGAACGCGGTCCGGAGGTACTCCTCGTAGCCTCCCTCGAGGACGCGGTCGATCGACTCGCCGGGCAGGTCGCGCGTGGGGGGGCGGGCGAGCGCGCGCAGGAGCTCGACCGCCCGCCCGTACCCGTCCCGCGCCTTGGGCGGGACGTGGGAGGCGACGCCGGGTGCGGCCAGCTCGTCGACGGAACCGGCTCCCCCGCGCCGGCGCGTGGCCAGCGCGTTCCATACCGCGTCGGCGGTCATGCTCCCGATGCCGGGGAAGAGCTTCAGCACGCGCTTCAGCGCGAGCTCGTCCCCGGGGTTGTGGGCGAACCTCAGGTGGGCGAGCACGTCCTTGATGTGGGCCGCCTCGAAGAACCGGACGCCGCTGCGCACCACGAAGGGGATGCCCCGCCGTGCCAGCTCGAACTGGATCTCCATGGAGTGGTGGTGCGCCCGGTAGAGCACCGCGATCTCGGGGAGCGGGATGCCCTCGTCCCGCAGCTCGAGCACCCGCTGGGCCACGAACGCCGCCTGCTGCTCGACGTCGCGGCAGGGCACGAGCGCGGGCATGGCGCCGGAGGGACGGACGCTCCGCAGCTCCTTGCGGAACTGCTTGAAGTTGTTCTCGATGGAGGCGTTCGCGAGGTCGAGGATCTCCGGGGTGGACCGGTAGTTCACGGTGAGGTGGAAGCGCCGGGCGTCGGGATAGCGCTTCTCGAACTCGAGGATGTTGGCGAAGTGGGCGCCGCGGAAGGAGTAGATGCTCTGCGCGTCGTCCCCCACCACGCACAGGTTCCGGTGGTGGCCGGCGACGAGGTCCACCACGTCGCCCTGGAGCCGGTTGGTGTCCTGGTACTCGTCCACCAGCACGTGGCGGAAGCGCTCCGACAGGAGCCGGCGGACCGGCTCGTGCTCGACGAGCAGCACCTTCCAGTTGAGGAGCAGGTCGTCGAAGTCCATGGCGTTCATGCCGTGCTTGCGCTCGGCGAAGCGGCGCGCCACCCGGAGGACGTCGTCGAGCAGCGGGGCGAACTGCGGGCGGCGCTGGAGCAGGACGTCGGCGAGCGGCGTCTGCGTGTTCACCGCCATGGAGACGAGGTCGATGAGCACGTCGGCCTTGGGGAAGCGCCGCGCCCCCACCGCGAGCCCGCAGTCGGCGATGGATGCCGCCATGACGTCCCGCCCGTCCTCCCGGTCCAGGATGGAGTAACCCCGCTCGTAGCCGAGCAAGCCGGCGTGCTCCCGGAGGACCCGGTGCGCCACGTGGTGGAACGTGCCCCCCCAGATCCGCCGCGTGTCGATCCGCGCCACCTCCTCGACCCGGTGGAGCATCTCCCGCGCCGCCTTGTTGGTGAAGGTGAGGAGCAGCAGCGCCTCCGGGTCGAGGTGACCGTGGAGCAGGCGCGCCACACGCCACGTCAGCGCCCGCGTCTTGCCGGAGCCGGCGCCGGCGATGACGAGCAGCGGGCCGTCGGGGGCCTCGATCACCGCGCGCTGCTCGTCGTTCAGGTTGCCGCCGGCGTCGAATGCGCGGGCGGCCCCGGGGGCCGGGTTGAGCTGGTAGCGACGGGGCATCGGCGCGCCGAGCGTAGCATCGCGGCCCGACAGGCCGATATCGCGCGCCTCCCCGGAAACTGGACGCACCGGCGCGCGTGGCTAGCATGACCTGCATGGCGGCATCGCGCGTTCTCCTCCTCCTCGGCCTGTCGATCGCCACGATCGGCTGCGCCGGGAGCCAGGCCGCGGCCCGCCGACCCCTGCCCCCGCCCGCCGGTGATGGCCGGGCCGGTTCCCGTGAGACCCACGGATCCGGCCCGGCCCTCGCTTCGTCGGCGAAGGCCCCCAACCCGCCCGCCCTCGCCCCGGACGTGCGCCGCGCCGTCGACACCGCCACGTCCCTCGTGGGCCAGCGGTCGGTGGTCGTCGACGGCCGCGACTACGGCGCCGGGTGCACGGCGCTCGTGCGCGCCGCCTTCGACCACGCCGGGAAGCCGCTCCCGTCCGACGCCCGGTCCGCCGGCGCGCTGCTCGCCGTCGCGAAGGGACGCGGGGCCGTCCGCAAGGGAATCCGCTGCGCTCCGGGCGACGTGGTCTTCCTGGCCGACCGTCCGGGAGGCGAGCCGGCGCACGTGGGACTCGTCACGCGCGTGGACCCCGACGGCACCGCCGTGGTCGTGCACCGGCTCTCCCGCGGCGTCGCCCGGATGCGGGTGAACCTGGGATACCCGGGGCGCGTCGCCGACCCGGCCACGGGCAAGCGGCTCAACGACACCCTTCAGGTCGGGAAGAGCTCGGCCCCCGCCGGCAGCCTGGTCGTCGGCGTGGCGGCGCTGCTCTGAGCCCACCAGAACGCCGCCGCGGCCGCGAGCGCGGCGAGGACGACGGCCACCACGATCCAGGTGCGAACCGATGCCGTGCGGCTGCCGGGCTGCGACTCCCGCCGGGCGGGAGCCGGCGGGGCCGGTCGCACCCTCCGCCTGGGCGCCGCCGGAGGTGGTACGGGTGCCTCCGCGATGGGCTGGGTCCGTTCGCCCGTGCCCGTGGCGGCAAATCCAAAGACCGCTGTCCCCTCGTCGCTCTCCGACGCCGCCGGTCCCGCAGGCGCCGCGGGTTCCTCCGCAGGCACCACGGGCGGCCGGGCGGCGCGAAAGACGTAGGCGCAGCGCGTGCACTTCACGAGCGCCCCGTGCGGCGGCAGGCGCTCCT
>JBBIOL010000039.1:6031-29993 GCA_037443385.1 Anaeromyxobacteraceae bacterium
ACGTAGGCGCAGCGCGTGCACTTCACGAGCGCCCCGTGCGGCGGCAGGCGCTCCTCGTCCAGCTCGTAGGTCGTCGCACACCGCTCGCAGCGAATCCGCAAGGGGTCCCTCCTCGCGACGCAGGTTAGCCCACCGGCACGCCGCCCGGCTACGGTGGCGAGGCCTCGAGGAACGGGCGCGCCCGCGCGAGCCGCGCCGGCCCGATGCCCCGGACGCGCAGGAGGGCTTCCGGGAATCCGAAGGGCCCCCGCTCCTCGCGGTCCCGGACCACCTCGCCGGCGAGTCCCGGCCCGATTCCGGGGACGGCCGCCAGGTCCTCGGCCGTGGCCCGGTCGAGGTCCACGCGGCGGCCCAGCAGGACGCGCTCCAGCCCGTCGAGCGGCCGGGGCTGGCCAGGGTCTCCCCGGCAGCCGATCCAGTGGCGCGGAGGTTGGCCCCGCCCCTCCGGCTCGCAGGGCCCACGCCTCGCGGGCGGAAGCCGCCGTACCGCGGTCGGCAGCAGGACCAGGAGGGCGAGAGCGGGGACGGCGAGATTCCGGGTCATGCCCGCGGCAGCAGCAAGGAGCTTGCCAGCGCGGGGTCGGGATGGCCGTGCGACCGGAAACGTGCGATGGATGCCCCCCTCGGAGGTGGGCATGGCCCGAGTCGTCGTCGACGGTGAAAGCCTGGGGCTGGAGCAGATCGAGACCGTGGCCCGGGGCGGCGCGCGCGTGGAGCTCGACCCCCGGGCGCGTGAGCGCGTCCGCGCCGCCCGCGCGCTGGTGGAGGCCCGGCTGGACGACGGCGAGGCACATTACGGCATCAACACCGGCTTCGGGACGCTGGCCGAGGTGCGCATCCCCCGCGCCGACCTGGAGCGGCTCCAGCGCAACCTGGTGCTCTCCCACGCGGCAGGCGTCGGCGCCCCGCTGTCCCCGCCCGAGGCACGGGCGCTCGTGCTGCTGCGCGCCAACGTCCTCGCGAAGGGGCACAGCGGCATCCGGGAGGAGACGCTCGACCTCGTCCTGGCGCTGCTCGAGCGGGACTGCATCCCGGTCGTCCCGGAGCGCGGCTCGGTGGGCGCGTCGGGTGACCTGGCGCCGCTCGCGCACCTGGCCCTCCTCGTCATCGGCGAGGGCGAGGCCTGGGTCGCCGGGCACCGGCTGCCGGGGCGCGAGGCGCTCGCCCGGGTCGGCCTGCGGCCGGTGGTCCTCCAGGCCAAGGAGGGGCTCGCGCTCGTGAACGGCACGCAGGCCATGGTCGCCGTGGGCGCGCTCGTCCAGGCCCGGGCCGATCGCCTCGCCGCGCTCGCCGATCTGGCGGGGGCCATGACGCTGGAGGGACTGCTGGGTTCGCACCGCCCCTTCCTCCCCGCCATCCAGGAGGTGCGCGGCCAGCCCGGCCAGGCGGCGTCGGCCGCCCGCCTGCGCGAGCTCCTCGCCGACTCGCCGCTCAACCGGAGCCACCAGGGGCCCGACTGCCACCGGGTCCAGGATCCGTACTCGCTGCGCTGCATGCCCCAGGTGCACGGCGCCGCGCGCGACGGGCTGGCCTTCTCGCGGGGCACGCTCGTCCGCGAGGCCAACGCCGCCACCGACAACCCGCTCGTCTTCGCCGCGGAGGGGGACATCGTCTCCGGCGGGAACTTCCACGGCCAGCCGGTCGCCCTGGCGCTCGACGTCCTGGCCATCGCCGCCTCGCACCTCGCCACCATCTCGGAGCGGCGGGTGGAGCAGCTCGTGAACCCCATGCTCTCCGGGCTCCCGCCGTTCCTGGCCCGCAACCCGGGGCTCGACTCGGGCTACATGATCGCCCAGGTCACGAGCGCCGCCCTCGTCTCCGAGAACAAGGTCCTGGCGCACCCGGCCAGCGTCGACTCCATCCCGTCCTCCGCCGGGCGGGAGGACCACGTCTCCATGGGCATGACCGCCGCGTTGAAGGCGCGCTCGGTGGTGGACAACGTCCGGACCTGCCTCGCCATCGAGCTCCTCGTGGCGGCCCAGGCCATCGACCTCCGCCTCCCGCTGCGGCCAGCGGAGCGGGTGGCGGAGGCCCACCGCCGCATCCGCGAGGCGGTCCCCCACCTCGACGAGGACCGGGAGCTCAACCGCGACGTGTCGGCGGTCTGCCGGCTGGTGGACGAGGGAGCCCTCGACCTCTGAGCGCCCCCGCGCCGCCCCCGGCGACCTACGCCGAGGGCGGGTGCAGGCAGAGCGCCTCGTTCAGCGCGGCCACCGCGCGCTTGTAGTCGTCGCGCCCGATGACGAACTGGATGTTGGTCTGGCGCAGCGACTGCGAGACGGCGTTCACGTTGATGCGCTGCTCGGCGAGCGCCTGGGTGGCCCGGGCCAGGACGCCGGGGAAGGCGATGTTGGTCCCGATGGCGCAGACCATCGCGGAGGGGACCACCGTCACCGTCTCGTAGGCGTTCTCCAGCTCCTCGACGAAGGCGGGCGTGACCGCCTTGTCCCAGACCACGTGCGTGATCGAGTTCGCGTTGGTGGCCTTCAGGATGTACGAGACCCCGTGCCGGGCGAAGACCTCCATCACCCGGGCGTCGAATCCAACCGTGCCCACCATGGACGGGTCGTGGATCTCGATGGCCGTGACCTTGGGCGAGCCGGCGATGACCTCGATCCGGGCCTTCGTCCCCACGAACTCCTTCGTGATGAGCGTCCCCGGGTGCTCCGGCTCGAAGGTGTTCTTGAGGCGCAGCGGGATGGCGGCGAGCTCCATGGGCTTGGCGGCCTTGGGATGGATGGCCTCCATCCCCACGTCGGCGAGCTGGTCCGCCACGTCGTAGTTCGTCATCCCGACGAGCACGGTGTTCTTCGCCCCCACGATCTCCGGGTCGGCCGAGGAGAGGTGGAACTCCTTGTGGATGATGGCCTCGGCGGGGCGCAGCTCGACCGCCACCTTGCTGAAGGTCACCTCCGAGTAGCCGCGGTCGAACTCCCGCATGATGCCCTCGATGCCCTTCGTGTACCCGGTGACCACCACCACCTGCCCGGCCACGTCGACGCCCTGGAAGGACGCGTGGATGCGCTGGTCGATGGTGAGCGGGTCGTCGTCGTCGAAGCCGGAGAGGTCGAGCAGCTGCGCCTTCACCCCGCGCGCGCGAAGGATGGCCACGCTGTTGAACGCGCTGTGGGCCTCCCCGATGGCCGCCAGCATCTCGCGCGCCGCCAGCAGGACGCTGTCCCGGCGCAGGTAGCCGCTCGCCAGGACGTGGCGCATCGAGTCCAGGTAGGCCCGCAACTCGCGCATGCGCCGGTCGAGGAAGTCATCGGCCACCGGGATGTCGAGACCGATGGCCGCGAACCCGGCGTTGATCTGCTTCAGCCGGCCGAGCAGCGCGTCCAGCGCGCCGTGGTAGTCGTCCCCCTGGGCGAACTTGGCGTAGATGCCGGGCGCGCCGGTCTTCTTGTTCTCGAGCAGCTCGTTGGTCACGCCCGCGTAGGCGGAGACGATGTAGACCCGTCCGTACACGTGGTTCGGGTCGCGCAGCATGATGTTCGCGAGCACGTCGTCGAACTTCGACATCGACGTGCCGCCGATCTTCTCAACGGTGATCATCTTCGTCTTCCCGGTGGCAGGTGGAGCCGGGAAAGGAATCACGAAGCGCCGTCGGGGGCAAGCACGGCAGGCGCGCGCGCTCCGCCGGCCCGGGCGTCCGCGGTCAGCCGCACCGCCCGGCGCAGGCCGGCCCAGGGAAGCCGGGTGATGGCCTCGGCCGGAGCCACGAACTCCCACTCCCGGTGCTCCGCGGAGAGCCGGGGGACGAAGCCCGGCGGGAGCAGGGCGGCGAAGGCGTGCTCCCGCCCGGTGCGCAGGCCTCCCGCCGCCGCCCCGGCGAGCGCGTCGGCGAGGGCGAACCCGTGCACGTAGCCGAGCGAGCGGACCGGGACGTCGGCCCCGGTCTCCTCGCGGAGCTCCCTCCGAGCCGCCGCATCCGGGCGCTCCCGCGGCTCGATCCGACCGGTGACCTGCTGCCAGAACCCGCCCCGCTCCGGGGCGCGCCGGAGCAGGAGCACCCGGCCGTCGTTCGCGAGGGCCGTCACCGACACCGTCTCGAGGTCGAAGGCACGGTCCTCCCGCTCCCGCCGAAGGAGCTCGCAGAGGTGGCCCGCCAGCCGCTCCTCGACCGCCTCCATGGACGGCGCCGGCTCGCCGCGCCCGGCGAGCTCGGCGGCGAGCGTCGTCACGCCGAGCGCCGGGTCGGAGATCCCGCAGGGGACGATGGCGCGGAAGTGCCCCAGGTCGGGGGCGACGTTGAAGGCCAGCCCGTGCGTGGAGATCCAGCGGGAAAGGTGCACCCCCACCGCCCCGATCTTGCGGGCGCCGACCCAGGCGCCGCGGTGCTCCGGGTGGCGTCCCGCCTCCACGCCGTGGTCGGCGCAGGTCCGGATCATGGCCTCCTCGAGCGCCCCCACGAACTTCCGGACGTCGGGCCGGTCGGAGAGGTCGACCACCGGGTAGGCCACCACCTGGCCCGGACCGTGATAGGTGACGTCCCCTCCCCGGCTGGTCTCGTGGATCTCGAAGCCCCGCTCGGCCAGCCACCCGGGCGCGGCCAGCACGTTCGCGCCGTCCGCGCCGCGGCCGAGCGTCAGCACCGGGGGATGCTCGAGCAGGAACAGCCAGTCGGCGTCGGGATCCCGGGCCCGCACGCAGGCGGCCGCCCGGCGCATGAGTTCGAGCCCGTCCGCGTACTCGACCCGGCCGAGCCGGAGCACCCGCAGCCTTCGCAACGCCCGCCTCAGGCCTGCGCGGGCGCGCCGGACTTCTCGCGCCGGGGACGTTCCGGCCGGTTGAGGGCGTGGATGGCCTCGCCGAGCGCCGCCTTGGAGGCCTCCATGAAGGCCTCCGCCAGCGTCGGGTGCGCGTGGACGGTGAGGGCCACGTCCTCCACGTAGGCGCCCATCTCGAGCGCGAGCGTGGCCTCGGCGATGAGGTCGGAGGCCTCCGGGCCGACCATGGTAACACCGAGGAGGACCTTCGACTCCCGGTCGGCCACCACCTTCACGAACCCCTCGGTGTGGTCGATGGCGATGGCGCGGCCGAGCGCCGCGAAGGCGAACTTCCCCACCAGGGGATCGAGCCCCTTCGCGCGCGCCTGCTCCTCCGAGAGCCCGGCGGTCGCCACCTCCGGATCGGTGAAGATGGCCCCCGGCATCGCCACCCAGTCGCGCGCGGAGCGGTGGCCGGCGACGACCTCGGCCGCGATCTCGCCCTCCTTGGAGGCCTTGTGGGCGAGGAAGGGCGGCCCGACCATGTCGCCGATGGCGAGCACGGCGGGGTTCGTGCTGCGGAGCTGGTCGTCGACCTGGACGTATCCTTTCGCGTCGAGCTTCACGCCGACGGCCTCCAGCCCGAGCCCCTCGGTGTTGGGCCGGAACCCGACGGCCACGAGCACCTTGTCGGCGGCCACGGCCTGCTCCTTGCCGTCCACCTCGATCTTCACCGAGAGGGCGCCGCCGGCCGCCTCCATCCCCCTGGCCTTCGCGTTCACGTGCACGTCCACGCCGCGCTGGCGCAGCCCCTTCTGCACGATGCGCACCGCCTCCGGGTCGACGCCGGTGAGGAGCGAGGGCAGCGCCTCGACGACCGTCACCTTCGAGCCCAGCTTCGCGTAGACCGTACCCAGCTCGAGGCCGATGACGCCGCCCCCGATCACCACCAGGCGCCCTGGGATCTCCGGCAGGTCGAGCGCCTCCCGGGCGGTCCACACGTCCTTCCCGTAGGCGAACCCCGGGATGGCGATGGGGCGCGCCCCGGTGGCCAGGATGAACGCTCCCGCCTCCACGCGGACCTTCTCCGTCGCGCCCTCGACCTCGATCGCGCCGGGGCCGACGAACGTGGCCTTGCCCTTCAGGACCTCGACGCCGTTCCCCTTCTCGAGCGCGCCGATGCCGCCGACGAGCTTCTTCACCACGCCCTCCTTGAAGGCGCGGAGCCTCGCGACGTCCACCCTCGGCTCGGAGACCAGGATCCCGCGCTCGGCGGCTCCCTTGATCTCGTCGACCAGGTTGCCGACCGCGATGAGGGCCTTGGACGGGATGCACCCCCAGTTGAGGCAGACCCCCCCGAGCGACTCCTTCTCCACGAGCGCGGTCCTCTTGCCGAGCTGCGCCAGCCGGATCGCCGCGACGTACCCGCCCGGCCCTGCCCCGATCACCACCGCGTCGAAGTTCCTCGTCGTCATCGATCGCTCCTCGCTCCCCTGGATATATCGCGCTTTCGCCGCCTCGCCCGTTCCGGCTCGGCCCACACCCGGGGGGTCCGGGGCGCCACCCCCACGAGGTCCTGAACCACCACCCCCGCCGCCACCAGGCCGAAGACCCCGGTGACGAAGGCCACGCTGCCGTGGCACCGGGGCTCGCGCCGCCGCTCCCCGGCCGGCCGGGCCCGCGTGCCGGGAATGCCCGCCTCGTCCCCGGGGAGGGCGAGCGTCTCGCGGGGCTCCTCCACCGACCACACCGCCTTCACGCCGAGCGGCGCCGAGGCCGAGATGGCGTGGCGCCGGCGCAGGTACTTGCGGACGTCCTTGGCGAGCTGGTCGGTGTGGGTCTCGGAGAGGTCGGTCACCTGGACGGCGGTGGGATCGATCCGCCGGGCCGCGCCGAGCGCGGTCACCACCGGGACGCCCAGGTCGAGGCAGCGCGCGATGACGTGCAGCTTGGCCACCACCGTGTCCATGGCGTCGACCACGTACGAGACCCCGGGCGGGACGAGCGCGTCCGCGGTTCCCGCGTCGTAGGGCAGCGGGATCGCCTCGAGCCGGGAACCCGGGGCGATCCGCGCGAGCCGCTCCCGGACCACCTCGGCCTTGTGGCGCCCGAACTCGCCGTCGAGGGCGTGGAGCTGCCGGTTCGCGTTGGTCTCGTCCACGCGCTCCCCGTCCACGAGCGTGAGCCGCCCCACGCCGGCCCGGGCGAGCGCCTCGGCGGCGAAGGAACCGACCCCGCCGAGGCCCAGCACGACCACGTGGGCCGCGGCGAGGCGATCCACCGCCGCGACGCCGAGCAGCCGGGCGTTCCGGTCGGCGCGGGCGGGAATGCGGTTCGACTCGCTCACGGAGGAGCCGCCGGAAGCCGGAACAGGGCCCGGGCGCTGTCGCTCGTCTCGCGCTCCACCTCGGCGACCGTGCGTCCCAGCGCCGCCGCCACCGCGCCGAGCACGAGCGGGAGGTGGCCGGGCTCGTTCCGTCCTCCCCGGTGGGGGTGCGGCGCCTGGTCGGGGGCGTCGGTCTCGACGAGGAGCCGCCCCGGCGGGACGGCCCGGACCGCGGCGAGGGGCTTGCGTGCCTCCGGGTAGGTGACCGGGCCCGCGAAGGAGAAGTGGAGGCCGAGCCCCGCGAACGGGGGCACGAGCTCCGCGCTCCCGGAGAAGCTGTGCAGGACGCCGCCCGCCGGGACGCCGTCCCGCTCCAGCTCCTCGCGCAGGGCATCGTGCGCGCGGAGGCCGTGGAGGAGGACCGGCAGCCCGAGCCGGCGGGCGATGGCGAGGTGCCCGCGCAGCACGGCCCGCTGCCGGTCCATGGACGCCCCGGCCGCGACGGCCCCGCCGTCGAGCCCGCACTCGCCCACGGCGATGGCTTCCCCCCGGGAGAGCATCGCCTCGAGGTCGGCGAGGTGGCGATCGTCCGCGCCCGGGTCGATCCCGGGCAGCGCCTGCGGATGGATGCCCAGGCCGGCGTGGAGGTCGAGCCGCCCGGCCACGAGCGCGAGCAGGTCCGCCCATCCACCGGGCTCGACCGCCGGCACGACCACGCCGGTGACCCCCGCCGCGCGGGCGCGCCGGAGCACCGCCTCCCGGTCCGCGTCGAAGGGCGCGGCGTCGAGGTGGCAGTGGGTGTCGATCACGGCCTAGACCGCGTGCAGGAAGAGCAGCGACGGGTCCTCGAGGTGGCGGATCACCTCGTAGGTGAAGGCGGCCGCCTCGCTGCCGTCGACCACCCGGTGATCGCTCGTGAGCGAGACGTGCATCACGTCCCGGACGACCACCTGCCCGTCCCGGGCCACCGGCGTGGGGCGGATGCGGTGGATGCCCAGGATGGCGACCTCCGGGAAGTTGATCACCGGGGTGGCGAAGAGGCCGCCCAGCGCGCCCAGGCTGGTCACCGTGAAGGTGGAGTTGCCGACGTCCTCCGGGCGCAGCCGCCCGGCCCGGCTCCCGGCCCCGAGCCGCTCGATCTCGCGGGCCAGGTCGAGGATGGAGCGGCGGTCGACGTGGCGGACCACCGGCACGGTGAGTCCCTGCTCGGTGGCCGCGGCGATGCCGAGGTCGTACCAGCCCTTGCGGTGGATCTCCCCGCGCTCCTCGTCGAACGAGGCGTTGAGCTGCGGGAACTTCCGCAACGCGGCCAGCGCGGCCTTGAGCACGAAGGGCAGGAAGGTGATCTTCACGCCCTCGGCCTGGGCGGCACGCGCCATCGACTCCTTCACGGCGACGAGCGCGGTGGCGTCGACCTGCTCGACGAAGGTGAAGTGGGCGGCCGTCCGCTTGGACTGGGCCATCTTCTCGGCGATCCGCCGCCGGAGGCCGCGCACCGGAACCACCTCGACCGGGCCCGGTGCGCCGGGAGCGCTGGCCGGACGGGTCTCCGTCCCCACCGCGGCGATCACCGCGCCGTGCGCGTGCCCGTTCGAGGAGGCGCGCGCCCGGACGTCGTCCTTCGTCACCCGGCCTCCCGGGCCGGTGGGCGCGACCCGCTGCAGGTCCACGCCCAGCTGCCGGGCCAGGGCCCGCACGGCGGGCGTGGCGAGCGCCTTCCCGTGGTGGGTAGGCGCCGCGCGGTCCACCGCCTCGGCGACCGCGGCCCGGACGTCGGAGGTGGGCGGGGACGCCGCGGGGGACGCCGCCTGGGACGACCGGGGCAGCGGCACCACGTTCGCCACCACCTCCGCGGAACCGTCCGCCAGCTCCAGCTCGACGAGGGGGTGGTGCACCCGGGCCACGTCCCCCTCCTTCCAGAGGAGCCGCGTGACGGTGCCGCGCTTCGGCGAGGGGATGGTCACGGTGGCCTTGTCGGTCATCACCTCGGCGATGGGCTGGTCCTCCACCACGGCGTCGCCGGGCTGGACGAACCACTTCAGGATCTCGGCCTCGACGACCCCCTCGCCGATGTCGGGCAGCAGGAACTGGTAGGCCATGGTTCTCCCCGGGCAACCGGCTAGAAGGCGACCACCTCGCGGATGGCCTTCAGGATGCGGGGCGCGCGCGGCAGGTACTCGGCCTCGAGGGTGTACGGGAACGGCGTGTCGAAGCCGGTGACGCGGGTCACCGGCGCCTCGAGGTGCAGGAAGCAGCGCTCCTGGACGAGCGCCGCGATCTCGGCGCCGAAGCCACAGGTTCGGGGCGCCTCGTGCACCACCACCGCGCGGCCGGTCTTCTGCACCGACGCCACGATGGCGTCGAGGTCGAGCGGCTGGAGCGAGCGGAGGTCGAGCACCTCCACCTCGATCCCGAGCGCCTCGGCCTCCCGGGCGGCCTGGTCGGCCTCGTGCCACATGGCGCCCCAGGCGATGACCGTGACGTGCCGCCCCTCCCGCGTGACGCGCGCCTTGCCGATGGGGACGACGACCTCGCCCTCCGGCACCTCCCCCTTGGCCGCGCGGTAGACCCGCTTCGGCTCGAAGAAGAGCACCGGGTCGGGATCGCGGATGGCCGCGGTGAGGAGGCCCTTCGCATCGTGGGGGTTGGACGGGACGACCACCTTCAGCCCGGCGGTGTGGATGAAGTGGGCCTCGGGCGACTGGGAGTGGTAGTGCCCGCCGCGGATGCCGCCGCCGTAGGGGGTGCGGATGACCATGGGGCAGGCGTACTGCCCGCCCGAGCGGTAGCGGTACTTCGCCACCTCGTTCAGGATCTGGTCCATGGCCGGGAAGATGAAGTCGGCGAACTGGATCTCCGGCACCGGACGGAGCCCGTAGAGGGCCATGCCGAGCGCGGTACCGATGACGCCACTCTCGGCGAGCGGGGTGTCGATGACCCGGTCCTTGCCGAACTCCTCCTGGAGTCCCTGGCTGGCCCGGAACACCCCGCCGAACTTGCCGACGTCCTCGCCCAGCACGACCACGCTCGGGTCCCGGCGCATCTCCAGTCGGAGCGCGTCGTTGACCGCCTGGATGACGTTCAGGATGGCCATGGGCGATCGCTACCGGGGGCTCGCCGTGCGCGGGTCGGCGGCGATGGCGGCGCGCAGCTCCTCGAGTTGCTCCCGCTGCTGGCGCATGGGCTCGGCGTAGACCCCCTCGAAGAGGGTCTCGATCGCGGGCTTCGGGGCGAAGGCCTCCGCCTCCTCGACCGCGTTCCGGACGCGCTCGCGGGCGTCGGAGCGCAGCCGCTCGAGGTCCTCGTCCCCCGCGAGCCGCTTCCAGGAGAGGTAGCGGCCGAGCCGCAGGATGGGGTCGCGCCCGCGCCAGCGCTCGACCTCCTCGGCGCCGCGGTACGCCCGCGGGTCGTCGGAGGTGGAGTGGCCCTCCACGCGGTAGGTCACGCACTCGAGCAGCGTCGGCCCCTGGCCGGCGGCGGCCCGGGCACGCGCGCGCCGCGTGGCGGCGTGGACGGCGAGCAGGTCGTTGCCGTCCACCCGCTCGCCGTGGATGCCGTACGCGATCGCCTTCTGCGCGATGGTCTCCGACGCCGTCTGGAGCTCGCGCGGAACGCTGATGGCCCAGCCGTTGTTCCGGCAGGCCATGATCACCGGCACCTTGTGGACGCCGGCGAAGTTGGCGCCGGTGTGGAAGTCGTTGGCGCTCGTCGCCCCCTCGCCGAACCAGGTGAGGGAGACCATGTCGTCGCCCCGGATGCGCGCGGCCCAGGCGGCCCCCACGGCCTGCGGCACCTGGGTGGCGATGGGCGCGCTGATGGAGACGAAGCGCCCCGCCGCCCAGGCCTCGTGGCACGGCATCTGGTGGCCGAGCATGCGGTCGCCGGCGTTGCCGAGCAGATCGCAGACGAAGGTGGCGAGCGGCATGCCCCGGTAGAGCGCGCCGGCGTGCTCCCGGTAGGAGGGGAAGAGCCAGTCCTGCACCGCCAACCCGGCCACCGTGCCGAGCACGGTGGCCTCCTCCCCGATGGCCCCGATGTAGAAGGCGATCCGCCCCTGGCGCTGGAGCTGGATCATGCGCTCGTCCACCTCGCGGGAGAGCACCATCCAGCGGTAGAGCTCGACCGCCTCGTCGTCGCCGAGCATCACCTGGGATGGGTCGGCCGACCCGTCGTCGGCGATCACCGAGCGCAGCGGGAACTCGCGCTCCCACCGGCCGCCGCCCGAGCCGTCGCCCGGCAGGCTCCCCTTCCGCCTCCTCGCCTCCTCGATGTCGCGCACGCGTCGCATCCGCCCTCCCCCGTCACGTCCGCGCCGCCGGCGCGCGCGTCTCCAGGATGCCCTTCAGGAACAGCTCCCCGGCCCGGTAGCTGGACCGCACGAGCGGGCCGCTCGCCACGTACCGGAATCCCAGCGCCCGCCCGGTGGCCTCGTAGGCGGCGAAGGCCTCGGGGGTGACGAACTCGACGACCGGGAGGTGCCACGCGGACGGCCGCAGGTACTGGCCGAGGGTGAGCACCTCGACCCCCACGGCGCGCAGGTCGCGCATGCAGCCCTCGACCTCGTCCGCCGACTCGCCGAGGCCCACCATGATGGAGGACTTCGTGACCACGCCGGGGAACTCCTGCTTCATCCGGGCGAGCACGCCGAGGGTCTGGTCGTAACCCGCCCGGGGGTCGCGGACGGCCGGCGTGAGCCGGCGCACCGTCTCGACGTTGTTCGCGAAGACGTCGGGGCCGGCGCGGCCGACGGTGCGGATGGCCTCGACGTCGCCCCGGAAGTCGGGCGTGAGGACCTCGACGAGCAGCCCGGGGATCTCCTTCAGGCGCCGGATCGCGTCGGCGAAGTGGGCTGCGCCGCCGTCGGGCAGGTCGTCCCGGTCGACGCTCGTGACCACGACGTAGTCGAGGTGGAGTTGCCGCACCGCGTCGGCGACGTGGCGGGGCTCGTCGGGGTCGAGGTCCGGGGGGCGGGCCGCGGTCTTCACCTGGCAGAACCGGCATCCCCGGGTGCAGGTGTCCCCCATGAGCATGACGGTGGCCGTTCCCCCACCCCAGCACTCGGCCACGTTGGGACAGTGCGCCTCCGCGCAGACGGTGTGGAGTCGCAGCCCGGCGAGGGTCTCGCGGACCTTTCCGTACCGTTCCCCGCCGGGCACGCCGACGCGCAACCACCCGGGCTTGCGGGCGTTCACGGGAAGGCCGGCGGCCCGGATGGCGGCCAGGGCCTCGCGACCCCGGTCGTCGGCCGGGTCCGGCGCGGTCACCGGTAGTGTCTTCGAGGGGTCGGGCATCCGGCGGCTTTCTAAGCGACCCATCCCCCCGGTTCAAGGCGGGTTGCGACCTCCCCGGCCACCCCGGAGAACGCGTGGCCGCCGCGCTCCCGGTGGGGTATGTAGGAGTCCCCATGGCAGGCGAACCGTCGAGCCAGGAACCCACGCCGGCGCCCGCGGCCCGCGTGCTCATCGTCGACGACGACGCGGTGGTCCGGGAAGCCATCGGCATGGTCCTCTCCGACGAGGGCTACGACTGCCAGACCACGGCCGGGGCCGAGGCCGCCCTCGAGGTGGTCCGGGACACCGACCCGCACCTCGTCATCAGCGACATGAAGATGCCCGGCAAGGACGGGCTCTGGCTCCTCGACCGCCTCCGCCGCGAGCGACCCGACACGGCGGTGGTGATGCTCACCGCCTTCGGGGACACCGAGGCCGCGGTGGAGTGCCTGCGGCGCGGCGCCACCGACTACCTGCTCAAGCCGCCCAAGTCGGCGGACCTGCTCCGCGCCATCGAGCGGGCCCTCTCCCGCCGCCGGGACGAGCGCGCGCGGGAGCGCTACCGGACCAGCCTGCAGCGCACCGTCCGCGAGAAGGCCACCGACCTCCGCCGCGCCCTCGTCGAGGTCGAGGCCGCCTATCACAGCACCCTCTACGCGCTCGTCGCCGCGCTCGACGCCCGGGAGCACGAGACCGGCGACCACTCCCAGCGTGTCGGGCGCTACACCCTCGCGCTCGCCGACCGCGTCGGCGTGCCCATGACCCAGCGGAACGACATCTTCCGCGGGGCGCTCCTGCACGACATCGGGAAGATCGGCGTGCCCGACGCCATCCTGCTGAAGCCCGGTCCGCTCGATCCCCCCGAGTGGGAGGAGATGCGCAAGCACCCCCAGATCGGGTTCAACATCCTGCGGTCCATCGGCTTCCTCAAGGTCCCGGCCGAGATCGTGCTCTCGCACCAGGAGCGCTGGGACGGTTCGGGCTACCCGCGCGCGCTGGCGGGCGAGCGCATCGCCCTCGGAGCCCGCATCTTCGCGGTGGCCGACGCGCTCGACGCCATGACCAGCGACCGCCCGTACCGCAAGAGCCTGGGCTTCGCGCGCGCCCTCGACGAGATCGCGCGCCAGGCCGGCACGCAGTTCGACCCCGCCGTCGTCGAGGCGCTCCTGGCCATCGGCCAGGCCGGCTTCGAGACCATCGCCCGGCTGGAGACCCGCCCGCTGTGACCGACGGGATCCCGACCCCCGGCGCCCGGGCGCCCCTGGTGGACCCGCAGGGGCGGCGCATCGTCTACCTGCGGCTCTCCCTCACCGACCGGTGCAACTTCCGCTGCAGCTACTGCAGCCCCGGCCTGGAGAGCGCCCACGGCGACGCGCTCGACCGTCCCGCCATCCGGCGCCTGGTCGGGATCTTCGCCGAGACCGGCATCCGGCGGGTCCGCCTCACCGGTGGCGAGCCCACCCTGCGACGGGACATCGTCGACGTGGTCTCCGACCTGCACGGGACGCCGGGCATCGAGGAGATCGCCCTCACCACCAACGGCCATCGCCTGGAGGAGCTCGCCCTGCCGCTCCGGCGCGCCGGCCTGCGGCAGCTCAACGTCTCCCTGGACACCTTTGACGGGGACCGCCTGGAGCGGCTGTCCGGCCGCTCCGCCGACGTGGAGCGCATCCGCCGGGGCATCGAGGCCGCGGCGGCGGCCGGGTACCCTTCCCTCAAGGTGAACACGGTCGTGCTCCGCGACGTCAACTCCGGGGAGCTCGGCGACCTGGCCCGGTTCGCCTGGCGCAACGGCGCCATCGCCCGGTACATCGAGCTCATGCCCTTCGGGGGCGGCGAGCCGGTCTCGGTGGCCGAGATGCAGCGGCTGCTCGTCGAGCAGGGCGTGCGCCTCGAGCCGGACGCCACCCGCGGCTGGGGTCCGGCGCGCCACATGCGCGGGATCTCCGTGGACCAGGGGCGCGAGGTCCGCGGCCTGCTCGGGTTCATCGGGGCCATCACCGAGAACTTCTGCTCCGACTGCAACCGCATCCGGGTGAGCGCCGCGGGTGCGCTGCGCGCCTGCCTGGGCGGGCGCGACGAGGTGCCCCTCGCCCACCTCCTCCACTCCGGGACCGACGACGAGATCGAGGCCGCCATCCGGCTCGGCCTGTCGCGCAAGCGGGAGCGGCACCACATGGAGGAGGAGTCGTTCGACACCATGGTGCGCATCGGCGGCTGACCGGTTATGCGACTCCCGTCGCCGGAACCCCGGACGGAGGTCGCGAATGGACCGAAGAGCATTCCTCGCCCTGGCCGCGCTGCTCTGCCTCGCGGCCCCCGCCGCCGGACGGGCGGCCGATCCCTTCCAGCTCGCCACCATGGACCAGGTGCAGGGCTGGATCACCGCGCACGAGGCGGTGGTGTACGACGTGAACCCGGACGACGTCTACGCGAAGAACCACCTGCCCGGGGCGCGCTTCGTCACCGGCAAGCAGTGGACCGCCGGGCTCCCCTCCGACAAGGGTGCGCGCCTCGTCTTCTACTGCGCGGGGCCCCGTTGAAGCGCGAGCCACGCGGCCGCCCGTGAGGCGGCCAAGCTCGGCTACACGAACCTGTGGGTCATGCCGGACGGCATCCACGGCTGGATGAAGGCCGGGAAGCCCGTCGAGGCCGGGGCCCCGCGACAGTGACCCGTGCGAGGTCCCGGCGCCGCCTCGGCCGGGACCTTCCCTTCAGTGCGTGGCGGCCTCCGCCGGACGCACCGGCTGGCCGTGGTCGTCCACGCTCGCCGGGTCGCCCTTGCAGGCGAGCTCGGTCAGGTGGGTGTGGATCTTCATGGAGCAGAACTTGGGCCCGCACATGGAGCAGAACTCGGCGTTCTTGAAGGCCTCGTGGGGCAGCGTCTCGTCGTGCATGGTCCGGGCGGTGTCCGGATCGAGCGAGAGCGCGAACTGCTGGTTCCAGTCGAAGGCGTAGCGGGCCCGGGAGAGCGCGTCGTCGCGATCGCGCGCGCCGGGCCGGTGCCGGGCCACGTCGGCCGCGTGGGCGGCGATCTTGTACGCCACGATCCCCTGCCGGACGTCGTCGGCGTCCGGGAGGCCGAGGTGCTCCTTGGGCGTCACGTAGCAGAGCATGGCCGCGCCGTGCTGGGCGGCCACGGTGGCGCCGATGGCGCTCGTGATGTGATCGTAGCCGGGCGCGATGTCGGTGACGAGCGGCCCGAGCACGTAGAACGGGGCCTCGTCGCAGAGCTCCCGCTCCTTCTCCATGTTCATGGGGATCTGGTCGAGCGGGACGTGGCCGGGCCCCTCCACCATGACCTGCACGTCGTGCGCCCAGGCGCGGCGGGTGAGGTCGCCGAGCACCCGGAGCTCGGCGAACTGCGCGGCGTCGGACGCGTCGGCGAGGCACCCGGGCCGGAGCCCGTCGCCGAGCGAGAAGGCGACGTCGTAGCGCTTGAAGATCTCGCAGATGGCGTCGAAGTGGGTGTAGAGCGGGTTCTCGGCCCGGTTGGCGAGCATCCACTGGGCCATGAGGGCCCCGCCGCGGGAGACGATGCCGGTGACACGCCTCGCCGCGAGCGGGATGAAGTCGCGCAGGAGGCCCGCGTGGATCGTCATGTAGTCCACGCCCTGGCGGGCCTGGTCCTCGATGACCTGGAGCAGCAGATCCGGGGTGAGATCGGCCACGTCCTTCACGTGGGCCATGGCCTCGTAGATGGGGACGGTGCCCACCGGGAGCGGGCTGTTGCGGAGGATGGCCTCGCGGATCTGCGGGATGTCGCCGCCGGTGGAGAGGTCCATCACCGTGTCGGCGCCGTACCTGAGGCAGATGCGGAGCTTCTCGAGCTCTCCCGCGATGTCGCTCACCACCGCGCTGTTGCCGATGTTCGCGTTGATCTTGCAGGTGGCCCCGATGCCGATGGCGATGGGGTCGAGCTCGGGGTGGGCGACGTTGGCCGGGATGATCATGCGGCCGCGCGCCACCTCGGCGCGCACGAGCTCCGGGTCGAGCTTCTCCCGGGCGGCCACGTGGGCCATCTCCTCGGTCACGACGCCCTTGCGGGCGTAGTGCATCTGGGTGACGTTCGGCTGGCCCCGGCGCTTCTTGACCCAATCGGACCGCATGCTTCGACGACCTCCGCTCACGAGGGGACGCGAAGGTAGACCCCGGCCTGACCGAAGTCAAACGCCGTCGTCGTCGCGGAACGCTTACTTCCGCAGGGCGCGGAAGGCGTCGCGGCCCGCGTAGCGGGCGGTCTTGCCGAGCTCCTCCTCGATGCGGAGGAGCTGGTTGTACTTGGCGATCCGGTCGGTGCGGGAGGCCGAGCCGGTCTTGATCTGGCCGCAGTCGCAGGCCACGGCGAGGTCGGCGATGGTCGTGTCCTCGGTCTCGCCCGAGCGGTGGCTCATCACGCTGGTGTAGCCGGCGCGGTGGGCCATGCGGACCGCCTCCAGGGTCTCGGTGAGCGAGCCGATCTGGTTCACCTTGACGAGGATCGAGTTGGCCACGCCGCCGGCGATGCCGCGGCCCAGCCGCTCCACGTTGGTGACGAACAGGTCGTCGCCCACCAGCTGGATCTTCCCGCCCAGCCGGTCGGTGACGAGCTTCCAGCCCTTCCAGTCGTCCTGGTCGAACCCGTCCTCGATGGAGACGATGGGGTACTTCCCGCAGAGCTCGGCGTACCAGTCGACGAGCCCGGCGGCGTCGAAGGTGCGCCCCTCCCCCTTCAGCGTGTACTTGCCCGTCTTCTTGTCGAAGAACTCGGAGCTGGCGACGTCGAGGGCGAGCGCGACGTCCTTGCCCGCCTTGAGCCCCGCCTGCTTGACGGCCTCCATGATGACGGCCAGCGCCTCCTCGTTGGAGGCCAGGCTGGGGGCGTAACCGCCCTCGTCGCCGACGCCGGTGGAGGCGCCCTTGCCCTTCAGCACCTTCTTCAGCGCGTGGAAGACCTCCGCCCCGTAGCGGAGTCCCTCGGCGAACGACGGTGCTCCGAGGGGGACCACCATGAACTCCTGGACGTCGACGTTGGAGTCGGCGTGGGCGCCGCCGTTCAGGATGTTCATGAGCGGCACCGGGAGGGTGCGGGCGTTCGCCCCGCCCACGTACCGGTAGAGCGGCAGCTCGTGCGACAGCGAGGCGGCCCGGGCCGCGGCGAGCGACACGCCCAGGACCGCGTTCGCGCCCAGCTTCGCCTTGGTCTTCGTGCCGTCGAGCGCGATCATGCGGGCGTCGAGGGCGGCCTGGTCGGACGCGTCCATGCCGACCACGGCCGGGCCGATGACGCTCGCCACGTTGTGGACGGCCTTGCGCACGCCCTTGCCCAGGTAGCGCTTCTTGTCGCCGTCCCGGAGCTCGAGCGCCTCGTGCTCGCCGGTGGAGGCGCCCGAGGGCACGGCCGCGCGACCGAGGTGCCCGCTCGCCACGGCCACCTCCACCTCGACGGTGGGGTTTCCGCGGGAGTCGAGGATCTCGCGGGCGGCGACGTTGATGATCTCGGTCATGGCGGGTCTCCGTGGAGGAAGGGGGTGCCGCTATTTGCCCGTTCGATCGCGCGGTCGTCAACCCTCTTCGAGCCGCCGGGCGCTCCCTTGACCCGGCCGGGACGACGGCGTAAGCGGATCACGACCGGGAGGGGACATGGCGGGACTGCTCGAGGGCAAGGTGGTGGTGGTGACGGGGGCCGGCGCCGGCATCGGCCGGGCCCACGCGCTCGCCTTCGCGCGCGCCGGCGCGCGGGTGGTGGTGAACGACCTCGGCGGGGACCGCCACGGCGCCGGGAGGGCGTCCGAAGCGGCCGACCGGGTGGTCGCCGAGATCGTCGCCCTGGGGGGCGAGGCCGCCGCCAGCCACCACTCGGTGGCCACCCGGGAGGGCGTGGACGGCATCCTCTGGACCGCGCAGTCGAGGTTCGGTCGCGTGGACGTCTGGGTGAACAACGCCGGGATCCTGCGTGACCGGACGCTGCTCAACCTCACCGACGAGGACTTCGACCGCGTGCTCGAGGTCCACCTGCGCGGGACCTTTCTCGGCACCCAGGTCGCCGCCCGGGCCATGAAGGTGCAGGGGCACGGCGGCCGCATCGTGAACACGACGAGCCTTTCCGGCCTGGTCGGCAACTTCGGCCAGGGCAACTACGGCGCCGCCAAGGCCGGCATCTACGGCCTCACCCGGGTGGCGGCGCTCGAGCTGGAGCGGTTCGGCATCGCCGTGAACGCCATCGCCCCGGTCGCGCTCACCCGCATGACGAGCGACATCAAGATGCTGGCCGGGGCCACCGAGGCCGACCTGGGCCCCCAGTTCATCGCGCCCGCGGCGGTCTTCCTGGCGAGCCCGCTCGCCGACGGGGTCACCGGGCAGGTCCTCGGCGTCCAGGGCGGCCGCATCTTCCTCTACCGGATGGAGACCACCGCCGGGGTCGATCGCGACCCGGTCCTGGGCCCGTGGACACCCGAGGAGATCCGGGAGGCGTGGGGGCGGATCTCCGGGTAGCGTGCGGGCCGGCCGCGGGCGCTCACGAGCCGTAATCGATGATGATGACGTTGCCGCCGTCGGGCGGCTGCTCCGGGGGCTTCTCCGCCTCGCCCGGACCGGCCGGCTCCGGCGCCGGGATGTGGACGCCGGTGCGCTCGTCGCGGCCGCGTTCCCGCTCGCGACGCCGGATCTCCTCGATCACGAACGCGTCCAGCATGGTCGATCCGGTAACACGCGCCGATCGGCCCCGCAAGCCGCCGGGGTCAACGACCTTTTTCCGCCCGGGCCTTGAAGGCTTCCAGTGTCTTCGGGAGCTGGACCCGAGTGAGCTCGTCACTCACCCGGTCCACGATGACCTGCGGGACGAGCGGCGGCTTCTGCACCTGGACCTCGACCGTGTAGCGGGCCAGCGTCTTGCCGGCGTGGTTCGAGAGCTCCCAGGCCCCGTTCGACACCTTCATCATGTCGCCCTTCACGAGCGACCAGGTCATGCGCTCGGGGGCGTGCTCGAGGTGGCGCAGGACGTACGTGATCGTCTTCACGCCGAGGTCGACCTCGTACTCGACGTCCTTCACCCCCTTGTCGGCGTGCACCACCCGGGTGCGCTTCACGCCGGGGAGGAAGCCGGGGTACGCCGCGTAGTCGGCGACCACGTCCCAGAAGCGCTCCACCGGGACGTCCACCACCATCTCCTTCGACAACTTCGACGCCATCCCGTCCTCCCGTCTCCCCGGCTACCAGCCGTAGTTGGGCTTCTGCTGGAAGTGGTGCTCGGTCTCGATGTAGCGAACCGTCCCGGTCCGGCTCCGCATCACCACCGAGTGGGTCCGCGCCCCGTCGCCGGTGAAGCGGACCCCCTTCAGGAAGTCGCCGTTGGTGACGCCGGTGGAGGCGAACATGACGTCCCCGCGGGCCAGCTCGTCGATGCGGAAGACCTTCTCGACGTCGGTGATGCCCATGGCGCGGGCCCGTTCCCGCTCGGCGTCGTTGCGGTAGCGGAGCCTGCCCTGCATGTCCCCGCCCATGCAGCGCAGCGCGGCCGCGCTGATCACGCCTTCGGGCGCGCCGCCGGTGCCGACGAGCACGTCGATCCCGGTGTCGGGGAGGCAGGTGTTGATGGCGGCGGAGACGTCGCCGTCGGTGATGAGCCGGATCCGCGCACCGGCCTCCCGGACCTCCCGGATGAGGCGGTCGTGCCGGGGCCGGTCGAGGATCACCACGGTCAGGTCCTCCACGTACTTGCCGAGCGCATCCCCGATGGCGCGCAGGTTCTCGGCCGGGGTGCGGGCGAGGTCGACTGCACCGCGCGCGTCGGGCCCCACCGCGATCTTCTCCATGTAGGTGTCCGGCGCGCGCAGGAGCGACCCCTTCGGCCCCATGGCGATGACGCTGATGGCGTTGGCCGCGCCGGTCGCGCAGAGGTTCGTCCCCTCCAGGGGATCGACCGCGATCTCGATCTCGACCGCGCCGGCCCCGGCCCGCCCCACCCGCTCGCCGATGTAGAGCATGGGGGCCTCGTCGCGCTCGCCCTCCCCGATGACCACCACGCCGTCGACGTCCAGGTCGTTGAAGGCCGCCCGCATGGCCTCGGTGGCGGCGCGATCCGCGCCGTGATGATCGCCCCGTCCCATGAGGCGGGCCGAGGCGAGCGCCGCCGCCTCGGTGATCCGCACACCCTCGAGCGCCAGGTTCCGGTCCACGTTCCCTCCCCGGGAGTGCTAGGTGAGCTCCTCGCCCACCACCAGCCGGGCGAGGAAGTCCTCCGGCAGCCGGCGGATGCGCCCGGCCCCGTCCACGCAGGCGTGCACCGTGAAGCCGGTGGCGAGCAGGTCCGCCCCGCGCCGGACGGCGTACTCGAAGCGCGCCGAGGCCCGCCGGGCGACCCGCAGGCTGGTCTCCACGGTGACGAGGTCGTCGTAGCGGGCCGGTTGCAGGTAGCTCACCCCCGCCTCCGCCACCGGGAGGATGAGCTTCTCCCGGCTCTCGAAGTCGGAGTAGGAGATGCCCTTCTCCCGCAGGAACTCGGTGCGGCCGGCCTCGAACCAGCGGAGGTAGTTGGCGTAGTACACCACCCCCATCTGGTCGGTGTCCCCGTAGATCACGCGCAGCTGGCAGGAGACCATGCCGTCAGACCTGCTCGATGCGGATGAGCCGCGTGGGGGCGGCGGTGGTCTGGTAGCCGTCGATCTCGTGGATGGCCGCCGTCAGGTCCGCCTCCCGGGCCTGGTGCGTGACGATCACGAGCGGGACCGGGGCCCCCTCCTCCTGGTGCTCCCGCTGCTGCACCGCCGCGATGGAGATCCCGCGCGCCGCCAGCGTGGCCGCGATCCGGGCCAGGACCCCGGGTGCGTCCTTCACCGAGAAGCGCAGGTAGTAGGCGGTGCGGATCTCCGCGTGGGAGCGGAGCCGCACGGCGGGCGCCGCCGGGGGGAGCGGGACGCGACCGGGGCTGCCCGAGAGCAGGTTGCGGGAGAGGTCGATGATGTCGGCGACCACGGCGCTCCCGGTGGGCATGGCCCCGGCCCCCTGCCCGAAGAGCAGGGTGGGCCCGAGCGCCTCGGAGCGGAGCAGGACCGCGTTCATGGCCCCCCGGACTCCGGCGAGCATCGAGTCCACGGGGATGAAGGCCGGGTGCACGCGGGCCTCGATGAGCCCCTCCCCGCCGTTGGGGCCCGAGCGCCGTGCCACGGCGAGGAGCTTCAGCGCGTAGCCGAACTCGCGGGCCCAGGCGAAGTCCTCCGGGATGAGCTCGAGGATCCCCTCGGTGAGGACGTCCTGCGGGGCGAGCCGGGCCCCGAAGGCGAGCTGCGCGAGGAGGCACAGCTTCTGCGCGGCATCGCCCCCGGACACGTCGAGGGTGGGGTCGGCCTCGGCGTACCCGAGCCGCTGCGCCTCGGCGAGCGCCACGGCGAGCGGCTCGCCCCGCTCGGCCATGGAGGTCAGGATGAAGTTGGTGGTGCCGTTCACGATCCCGTGGATGGCCTGGATGCGGTCGGAGGCGAGGGCCTCGCGCAGCGTCCGGATGACCGGCACGCCGCCGGCCACCGCGCCCTCGTAGTAGACGTCGACCCCCTTCTCCTGGGCGAGCCGGAAGATCTCGTCGCCGTGGAAGGCGAGCAGCGCCTTGTTGGCGGTGACCACGTGCTTGCCCGCGGCGAGGGCCGAGAGCACCAGGCTGCGGGCCTCGGTGGTGCCCCCCACGAGCTCGACCACCACCTGCACGGCGGGGTCGGTGACGAGTTCCTGGAAGCGCGTGGTGAGGAGCGAGCGGTCGAAGTCGACCATGCGCTCCTTCGCCGGGTCGCGGACCGCTACCCGTCGCACCACGATGCGTGCGCCCAGGCGGGCCTCGATCTCGCGCGCGTGGCTGCGCAGGATGGAGAGGACGCCGCCCCCCACGGTGCCGAACCCGGCGATCCCGATCCCGACCTCTTTCATCTCGTCGTCCTCTCGATGCGGTAGGAGCGGAGCTCGGCCGCGACCTGCGGCACCTTCCGCCCGTCGATGAGCGCGTAGGTCTCGATCCGGACCGGGCCCACGCCGGGCGCGTAGGTGGTCTCGAGCACGACCTCGGCCCCGGCAGCGGCCCGGTTGCGGGCGCGCACGAGGACGCAGTCCGTGAAGGTCCCGGCCGGAACCGTCGCGGTGAGGCCCAGCCCGGCGATCTGGTAGCGCTCCGTGGAGGTCGCGCTCACGACCGACGTCCAGGCGCGATCCGGCTCGAACGGAGCGCAGAGCAGGCGGCGCACCCGGTCCTGGACGCATCCGTGCGACGCCCGGAGCGCGCCCCGGGCGTCGTCCACGTAGAAGCCTTCGGCATCGCGCGAGACGATGCGGACCGTGCGCTCCCGCGTGGTGGCGCCGCCTCCCGCCTGGGGGGAGCGGTCGATCCAGGTCCAGGTGTTTCCCACCGCGAGCGGGAAGTGGGTGGTCGGATCCGGCGGTGCCGGGCGCGCGGCGGGAGCGGTGGACGGCGCCGGGCCCGGAGGGGCGTGGGCGCAGCCCACGAGCAGCACGGCGAGGAGGGCGGCGGGTCCCAGGAAGCGGTCCGGTTGCACGCCGCGCATCTTATCCCCAAAGGGGCCGATCGAAGGGTGCGTCACCGGGCGCCGCTCCCGACGACGCGGGGAGGCCGGGGGCGCCGCGCGTCCTGGAGCGCGGCCCGCGCCGCCTCCCTCACCCGGGGATCGGGGTGGCCCGAGGCCATGGTCTCGAGGTAGGCCTCGGCCTCCGGCCCGCCGATGTCCCCCACGGCGCGGACCATCTGGGCCACGAACGGGCCCTCCCTGCGGCGCGAGAGCTCGATGAGCGGCCCCACGGCACGGGGGTCGCGCAGCTGGGCCAGCGCGCCGACCGCGCGGTCGGCCACCCGCGGATCGGGGTCCTGGAGCCGGGTCAGCAGTCCGGGCACCGCGGCCGGGTTCTTCCGGTCGGCGAGCACCCCCACCGCGAGGTCCCGGGTCCTCGGATCGGAGGATTCCAGGTCGCGGATCACCTGGTCGTCCGGTTTCCGCGCCTCGGCGAGCGCCAGGGCGAGCCCGGCGGCTGCGCGCTGGGACGCGGCCGCGATGGCGCGGCGGAAGGCGGCGCCCATCGACTCTCCCGGCCCGACCCGTTCCGTCGCACGGACCGTGTCGGACACCGGGTCGCCCTCGTCACCGGGGGCCGCCTCGAGGCGAAGCAGGATCTCGGCCTGCGAGCCCGCCGCGGTCGCGACCATCCGCGCGTCCTCGAGCGCCACGGTGCCCCGGCAGCGGACCGTGCCCGGGGCCGGCTCCGCGCTCGGGACCTCGAAGCCCGGGGTGCGGGCGAAGGCGGCGAGGGCCATCGTCCGGAGTTCCTCGCGCTCGACGCCGATGCCCTCCACGCGCGCGGCCCCGACCCCGTCCTCGACCACGACGCCTGTGACGAGGCAGGGAGCGGGCTTCGCGCGGCACGAGGCCACCGCCGCGACCAGGAGGAGCCCCAGGGAGAGTCGCCAGGCGCCCGGACGCATCGGCCTGCCCCCTCGGGATCCGGACCTAGGCGCCCTCGCCCGTTCCGCCCGCCCCGCCCGGCACGGGCGTCACCGGCGCCGGAGCCGGGGGACGGCCGGCGGCCGTCTCTCCACCCTCGGTGGATGCTCCACCCTCGGCCTTGCGCTCGCCGCGTCCGCGGCCGCCGCGCCTCCTGCGCCGGCGCCTGCGCCGGCGGCCCTCCTC
>JBBIOL010000040.1:0-29961 GCA_037443385.1 Anaeromyxobacteraceae bacterium
GCGCCGGGCCGATCCGCCGCGCGACCCCGACATCTGGTGGGAGCGCGCCTGCTAGTGGCCGGCCTCACCCCGCCGCGGGCAGCGGCCGGCAGAGCACGACCACCGCCAGTGCCGCCGCCGCCACCGCGGCCAGGCTGGCCCCCACCACGCCGCCCCAGCCGAAGCGCTGCCAGGCCAGCCCCGGCAACCACGACCCGAGCGTCCCGCCCAGGTAGTAGGCCGCCAGGTAGAGGGCGTTCGCGCCGCCCTTCGCCTCGCGCGCCGTCTCGTTCACGTAGGACGGGCCGACGGCCTGGGCGGTGAACATCCCCACCACGAGCACGAAGAGGCCGGCCACGAGCAGGGGCAGCGAGCCGGCGAGCGTCACCGCCACCCCCGCCGCCGAGATGCCGAGGCCGACGAGCATCACCCGCTCCGGCGCCACCCGGCCCGCGGCGCGGCCGGCGACGGGCGAGACCACGATGCCGGCCACGTAGACCAGGTACGCCGACGCGATGGACCCGGTCCCCAGGCGGAAGGGCGGCGCGGCGAGGCGGTAGGGCAGGTAGGTGAAGACCGCGATGAAGGCGAAGAAGAGGCAGAAGGCGAGCGCGAAGCCGCCCAGGAGCCTCCGGTCGCGCAGGTGGCGGAGCATGCCGCCCACCGCGCCCCTCCACGGAGCGCCGCCCGAGCGATCTCCGGGCAATTCGAGCGCCATCCCGGCAGCCCCCGCCGCGGTGACCGCCGCCGAGAGCACGAAGGCCGAGCGCCAGCCGGCCTGGTCGGCGACGAGCCCGCTCGCCACCCTCCCGAGGAGGCCCCCCGCCACGCTGGCGGCGATCACCGCCCCCACCGCGGTGCGGAGGCGTGCGGGCGCGTAGTGGTCGCCTGCCCAGGCCACCGCCACGGCGGTCACGCCCGGGATGAAGAGCCCCTGGATCGCGCGGAGGGCGACGAGCTGCGGGAAGGTCCGCGCCGTCGCGCAGGCGAGCGTCGGGAGCACGAGGAGCGCGAGCGATCCCACCATCACCGCCTTGCGCCCGAGCGCGTCGGAGAGCGGTCCGGCCAGGAAGGATCCGGCGGCGATGGCCAGCACCACCGCCGACACCGAGAGCCCGGCCGTGGCCGGAGGGATGCCGAACTCGGAGGAGAGCAGCGGGAGCAGGGGTTGCGTGACGTACATCGCCGCGTACGCCGCCACGGTTCCGGCGCAGAGCGCGGCGGTGGCCCGGCTTCGCAGCGGGACCCCGGACGTCGGGAGGTCGGCGTCCGGGGAGGCCATTCAGGGCACGAGGACGATCGACCCCGTGGTCCGGCGGCCCTCGAGCGCGCGGTGCGCCTCGGCCGCCTCGGTGAGCGGCCAGCGGTGCTTCACCTCGATGCGCACCTTCCCCTCGCGGATCACCGCGAAGAGCTCGGCGGCGCCGGCCTCCAGGTCCTCGCGCCGGGCGGTGTAGCTGAAGAGGGTGGGACGGGTGAGGAAGAGCGAGCCGCGGGCGGCGAGCTGGGAGATGTCGAAGGGGGGAACCGGGCCCGAGGCGTTGCCGTAGCTCACCATGAGCCCGGTGGGCGCGAGGCAGTCGAGGGAGCCCTCGAAGGTGGTGCGCCCCACCGAGTCGTAGACCACCGGCACGCCCGCACCACCGGTGAGCTCCTTCACCCGGGCGACGAAGTCCTCGCGCGTGTAGACGATGACCTCCGAGGCCCCGGCCGCGCGCGCGAGCGCGCCCTTCTCGTCGCTTCCCACCGTTGCCAGCGTGCGGGCGCCGAGGGCCCGCAGCCACTGCATGGCGATGAGCCCCACCCCTCCGGCGGCGGCGTGGAAGAGCACGGTCTCGCCGGGCTTGACGGCGTGGAGCCGGCGCACCAGCATCCAGACCGTCATGCCCTTCAGCATGACCGCCGCGGCCACCTCGTCGGAGACGCCGGCCGGGACGAGCACCAGCCGGTCCGCCGGGACCACGGCGGCCCCGGCGTAGGCGCCGGGCGGGCGGGAGACGTAGGCCACCCGGTCGCCGGGCTTCACGTTCGCGACCCCGGGTCCGACGGCCTCGACGACGCCCGCCGCCTCCACTCCCAGTCCGGCCGGGAGCGGCAGCTTGTAGAGACCGGTGCGGTGGTAGGTGTCGATGAAGTTGACGCCGATGGCGGTGTGCCGGACGACGGCCTGCCCGGCTGCGGGCGCGGGGAGCTCGACGTCCTCGAGGCGCAGCACCTCCGGACCGCCGGTGGCGTGGATGCGGATGGCCTTCACGTGGTGTACCTCCGGCCGGAGTCTTTGCCGACCGGGACGTCCGGTGTCAACGATATCCAGTGATTCCGCCAGTATCGGCCGGGAACTCCACACCCTCTCTGGGATCGGGCATCGTGGGGCCGGGAGGAGCAAGATCGCCGCAGGTGGCGTCGCGGCGGGCTCCCGGACGGAGGCGTCATGCAAGGCTGGCAGATCGCGCTCGTCGTGCTGGTTGCGGTGCTCGTGGGGGCGCTCCTCCCGCTCGTCGTGCAGCTCTACGCCACGGTCCACACGCTCCGCGGCGTGGTCGAGAAGAGCGCCCGGGACGTCGAGTCGGCCGTGGCGAGCATCCAGCGCACCGCCGACCGCGTCGACCGGCTGGGAGCGGCGCTCGAGAAGGACGGGAAGCTCGAGGAGATCGTCGACGGCGTGGCGTCGGCGGCGCACCTCGTGAACCAGGTGCGCGGCACCGCGGCCATGGCCGGTCCGATCGCAGCGGCCGTCGTCCCGGCGGTGATGGCCGGCGTCCGCGCCTGGCGCGGGGCGATGGCGGAGGACCCGCCGCCGGCGGCGCCGCCCGCCGAGCCCCACCCGCACCACACGGGTTCCCATCACGAGCGAAAGGAGGCAGCAGGATGAGTCAAGGCAACGGTGGAGCCGGAGCGGGCACGGTGCTGTTCGCGTTCCTGGCGGGCGCCGCGGTCGGCGGCGTCGTGGCGCTGCTCTACGCGCCGCAGTCCGGACAGAAGACGCGCCAGAAGCTGCTCGAGCTGGGCGACGACGCCCGGGAGAGCATCGGTCGCGTGCCGCATGCCGTTCACGAGGCCGAGAAGGCGGCGGTGGCGGCCTTCAACGAGTCGATCCGCAAGGGCTAGACGGCCGGCGCGGCGGCGCCGGAATGGCGGGACGGGGCCCGGAGGCGCATTCTTTGCCGCCCCGGCCACCGTCCCGTCCTTGCAAGCTCCTGATTTGACGGAGATCACCCTTTCCGGGCCAAGGCACGGAATCTGCTAGGAGTTGGGGTCGAGCGCACGAGCGATGACCATGACGACTCCCAGCCACCGCGAGATCCCCTACAACTACACCTCCGCCGACGACCGCCAGGCGGTCTCGTCGCTGCTCGGCAAGGGGGTCTGGAAGAAGCTCGAGGACCTCCGCGAACGCCGGGTCACCGGACGCTCGGCCCGCCTCCTCATGCGGGTGTTCGGCGAGGTGCTCGTCCACCGGCGGAACCCCTACCTGCGCCACGAGCTCGCCACCTCGTCCCGGCGCCGCAAGCGCTTCTTCGGGGACGCCGAGGCGAACCTCCGGGTGATCCAGGAGGGGGCCGGCGCCGACACGCTCGTCCTCGAGGTGCTGGCCGAGGCCCGGCGCATGCTCGACGGCGTCCGCGACGAGGTCCGGCGCATGCCCGACCTCCACGCCCGCATCCGCCGCGCGCTCGGCGCGGTGGTGGGGCGGGAGAACGTGCTCCTCGACCCGTTCACCCTCGTCGCCCACGCCACCGACGCCACCGACTGGCGCCTGCACCTGCCGCTCGCGGTGGTCACCCCCACCGACGAGGCGCAGGTGGCGCCCCTGCTCGCGGCCATCCGCGACCTGGGGCTCCACGCCATCCCCCGCGGCGCCGGGACCGGCCTCACCGGCGGCGCCATCCCGCTCACGCCCGACTGCGTGATGGTGAACACCGAGAAGCTGAATCGCATCCGAGGCATCTCCACGCGGGCCTTCGTGCTCGAGGACGGCCGCACCGTCACCGGCCACGTCCTCGACCTGGAGGCCGGCGTCATCACCGAGGCCGCCATGGAGCACGCGGCCCACCACGGGCTGGTCTTCGCCACCGACCCCACGAGCGCGTGGGCCTGCACCATCGGCGGCAACATCGCCGAGAACGCCGGCGGGAAGGACTGCGTCCTCTGGGGCACCTGCATCGACAACATCGTCTCCTTCCGCATCGCCATGCCGGGCGGGCACGACTGGACCGTTCGCCGCACGAACCACCAGCTGCGCAAGATCCTCTTCGACGACCGGGTGCGGTTCGAGGTGCGCGACGCCGCCGGGGCGCTGGTGCGCTCCATCGAGCTGCTCGGCAGCGAGATCCGCAAGAAGGGGCTCTGGAAGGACATCACCAACAAGGCGCTGGGCGGGCTCCCCGGGGTGCAGAAGGAGGGGACCGACGGCGTCATCACCTCCGCCGAGTTCATCCTCTACCCGGCCTACCCGCACCAGCGCACCCTCTGCCTGGAGTTCTTCGGCCCCGACTTCGACGAGGCCAGCCAGGTGATCCTGGAGATCGCCCGCGAGATGCCCAACCGGGGCCAGGAGGCCCTCTCCGCGCTCGAGCACTTCGACGACCAGTACGTGAAGGCCATCGGGTACCGGGTGAAGGCCCCGCGGGCCGAGACCCCCAAGGCGGTGATCATCGTCGACGTGGTGGGGCACGCCGAGGCCGAGGTCGAGCGCGGCGTCGACCGCATCCGCTCCATCCTGGCGCCGCACGCCAACACCTTCCTCGCCGTGGCGCGCGACGCCGCCGAGGGCAAGCGCTACTGGGCGGATCGCAAGAAGCTCGGCGCCATCGCCCGGCGCACCAACGCCTTCAAGATCAACGAGGACGTGGTCCTCCCGCTCTCGGCGCTCTCCGAGTTCTCGCTCTTCGTCGACGCGATGAACGTGCACGAGGAGCGTCATTGCCAGGAGAACTTCGCGCGCCGTGCCGAGACCTTCCTGCGCTCCCTCCCGGCGCCGGAGGACGCCCTCTGGGCGCCCAAGGTCGCCGCCGCGCTGGCCGCCTGCCTGCGCGCCCGCGAGGCCATCGAGCAGGCCGGCGAGGCCGAGGTCCGCTCCCTCGCCGTCGCCGACCGGCTCCGCCAGGACCTGGCCGCGCTGCTCGCGAGCCAGCCCAAGGTGGCCACCACGCTCTCCGGCATCTGGGACGAGGTCCGGGCGCGGCTCATCGTGCTCGCCACCCACATGCACGCCGGCGACGGGAACGTGCACGTGAACATCCCGGTCCTCTCCAACGACCGGCAGATGCTCCGGCGCGCCGACGCGGTGGTGGAGAAGGTCTTCGACCGCGTGCACGAGCTGGGCGGCGTGGTCTCCGGGGAGCACGGCATCGGCGTCACCAAGCTCCGCTACTGGGACCCGGAGCGACGCAAGGAGCTCGAGGCCTACCGCAAGGTGGTGGATCCGGGCGGCATCATGAACCCGGGGAAGCTCTCCGACCTCGCGGCGCTGGAGGCCATCTACACGCCGTCCTTCAACCTCCTCAAGCTCGAGGCCCGCATCCTGCAGCACGGCCAGCTCGAGGAGCTGGCCCGCCGGATCGCCACCTGCGTCCGCTGCGGCAAGTGCAAGCCCGACTGCTGCGTCTTCTACCCGGCGCGGGGCATGTTCTTCCACCCGCGCAACAAGAACCTGGCCATCGGGGCGCTCATCGAGGCCTTGCTCTACGACGCGCAGCGGGAGCGGTCGGGCTCCTTCGAGCTGCTCCGGTACCTCGAGGAGGTGGCCGACCACTGCACCATCTGCCACAAGTGCCTGAAGCCCTGCCCGGTGGACATCGACACCGGCGAGGTCACCGTCATCGAGCGGGAGATCCTGGCCGCCCGGGGCTTCAAGCGGATGCCGCTCGCCACGCGGCTCACCCTGCGCTACCTCGACACCCGCTCGCGCCTCGGCAACAAGGTCTTCCGGACCGGCCTCGTCCGCATCGGAGGGGCCCTGCAGCGTGCCGGGCACGAGGTCACCGCTCCCCTGCAGAAGCTCGACGGTGGCTCGCGCCTGCTCGCCACCCTCCGCTCCCCGGTGACCCCGGCCGACGAGGGCACGCTGCGCGACGTGGTCCCCGAGTGCCGGGGCGACCAGGCGCTGCTCTTCGAGCCCGACGTCGAGGCGACGCGCACCGTCTTCTACTTCCCGGGCTGCGGATCGGAGCGGCTCTTCTCGCGGATCTCCCAGGCCTCCATCCACGTCCTCGTCGAGTCCGGGACGCGGGTGATCCTGCCGCCCCCGTTCCTCTGCTGCGGGTTCCCGGCCCACGCGAACGCGCTCGGCGAGCAGCACGGCCGCACCGTGCTGCGCGACACCATCCTCTTCAGCCAGATCCGCGACATGTTCTCCCACCTCGAGTTCGACGCGGTGGTGGTGAGCTGCGGCACCTGCATGGACGGGCTCGAGGGCATGGAGGTGGAGAAGATCTTCGGCGCGCCGGTGAAGGACGTGGTCGGCTTCGCGCTCGACGCGGGCCTCGCGCTGCCCGGAACCTCCCCGGCGGCGCTTTACCACACCCCCTGCCACGACTCGCTCCGCGGCGCGGGCGTCGCCACGCTGCGCCGGGCCGGCATCGAGGCCACGGAGGTGCCGAACTGCTGCTCCGAGGCCGGGACGCTCGCGCTCTCCCGGCCGGACATCACCGACTCCATGCTCCACCGCAAGGCCGCGTCGGTCCGGGAGGCCATGGAGGGACGGCCCAACGGCACCGCCATCCTGACCAACTGCCCGTCCTGCGTGCAGGGGCTCGGGCGCAACGCGTCGCTGGGGTCGGTGGCCCGCCACCTCGCGGTGGAGGCCGCCACGCGCCTCTCCGGCGCGGGCTGGCCGGAACGGTTCCGGGCCCAGGCCCAGCGGGCGAAGGTGATCCAGCTCTAGCTTCCGGTAGACTCCCGGGCCGTGCGCGGAACCACCCCGACGCCGGCCCGGGGCGATCCCCCCCGGACCGGCTCCCTCGCCCGGCTCGTCGACGCCCGCCCGGGCGAGGCGGCGCCCGCCCTCTGGGCCTTCGCGTCCTTCTTCACGCTGCTCTGCGGGTATTACGTCCTCCGCTCCCTCCGCGAGGAGATGGGCATCCGGGGAGGCGTGGACAACCTGCCCTGGAACTTCACCGCCACCTTCGGCCTCATGCTGGTCGCGGTCCCCGCCTACTCGCGGCTCGTGGCCCGCCTCCCGCGAGCCCGGGCCGTCCCGCTCGTCTACCGGTTCTTCCTCGTCACCCTGGTGGCGTTCTGGGCGCTGCTCCGATCGGGCGTGTCCCCGCCGGTCGTCTCCCGGGCGCTCTTCGTCTGGGTGAGCGTGTACGGCCTCTTCGTGGTGTCCGTCTTCTGGTCGCTCGTCGTGGACGTCTTCACCGCGGACCAGGGGAAGCGGCTCTTCGGATTCGTGGCCGCGGGCGGCAGCGCCGGCGCCATCGCCGGCCCGATCTGCGTCGAGCTCCTCGTGGGGCCGGTCGGCGTGGCGAACCTGGTCCTCGTCTCGGCCCTCCTCCTGGAGCTGGCCACGCAGGCGATGGTCCGCGTCGTCCGGTCGGACGGCCGGAACGCGGACGGCCGCATCCCGGACGGCCGCATCCCGGACGGCCGAATTCCGGACGGCCGAATTCCGGACGGTCGCGCCGCGGACGGTCGAAGCCCGGACGAGGGGGCCGCGCTGGGAGGCACGGCCTGGAGCGGGGTGGCACTCGTCTTCCGGGACCGCTTCCTGCTCGCGATCGCGGTGCAAATGCTCCTCTTCACGCTCGCCTCCACGCTGCTCTACTTCCAGACGGCGCACCTCGTCGCGGCCTCCGGGCTCGACTCGGCGGCTCGAACGCGCCTCTTCGCCCGGGTGGACCTGGCCGTGAACGTCGCCGCGCTCCTCACCGGATCCCTCGCCACCGGCCGGATCGTCTCGCGCCTGGGCCTGGGGCCCGCCCTGGCGCTCGTCCCGGCGCTCACGGCGGCCGGGTTCGCGGTCGCCGCCGGCCTGCCCACCTTCGCCACGCTCGCCGCATTCCAGGCGCTGCGCCGGGCGGCCAGCTATGCCGTGGAGCGGCCAGCCCGGGAGGTGCTCTACACCGTGGTGACGCGAGAGGAACGCTACAAGTCGAAGGCCTTCGTGGACACGGTGGTCTACCGGGCCGGCGACGCCGGGTCGGCCTGGCTGGCCCGCGGCCTCGCCGTGGCCGGACTGGGGGTCTCCGGGAGCCTGCTCGTCGCGGTCCCGGTCGGGCTCGCCGGCGTGGCCCTCGCGCTCTGGCTGGCCCGCGAGGAGCGCCGCCGGGAGACCGCCGGCACCGGGTCCGACCGCGGCGCCGGGCAGGCGGGGATCGCATGAGCCGGGGATTCTCCCGGCGTGCCTTCCTCCACCTCTCCGCCGCGGGCATCCTGTCGATCGCGGCCCGGGCCCGGGCCGGAGGAGGTGCCGCCATGGCCGACCGTCCCATCCCACGCACCGGGGAGCCGCTCCCGGTCGTGGGGCTCGGCACCTGGCAGACGTTCGACGTGGGCGGCGGCGCCGACGAGCAGGCCCCCCTCGCGGAGGTGCTCCGGCTGTTCCTGGAGGGCGGCGGCCGGGTCGTGGACTCCTCCCCGATGTACGGGCGCGCCGAGGCGGTCGTGGGCGACCTCCTCGCGGCCGCGCCGTCCTCGCCGCGGCCGTTCCTCGCCACCAAGGTGTGGACCACGGGGCGGTCCCAGGGCGAGGCCCAGATGCGCGAGTCCATGCGGCGGCTGCGCGTGGACCGCATCGACCTCATGCAGGTCCACAACCTGCTCGACTGGGAGACCCACCTCCCCGTGCTCCGCGCCTGGAAGGAGCAGGGGCGCATCCGGTACCTCGGCGTCACCCACTACGCGCAGTCCTCCTTCCCGCTGCTGGAGCGGCTCGTGACCCGGGAGAGGCTCGACTTCGTCCAGCTGCCCTACTCCATCGCCACGCGCGAGGCCGAGAAGCGGCTCCTGCCCGCCGCGGCCGACGCCGGGGTGGCGGTCCTCGTCATGCGGCCCTTCGAGGAGGGGGCGCTGTTCGCGGCCGTGAAGGGACGCGCCCTGCCGGCCTGGGCCGGCGACATCGGGGCGTCCTCCTGGGCCCAGGTGTTCCTCAAGTACGTCGTCTCCCACCCGGCGGTGACCTCCGCCATCCCCGCCACGCGCAGGCCGGACCACGTGCGCGACAACCTGGGCGCCGGCTCCGGCCCGATGCCCGACGAGAAGCTGCGACGCCGGATGGCCTCCGACTTCCGGCAGTGAAAGGAACCCCATGGCCCTCTCCCGACGCGACTTCCTCCAGGCCTCCCTCGCCACCCTGGCCGCCTGCGCCGCCCCCCGTGCCGAGGGGCCGGGCGGGGGCGCGCCCGCGGCACGGAAACCCACGCGCATCCTGATCCTGGGCGGGACGGGGTTCCTCGGCCCGGCGCTCGTGGAGGCCGCGCGGGCGCGGGGCGACGAGGTCACCCTCTTCAACCGGGGGAAGACCAACCCCGGCAAGTTCACCGACGTCGAGCAGCTCCACGGCGATCGCGACGGCAAGCTGGAGGCGCTCGCGGGCCGGAGGTGGGACGTCGCCATCGACACCTCCGGCTACGTGCCCCGCATCGTCCGCATGTCGGCCGAGCTGCTCGCCCCGTCGGTCGAGCGCTACGTCTTCGTCTCCTCCATCTCGGCCTACGACGAGACCATCCCTCCCGGTTCCGACGAGACGGCGCGGACCGCCACGCTCTCCGACCCGTCCACCGAGGACATTCGCGCGAACTACGGCGGCCTGAAGGCCGCCTGCGAGCAGGCCGCCGAGAAGGCCATGCCCGGGCGCGTGCTCGTCATCCGGCCCGGGCTCATCGTCGGGCCCGGCGACCCGACCGACCGGTTCACCTACTGGCCGGTGCGGCTGGCCGAGGGCGGGGAGGTCCTGGCCCCGGGCACGGGCGAGGACCCGATCCAGGTCATCGACGTGCGGGACCTCGGCACCTGGATGGTGGACCTCGCCGACCGGCGGGCCACCGGGACCTTCAACGGGGTGGGCCCTGCGTCCCGCACGACCATGGCGGACATGCTCTCCGCCTGCCAGCCGGCCACCGGCCGGGCGGCCCTCCTCACCTGGGTCCCCGCCCCCTTCCTGGAGAAGGAGAAGGTCGAGGCCTGGAGCGACATGCCGGTCTGGATCCCGTCCGGAGGCCCGGAGAGCGGCATGAGCCAGGTGTCGATCGCCCGCGCGCTGGCGGCCGGGCTCCGCTTCCGCCCCCTCGCCGACACGGCGCGGGACACCCTCGCCTTCTGGAACGGGCTGCCCGCCGAGCGGCGGGCCAAGCCCCGCGCCGGCATCTCCCGGGAGCGGGAGCGCGCCGTGCTGGCGGCCTGGAAGGGCGCGCGCTGATCGTCCGCCGGCCCCGCGCCGGGCTCAGCCCGGGCGAGCCGGCGGGCGCGGCACGGGTCCGGTGGGGAGCACGTCCTCCCGTCGCGCCACCTTCATGGCGAGCGCCACCATGGAGGACACGTCGGAGAGGTTGGCCGGCACGACGAGCGTGTTCCCGGCCTTGGCCAGGTTCCCGAATTCCTTCACCCATTGCTCGGCCACCCGGAGCTGGAGCGCCTCCACGCCTCCCGGATGGGAGACCGCGTCGGCGACCTTGCGAAGCCCCTCGGCGGTGGCCTCGGCCACCTTCAGGATGGCCTGCGACTGCCCCTCGGCCTCGTTCACCTGCCGCTGGCGGCTGGCCTCCGACTCCTTGATGACCTGCTGCTTGCGACCCTCGGCGGTGTTGATGGCCGCGTCGCGCTCGCCCTCGGAGGAGAGGATCACCGCCCGCTTCTCCCGCTCGGCGCGCATCTGCTTCTCCATGGCGGCGAGCACGTCCTGGGGCGGCGTGATGTTCTTGATCTCGTAGCGCAGGACCTTGATGCCCCAGGGGACGGTGGCCTTGTCGAGCTCGGTCACCACCTGGGCGTTCACGTGGGTGCGCTCCTCGAAGGTCTTGTCGAGGTCGATCTTGCCCACCTCGGAGCGGAGCGTGGTCTGGGCCAGCTGGCTGATGGCGAAGTGGTAGTCGGAGATGCCGTAGCTGGCGCGCTGGGCGTCGAGGACCTGGAGGTAGAGCACGCCGTCCACGTGGACCTGGACGTTGTCCTTCGTGATGCAGATCTGCTCCGGGATGTCGACCGCCTGCTCCTTCAGGGTGTGCCGGTAGCGGACCACGTCGATGAAGGGCACGAGCACGTGGAACCCGGCGGTGAGCACGCCGTTGAACCGCCCGAGCCGCTCCACCACGAAGGCGCTCTGCTGCGGCACGACCACCGCGGTCTTCAGGACCACGAAGATCACGAAGACGGCGATCACGATCACGACGGAAAGCGATGCCACGGGCACCTCCCCTATTCGGCGCGGATGAAGATGGTCAGGTTGTCGGCGCGGACCACCCGGCAGCGCTGGCCGCGCCGGAGCGGCGAGGGCCCGTCGTTGATAGCGGTCCAGGGGGCGCCGCGCAGGTCGGCGGAGCCGGTGGCCCCGGGGGCGAGGTCCTCGCGCGGGACGGCGAGGTCGCCGACGAGCCCTGCGACCTCGGGACCCTTCCCGAGGCGCGCCTGCAGCCGCCGGCGGAGCGCGAGGAGGAGCACCACGCCGAGGGCCGGGAATACCGCCCACTGCAGCCAGGGCTCGGAGAGTCCCAGCGCCACGAGCAGCCCCACGACGAGCGCCGACGCGCCGAAGAAGAGGGCGAAGAGACCCCCGGGCGTGACGATCTCGACGACGAGCAGCCCGACGCCCAGGAGCACCCAGGACCACCAGCTCATGCGAACCCCCTCCGGCCGATGCTACCACCCGCGGCCGGCCCGCATCAGTCGGCGAGGGCCCGCTGCCAGGCCGGCCGCTCCCGGAGCCGTGCCAGGTAGGCCTCCACCGCGGGCAGGCCCTCCAGCACCTTCAGGGCCCGGCCCCAGGCCAGCGTGGCCCCGACCATGACGTCGGCCACGCCGAAGGCGTTCCCGACCAGGAACGAGCGGTCCCGGAGCACGGGCTCGAGGGCGCCCGCCGCCTTCCGGAAGGCGTCCCGCGCGGCCGCCACGGTGGAGGCGCTGCGCTCCCCCTCGGGCCTCTTCGCCTCGGCGGAGAGCGCGACGAGCGGCGGCTCGAGCTCGGTCATGGCGAAGAGCACCCACTGGTAGGCATGGGCCCGCTCCACCTGGCCCACGGGCGGCAGGAGCCGCTTCTCGGGGAAGAGGTCGGCGAGGTGCAGGCAGATGGCGCCCGACTCGAAGACGTACTGGCCGCGATCCTCCAGCACCGGCACGTGCCCGAGCGGGTTGCGCGCCAGGTGCTCCGGGCCCCGCGTGCCGCCCGGGCCGGGGGTGAGGCGCACCAGGTCGTACGGGACTCCCAGCTCCTCGAGGAGCCAGCGGGGCCGCGTGGCCCGGGTCTTCGGCACGTAGTAGAGCTTCATCCGCATCCTCCCGTGGGTGGGAGTCGAAGGTTAACCCGGACCCGGCACCCGCGCCTCACGCCTGCTCGGCCTCGCCGAAGAGCAGGTGGACGAAGCCCTGGTCCTCGGGACGGGTGAGCACGTAGACGTGATCGCCGGGCGCGAGCACGGTCCCGCCGCGGGCCGGGAGGAGTTCGTCCCCCCGCAGCACCATGAGCACCGCCGAGCCCGCCGGGAAGGCGGGCAGGTCGGCCAGCGTGGAGCCGGCCACGGCCGATGCCGGGTCGACGTAGAAGACCTCGATCTCGGCGTCGAGGGGCCGGCTCGACGAGATCTCGATGAGCCCGTGGGGCGGCGGCGGACGCGCCGCCTGGAGGTCGAGCCGCCGCGCTCCGCGACGGACGGTGAAACCGAGCACCGTGATGTTCACCAGCACGATGAAGAAGACCGCGTTCCACACCTCGTCGGCGCCCGGCGCGCGCGCCAGCACCGGCACCATGGCGAGGATGATGGGCACGGCCCCCCGCAGCCCCACCCAGCCCACGTAGAGCCGCTCCGGCCAGCGAAACCCGAACGGCGCCAGCATGGGCACGACCACCATGGGGCGGGCCACGAGCAGGAAGAGGCCGAGCGCCACGCCGGTCAGCCCGGCGTGCAGGAGCCGGGAGGGCGTCCCGAGCAGCCCGAGCACGAGGAACATGCACACCTGGAGGAACCAGGCGCCGGCGTCGTGGGCGTGGAGGACCCCTCCCTTGAAGGGGATGGGGCCGTTGCCGATGAGCACCGCCGCCACGTACACGGAGAGGAAGCCGCTGCCATGGAGCAGCTCCGGGATGCCGAAGGCGAGGAGCGCCACGGCCGTGGTGAGCACGGGGTAGAGCCCGCCCACGGGCAGCCGGATCCGCCCGAGCAGCCAGCGCCCGCCCCACCCCACCGCCAGCCCGGCCGCGAGCCCGACCGCGAGCTTGAGCGCCACCTCGCCGGCGAGACCCCAGCCGAGCGCCCGCCCGGTGACGAGCTGGGTGGTGAGCGCCTCGGTCAGGATCACCGCCATCGGGTCGTTGAGGCCCGACTCGAGCTCCAGCGTGGCCCCCACGCGCCGCTTGAGCTGGATCCCGCTGGCCCGGAGGATGGAGAACACCGCCGCGGCGTCGGTGGAGGAGACGATGGCCCCGAGGAGCAGCGCCTCCTCCCAGGGCAGCCCGAGGAGCCGGGCGAAGGCGCCGACCAGCGCCGCCGTGACCACGACGCCGGCGGTCGCGAGCACGGCGGCCGGTGCGAGCGCCACGCGGAAGGACGCGGCCGGGGTGTTGAGCCCGCCGTCGAAGAGGATGAGCGCGAGCGCGACCGTCCCGAGCCGCCAGGCGAAGGCGTAGTCCTCGAAGGCGATGCCCAGCCCCTCGCGGCCGGCCAGCATGCCGATGACCACGAAGACCAGCCCGACCGGCATGCCCAGCCGCCGCGTGGCCCCGGAGAAGAGGACGCTGGCCGCGAGCAGGAGCCCGCCCGTGGTGAGCAGGAGCGCCGTGCCGAAGGGTTCGCCGGTGGGCACGCCGGGAGACTACCGCCATACGGCGAGCAGCGAGAGCCCCCCCGCGGCCAGCATGGCGGCGAAGGACGCGACCACCACGCGGGCGTAGCCCCAGCTCCCCAGGAGCACCGCCATCGCGCCCTTCACCACCGTGTTGGTGAAGCCGGCCAGGACGACGGCGGTGGCCGCGACCGGGAGCTCCACCTGGTCCCCGGCCAGCTCGGCCATGGAGAGGGCGATGGCGTCCATGTCGGCGGTGCCGGCCACGAGCGCCGCGGCGTAGGTTCCCGCCGAGCCCAGGTAATGGCTCGCCAGCCGGGAGCCGGCCATCACGGCCGCGAAGATGAGCGCGAACTCGAAGGCGGAGGAGAGGCTCACCGGGTTCTTGAACTGGAGGGGCTCGCCCGCCGGGCGGGACGCCGACCGGCGGTAGAGGAAGGCGCAGGCGCCGAGCCCGACCGCGGCCATCACCAGCATGGGGACGGCGAGCGCGGTCGCGAGCGGGAAGTCGACGAAGGCCACCACCACGAGCACGCGAACGAAGACGATGGACGAGGCGAGAATCACGGCGAGTGCCGCCGGCTTCTCCAGCGCGGCGTTGCCCTTCGACCGGGACGACATGGCGAGCGTCACCGCGGTGGAGGAGACGAGCCCGCCCACGAAGCCGGTGACGGTGAGGCCGCGCTCCGGCCCGAGGAGGCGCGTCGCCGCGTAGCCCACGAAGGAGAGCCCGGCCACGAGCGCCATCATCCAGCCGATGGTGCGGAGGTTGAGCGCGCCGAGGGGGCCGAAGTTCCGGTCCGGCAGCCAGGGGACGAGGAGCAGGGCCACGACGAGGAACTTGATCACGCTCACCACGTCCTCGCGGGAGACGCGGCGCATGAGCGGCTGGAGCACCGGCTTCGCGGAGAGGAGCGCGGTCACCGCCACGGCCGACCCGAGCACGGTGAAGACCCGACGTCCCACCTGCGGGATGACGTCGTGGGAGACCGAGAGGGCACCGAGGAGGAAGGTGACGACGAAGGCCGTCTCGGAGGTGAGCCCGCGGTCCCCGCCGCGCCGCACCACGTCGAGGTACGAGACGACGAGGAAGATCACCATCGTGGCCAGCGCGGCGACCAGGATGGGCGCGCCGAAGTGGCGCCCGAGGAGCGCCGCCAGCGACCCGCTCAGGGCCACGAGCGGATAGGTCCGGGCCCCGCCCAGGAACGACTCGGGACCCTTGTCGGCGGGTTGCGACTGCTCGCGCTCCAGCCCGATGAGCAGGCCGGCGACGACGGCGAGTCCGAAGGAGAGCAGGGGTTCGTAGGGGTCCACGCGGGCTCCGGGACGATCCTACACCGCGTCCGGCGACCTCCCCCGCGGACGGCCGTCCGCGCCCCGACCGGGCCCGCGATATCGCCGCGGCGGGACCGGGTGAAGCCGAAGGGCGCCGGCGGGCTCGGATCCGCCGGCGCCCCTCGAACCGCGACGGGTGCTACCGCCCCACGACGGTGGCCACCTGCGCGGAAGTCGCCGTCGCGCCGTAGGCGTGCGGGGTGATGCCGGTGCCCGGGCCGGGGTCGGCCGAGTAACCGTGCACGCCCATCTCCGGGATGTCGAGCCCGGCCACCTCGTCCTCGGCCGAGACCCGGTTGCCCACCAGCTTGCCGATGACGAAGAAGGAGAGCGCGGCGACCGGGATCACCCACACGACGTTGGCGGCGATGCCGATGAGCTCGGCCAGGAACTGCCCGGCGTCGCCGTAGAGGAGTCCGGTCACGCCCTTGGCCACGCCGTTCAGGCCCTGGCCGTAGACGCCGTTCGCGAAGATGCCGGTGGCCAGGATGCCGAAGGCCCCGTTCACGCCGTGGACGGCGATGGCGCCGACCGGGTCGTCGATCTTGAGCTTGGTGTCGATGTAGACCGCGGCCACCACCACGAGCACGCCGGCGATCGCGCCGATGAGCATGGCGGCCCAGGAGGAGACGAAGGCGCACGGGGCGGTGATGGCGACCAGCCCGGCCAGCATGCCGTTCGCGAGCCAGGAGGGATCGGGCTTGCCGAACCGGGCCTTCACGTAGAGGTAGGCGGCGAAGGCGCCGGTGGCGCCGGCGAGCATGGTGTTCGTCGCCACCACGGCGAGCCGGGTGTCCATCCCGGAGAGCGTGGACCCGGCGTTGAAGCCGAACCAGCCGAAGGCCAGGATGAACGTGCCCAGCATGACCTGCGGGATGCTCTGCGGGGCGATGGGGTTGATGCGCCCGTCCGGCGAGTACTTGCCGACCCGCGGGCCGATCATCTTGGCGAGGACCAGCGCCATCACGCCACCCGTCATGTGCACGACGGAGCTGCCGGCGAAGTCGACGTGGCCGTGGCCGAGGCCGAAGTTCGTTCCCAGCGTGGAGAGCCAGCCGCCGCCCCAGACCCAGTTCGCGTAGATGGGGTAGACGATGGTCGAGATGACGAAGCTGAAGAGCACGAAGCTCGTGAACTTCCAGCGCTCCGCCGCGGCGCCGGTGGGGATGGTGCAGGTGGTGTCCATGAAGCACATCTGGAAGAGGAAGGTCGCCGCCACCGCCGGCGTGAACATGGAGAGCGGCAGGCCGAAGCCGCTCATGCCGAAGAGGCCGAAGTCCTTGCCGAACAGGCTGATGGTGAACTCCTTCGTGAGGGTGGTCTCGCCGAAGGCCGAGCCCACGCCGCCCATCTGCAGGCCGAAGCCCACGAAGTAGAAGCCGATGATGCCGATGGCGTAGACGAGGAAGTTCATCCCCATGGTGTGGGCGGCGTTCTTCGCGCGGGTGAGGCCCGTCTCCACCAGCGCGAATCCGGCCTGCATGAACATGACGAGGAAGCCCGCCACCATCGTCCACACGATGTTGAGGGCCACCTGGGTGTCGGCGAGGTTCTTCGCGAGCTCGCTCAACGTGGGTTCCGCTGCCATCTTGGTCTCCCGGGGTTCGAGTTTTCCGTCCGATGCCTGCGCGCCGAGCACGCGCCCGACCGCCCGACGGGAGACCCGATTGCACCGGGCGTGCCGGTGGCCGGGACGTGGCCGGGACCACCCGCGCCACCCCGGCGGAGGTCGATCCGGGGCGCCGCGGGCGCCGGTTGCCCGGACGCCGGGCAGCGGCGAGCGCGATCGTGAACGGATCGCGGGCAGGTCGCACGCTCGCGCGGGAACGGCCTGCGGTGCGGGGAGGCAGCGCCCTGCTCAGGCGTCGAGCAGGTCGAGCAGGTCGGAGCGGACGGCCTCGCGCACGACCGGGTCGGGCGCGGCCGCCAGGGCGCGCTCCAGGGTCTCCACCGCCTTCCGGCGGAAGCCCTTCTCGGCGTAGAGCGCGGCCAGGCTGCGCAGCGCCGGGAAGTGGTCGGGCCGCAGCTCGACGGCGCGCTCGAAGGAGCTCATGGCCCGGAAGTGCTCTCCCTGGGCCTTCAGGGTCTTCGCGAGCTGGTGGTGCGCGTCGGCCGAGAAGGGGTCGGCGGCGATGGCCTGGGAGAGCGCCGCGGCGGCGGCGTCCAGCCGGCCGGCGAGCAGGAGTTCCCTGCCCCGGCGCAGCATGACCTCGCCGCCGGAGGGCCTGGCCGGACCGCGGGCGGCCGTGGCCTCCAGGACCGCCTCGACCCGGCGGGCCACGTCCTCGATCCGGAAGGGCTTCTCGATGTAGTCCTCGGCCCCGTAGGCCTCCTTCGCGTCCTGCGCGAAGCGCCAGCCCCGGTAGACGGCGGTCATCATGACGATGGGCACGTCGTGGGTCCGCGCGTCGGCGCGGAGCCGCCGGGCCACCTCGAACCCGTGGATTCGGGGGAGCATGGCGTCGAGCAACACGAGCGCCGGGCGGCGCGCCGCCACGCGGGCCAGCGCCTCCTCGCCGTCGGGCGCGGTCTCCACCTCGTACCCGCGGGCCGAGAGGGCCCGCTCGAGCAGCGCTCGGATCTCCGGCTCGTCGTCGACCACGAGCAGGCGACGGGACTCCCGCGCCAGGTCGACCGGCTCGGACGCCGGTCCGGCCTCGCCGGTGGCAGGGGCCGCGGCCCCCTCGCCGGAGGGGGCGCCGGGCCCGCGGTCGTCGACCAGGATCACGACCTCGTCCCCGTCGGGCAACGCCACGTCGCCCACCCCCACCACGGCGATCCCGGCTCCCGGACCGGCCGCAGCGCCGCGCCAGCAGGGCTCGCCCCGCTCCAGCGCGGCGTACGCGCCGGTGATGGCCTGGCGGAGCGCGCCGGTCACGGCCAGGTACGGCGAGACCTCCATGCCGGTGACGAAGCGGACCTCGGTGAGCAGCCGGGAGGCGCCGTCGGGATCGGCGACGGCCAGGTGGAGCCGGCCTCCCTCGGTGGAGAGCGGGAGGATCACGTCGGCGATGGCGACCCGCGGGGGGACGAGCCGGAGCGCCTCGGCCGGGATCTCCGACCGGGAGAGATCGACGCCCGGCCAGCCGTGGTGCTCGGCGAGCACAGTCACGAGCGCCCCCTCGCTGGCCTCCCCGGCGGCGAGGAGGGCGCTGCAGAGCCGGGTGCCGCTGCGATCGGCGGCGGCCTCGGCGCGCACCACCGCCTCGGGGGAGACGATCCCCCGCTCCACCAGCAGCTCGCTCGTGGGCCGGGACACGCCTAGCCCACCGTGTCGGCGTAGGTCATGACGAGGTACATGAGCGCCTCGGCGTCGCCCGGGTTGCGGTAGGCGTGCGGGGCGTCGGCCTCGAACACCACCGCGTCGCCGGCGCCGAGCGCGTGCACGCCACCCCCGGTCTCGATCTCCACCCGGCCGCGGCTCACCACCAGGTTCTCCAGCGTCCCGGGGGGGTGGGCGTCGGCCCGCTCCACGCCGCCCGGCGCGAGCCGGAGCTCGTAGAACTCGACCCGGCGCGGCTCGTCGAAGGGGAAGAGCGCGCGGGAGACGAAGGTCCCGTCGGAGGAGGCCAGCCGCTTGGCCTGGTCGGCGCGCATCACGTGGAAGGAGGCCGTGGGGCGGCTGGTGATGAGGGCGCTGAAGGGAACCTCCAGCGCGGTGCCGATCTTCCACAGCACGTTCACGGTGGGTGCGCTCTGGCCCAGCTCGATCTGGCCGAGCATGGCGCGGGAGACTCCCGAGAGGCGGGCCAGCTTCTCGAGCGAGAGGCCGCGCCGGCTCCGGAGCCGCCGCAGGTTCGCCCCCAGCACCGGGGTGAGGTCGCTGCCCGCCCCGGGGTGGGCACGCTCGTGGCCGGGGACCCGCGCGGCGCGCGCGCGGGGGCGCCGGGACGCGGGGGGATTCCTTGGAGGCATGAGCGTTTATCCGTTCGAGCGGATGGCCTTGTCAACACTCCCGGCGATACGATGAACGGGTGCTCCCCTTCCCCTGGCGGGTGACGCTCGTCACCAACCCGGACGAGTGCAACCTGCGCTGCCCGATGTGCGCGACGCATTCGCCGGAGGCCCCGCCCCTCCCCTGCGACCACCCGCGAAGGATGTCGCTCGAGGACGCGCTGGCCGCGATCGACGCCTTCCCGCGCCCTCCGGTGGAGGTGATCGCCTCCACCCGCGGGGAGCCCCTGCTCTGGGAGCCCCTGCCCGCGCTCGCGGCCGCCTGCGCCCCGCGCGGGATCCGGCTCAACGTCACGACCAACGGCACCTTCCCCCGGCTCGGGGCGGAGGGCTGGGCGCGCGTCCTCTGCCCGGTCGGCTCCGACGTGAAGATCTCCTGGGGCGCGGCCGATCCGGAGGTGGACCGCGTGCTGCTCGGGGGGCGCGATCCCGGCCGGGCCATCGCCGACCTCCGCGCCTTCGTCCGCGTGCGCGACGCGGTCGCGGCCGGGGGCGGGAACCGCTGCGGGGTGAGCTTCCAGGTGGCGGCGCGGGAGGAGAACGTGGACGGGCTCCCGGCGCTGGTGCGGCTCGCGGCGGCCGAGGGGCTCGACCGCGTCAAGGTGAACCCGCTCCAGCTCCACTTTCCCGGGCTCCACGCGTCCTGGCTGGCGCGGGACCCGGCGTCGGCGTCGCGGTGGAACGACGCGGTGGCCCGCTGCCGGCAGGAGGCCGAGGCCGCGTCGCGCGCGGGGCGGAGCGTGCGGCTCCAGGGACTCGACCCCATGCCGGCGGACGGCTCCCGTCCAACTCCGGGCGATTGCCCGTTCGTTGGGCGGGAGGCCTGGGTCGAGGTGGACGGGCGCTACCTGCCCTGCCCGGCCCCGGCCGCGCGGGAGGGACTGCTACCGCCGCTGGGCAGCCGGGCGCAGGGCTCGCTCTCCTCGGCCTGGGCCGGGGAGACGTGGCGGGGGCTCGCAGCCGCCTGGCGCGACGTCCCCGCCTGCCGCGACTGCCCGTTCCGGCTGCCCGGCGGCGCCTGAGCCACCGCGCGGCGGTCGTGGTTCAGCGGTCGCGGTTCAGCGTGTCGGGGAGCTCGTTCGGGACCGGCTGCCCGTCGCCGCGGGGGAAGTGCTCGGCGAGCCGGGCACCCACCCGGTCGATGGCCGCCTCGAAGCCCTCGGCCGGCGCCCCGCGCTTCAACCCCGACACGAGCGCGTCGAGCGCCTCCTGCCAGCCGGCGTCGCCGATGCGCTCGTGGATCCCGCGGTCGCCGATGACGACCGCCCGGTGCTCGAGCAGCGAGGCGAAGACCAGCACGCCGGTGCCGTCGCGGGTCTGGTGCAGGCCGTGCTCGAAGAAGGCCTGCTCGGCCCGCGCGCGCACCGCCTCGTCCTGGTGGCGGCGGCCGGCGAGCACCCGCTCCACCGCCGCGAGCCGCCCGGCGAGCCAGCCCAGCGCGCCCCCGAAGACCTGGAAGAGCAGCACCTCGCCCACGGTGGGATCCCAGACCACGAGCTCGACGATCAGCGTGAGGAGCGCCGCGCCCAGGATCACGCCGATCCAGCGCGTCTCCTCGTAGGGCTGGGAGCGCTCCACCACCACCGGGACGATCTGGCCGGTGCTGCGCGACTCGGCGCGCCGCACCGCCGCCGCGATGCGCTCCTGCACGTCTTCCGGGAAGTTGCGATCGAGGGCCATGTCGCGCTCCTACCAGCTCCCCGAGGCGCCGCCGCCGCTGAAGCCCCCGCCGCCCCCGCTCCATCCCCCCCCACCACCTCCGGAGCCGAAGCCTCCGCCGCCCCATCCTCCCCCGCCGCCGCGCCAGGGCCCGCGCGGGCCGCGCCCGCCCAGGCCGGCGACGACGCGGACCAGGATGATGAACAGGATGAGGAGGACCAGGAACGGCGCGCCCAGGCCGAGCAGGAAGCCGAGGAGCGCCCCCAGCACGGGGATGTCGCCGACGGGCTTCTCGCCCACGGTGCGACGCGGAGGCTGGGACATGCCCTGGGGAAGCGCGCCCAGCGCACCCAGGATCTGCTGGCCGGCCGCGTAGAGGCCCTCGCCGAACCGGCCCTCGCGGAACGCCGGCGCGATGACGGTACGGATGATGCGCCCGGCCTGGGCGTCGGTGAGCCCGCCCTCGAGCCCGCCGCCCACCTCGATGCGCACCTTGCGGTCCTTCACCGCCACCACCACCAGCACGCCGTCGTCCCGGCCCCGGGTGCCGATCTTCCAGGCCTCGGCGACCCGCATCGAGAAATCCTCGATGGGCTCCCCGTCGAGCGTGGGCACGAGCAGGTACTGGAGCTGGGGGCCGGTGCCGCCGTTCTGCGCGCGTGCCGCGCGGGAGAGGTCGGAGAGGCGCCGTTCCCACCGGTCGTCGACGACACCGGCCGGATCGACCACCGGGCCGGTGAGGCGGGGCACGCCCACCGCCGCGGAGACCGGGGTCGCCGCGACGACGAGCGCGAGGGCCAGGGCGGCCGCGGGGCCGCGGTTCACGCGACGCCCCCTAGAACTTCACCTTGGGGGCCTCGGCGGCCCCCGCCGTGGTGGCGGTGAACTGGGGCTTCGGCTGGTGGTGGTAGAACATACTGTTGGTGAAGCTGGTGGGCGGGACGGTGACGAGGTTGTTGAAGTCCTGCACCGCCTGGATGTAGCGGCGTCGCGCCACCGAGATGCGGTTCTCCGTCCCCTCGAGCTGGACCTGCAGGTCGCGGAAGTTCTCGTTGGCCTTGAGGTTGGGGTAGGCCTCCGAGACGGCGAGCAGCTTGCCCAGCGCGGCGGTGAGACCCTGCTGCGCCTGCTCGAACCGCTTCATGTTCTCGGGGGTGAGCTGGTCCGCCGTCAGCTTCACCTGGGTGGCGGAGGCCCGGGCGGCCATGACCCCCTCGAGCGTCTGCTGCTCGTGGGAGGCGTAGCCCTTCACCGTCTCGACCAGGTTGGGCACGAGGTCGGCCCGCCGCTGGTACTGGTTCTCCACCTCGGCCCACGCGCCCGCGACGGCGTTGTTGGCCTGGGGGATGGACTGGACGCCGCAGCCGGCGAGGGCCACGGCGGCGACGAGGGCGATCGACGTGCGTGCAGGGTTCATCCGCCCAGCGTAATGTCGAGGGGATGGTTGGCAAGCGAAACCCGACCGACCCGGCCGGGACGACGCCTCCTTCCGACCCCCCCGCGGGCTGGAGCGCCTACTACCGGGTGGTCGAGCGGATCCCGCCCGGGCGGGTCGCCACCTACGGACAGGTGGCGCTCCTCGCCGGAAAGCCCCGGGCCGCGCGCCAGGTGGGCTACGCCCTCGCCGCCCTGCGCGGGACGCGCCATGCGATCCCGTGGCAACGCGTGCTCGGGTCGCGGTCGCGGGCCGTGGCCGCCATCTCCATCCTCGACCCCATGGGATCGGCGGTGCAGCGCGCGCTCCTCGAGGGCGAGGGCGTCGCGGTCGACGACCGGGGCCGCGTCTCGCTCGAGCGGTTCGGCTGGAGGCCGCGCGCTACGCGTTCGGGATCGGCCCCACGTCCCAGATCTCCTCGGCGTACTGCCGGATCGTCCGGTCCGAGGAGAAGATCCCGCAGCGCGCCACGTTGAGGATGGCCATGCGCGTCCAGCGCTCGTAGTCGACCCAGGCCTGCGACACCCGCTCCTGGGCGGCCACGTAGGCGGCGAAGTCGGCCAGCACGAGGTAGGTGTCGCCCCCGTGCAGGAGCGAGTCGACCACCGGCTGGAAGAGGCGCGGCTCCTCGGGGGAGAAGGTCCCGCCGGAGATGGCGTCCACCACCGCCTTCAGGTCGGGGTTGCCGCGGTACCAGTCCCAGGGGTTGTAGCCGGCGCGCTTCAGCTCCCGAACCTCGGGCACGGTGAGGCCGAAGAGGAAGAAGTTCTCGGCCCCCACCGCCTCGCGGATCTCCACGTTGGCGCCGTCGAGGGTGCCGATGGTGAGCGCGCCGTTGAGCGCGAACTTCATGTTCCCGGTGCCGGAGGCCTCCTTGCCGGCAGTGGAGATCTGCTCGGAGAGGTCGGCGGCCGGGAAGATGCGCTCGGCCAGCGAGACCCGGTAGTTGCGCAGGAACACCACCTTCATGTGGCCGTTGACGGCCGGGTCGGCGTTCACCACCGACGCCACCGCGTTCACGAGCTTCACGATCCACTTCGCCATCACGTAGCCGGGCGCGGCCTTGCCGGCGAAGATCCAGGTGCGCGGGACGGGGCGATAGGCCCGGTCGGCCTTCATGCGCAGGTACTGGTGGACGACGTAGAAGACGTCCAGCAGCTGGCGCTTGTACTCGTGGATGCGCTTCACCTGGACGTCGAAGATCGACGACGGGTCCACCTCCACGCCGTTCTCGGCCAGGATGATCTGGGCCAGCCGGTCCTTGTTGGCCCGCTTGATCTCGCGGAAGCGGCGGCGGAAGGCGTCGTCGTCCACGAAGAGCTCGAGCCGGCGCAGCTCGTCTGCGTCGGTGATCCAGCCGGGCCCGACCACCTCGTTCAGCACCGAAGCCAGCTCCGGGTTGGCCTGCAGGACCCAGCGGCGGGGGGTGACGCCGTTCGTCTTGTTGTTGAACTTCTCGGGCCAGAGCCGGTGGAAGTCGTGGAAGAGCTCGTTCTCGAGGAGCTCGGTGTGGAGCGCGGCCACCCCGTTCACCGAGTGCGACCCGACCACCGCCAGGTTGGCCATGCGCACCTGCTTGGGCATCCCCTCCTCGATGAGGGACATGCGCTCCACGGCCGCCGCGTCGAAGCGCGCATCGCCGCGGATCTGGGCCAGGAAGAGCCCGTTCACCTCGTAGATGATCTCGAGGTGCCGCGGCAGCACCCGTCCGAGCAGCTCCACCGACCAGCGCTCCAGCGCCTCCGGGAGCAGGGTGTGGTTCGTGTAGCCGAAGACCGCCTGGCAGATCTCCCAGGCGCGGGCCCAGGCCAGGCCGTGCTCGTCGACCAGGATGCGCATCAGCTCGGCGATGGCGATGGCCGGGTGGGTGTCGTTGAGCTGGATGGCCACCTTGTCGGCGAAGTCGTCGAAGCCGGCGTGCACCTTGAGGTGGCGGGTGACGATGTCGTGCAGCGAGCAGGCCACGAAGAAGTACTGCTGCTGGAGGCGCAGCTCCTTCCCCATGACCGTGAGGTCGTTGGGGTAGAGCACCTTGGAGATGTTCTCGGAGACGTTCTTGTCCTCGACCGCCGCCAGGTAATCGCCGGCGTTGAAGTCGGCGAGGTCGAACTCCTGCGGGGAGCGCGCCCTCCAGAGCCGCAGCGTGTTCACGGTGCGGTTGCGGAACCCGGCGATGGGGTTGTCGTAGGCCATTCCCAGCACGCGCTTCGCGTCGATCCAGCGCACCCGCTCGCGCCCGTCCGGGCCGGCGTGGCGCTCGGTGCGGCCGAAGAAGGACACCGGCACCTGGTTCTCGGGCCGCGCGATCTCCCAGGGGTTGCCGAAGCGCAGCCACTCCTCGGGGCGCTCCACCTGCCACCCGTCGCGGATCTCCTGGTCGAAGATGCCGTACTCGTAGCGGATGCCGTACCCGTAGGCCGGCAGCGCCAGCGTGGCCATGGAGTCGAGGAAGCAGGCGGCGAGGCGGCCCAGGCCCCCGTTGCCGAGGCCGGCGTCGGGTTCCTGGGCGAAGAGCTCCTGGATGTCGAGCCCCAGGCTGGAGAGCGCCGCCTTCATGTTGTCGAGCAGCCCGAGGTTGAGCAGGTTGTTCTCGAGCGCCTTGCCCATGAGGAACTCGAGCGACAGGTAGTAGACCCGCTTGGCGTCGCTCCGGTAGTAGTTCTGCTGGGTCTGCACCCAGTGGCGCATCATGCGGTCGCGCACGGCGTCGGCGACGGCGGTGTAGCGGTCGAGCGCGGTGGCCGAGTGCTCGTCCTTGCCGATGGAGAACTGCAGGTGGTCGGCGAAGGCGCGACGCAGGGCGTCCACGTCGGACGCGGTCCGGATGCTGGGCAGCTCGCGGGCCCGCTCCAGCGCCCGCGCCTCCTCGCCCAGCCTGTCGGGGAACTTGCTCGCGGCCATCGGTCTCCTCGTTGCCGGGCCCTGGGCCCGGGCTACCTGCGCAGCGCTTCCGCCAGCTCGCCGTAGAGCGCGATGGCGCTGCGGATGGCGGACTGGAGGTCGGCCAGGTTCAGGCTCTCGTTCTCCGAGTGGGCGTTGGAACGGGGGTCCTCCACGCCGATGAGGAGCGCCGGCACCCCGCCCAGCGCCTTCACGAAGGGCTCGACGAACCCGATGCTGCCCCCGCAGCCGATGGCAAGCGGCTCGCGACCGAAGCCGCGCTGGAGCGACCGGAACGCGGCCGCGAAGGCCGGGTGGGAGACGTCGGTCTTCCAGGCCGGGCCGTGGCCGTGGATCTCGATCTTCACCTCGACGCCCCAGGGGGCGGCCTTGCGCAGGGCCTCCTCGAGGCGCCGGGCCACGTCGGCCGGGTCCATGTCCGGGACCAGCCGGATGCCCACCCGGGCCCAGGCCACGTCGTTCACGATGTTGCGGGCGTCCTTGCGGCTGGAGGCCTGGATCGCGTTCACGGACAGCGCGGGCTGCCACCAGTTGGTCTCGAGCGGGTGGGCCTGGCCGTGGAGCTCCACGCCCGGCCGCACGCCGGCCTGGCGCCGGAACTCCTCCCGGGAGACCGGGAGCAGCTCGATGGCCCGCTTCTCGGCCGGCGAGAGGGGCCGGACCCGGTCGTAGATGCCCGGGATGGCGATGCGGCCGTCGGCGTCGACGAGCGGCGCCAGCATCTTCGCGAGCGCCAGGACCGGGTCGGGGATGGGGCCGCCCCACATCCCGGAGTGGACGCTCTGCTCGAGCGCCCGGACCTCGACCTCGGCGACCACCAGCCCGCGGAGCGCGATGGTGACGCAGGGGACGCCGGCGTCCACGTTGGAGGTGTCGGTGAGCACCACCGCGTCGGCGTCGAGCCGTTCGCGGAACTTCTGGATGAACTGCGGCAGGTGATCGCTGCCCACCTCCTCCTCGCCCTCGATGACCACCTTGAGGTTCAGGGGGAGCGAGCCGGTGGCGCGGAGCCAGGAGTCGGCCGCGGCGGCGTGCACCAGGATGCCCGCCTTGTCGTCGGCGGCCCCGCGCCCGTAGAGGCGCCCTCCCCGCTCGGCGGGCTCGAAGGGGGGCGTGGTCCAGAGCTCCTCGTCGCCGGCCGGCTGCACGTCGTGATGGGCGTAGAGGAGCACGGTGGGCAGCTTCGGGTCGGCGACGTGCTCGGCGAAGACGTAGGGGTGGGCCCCCTCGACCTCGAGGATCTCGACGCGCGTGAAGCCGCGGCGGCGGAGCAGGTCGGCGGTGGCCTCGGCGCTCTGGCGGACCGGCCCGGCCGGGAACCCGGCGAAGGAGACGCTGGGGATGCGGACCAGCGACTTCAGGTCCTCCAGGTAGGAGGCGGCGTGGGACGCGTAGTGGTCGAGGGCGCGCTGGGTCTTGTCGGACATGGCGCACCCTTCTAACCCGGCGCGGGGTGTCTTGCCTCGCCGAAACGGCGGGCGACGTCCGCCCGGCCCTCCCGGCTACCGCACCCCGGCGTTCTCGCGGAACTCCTGCCAGGACATCCAGCCGACCTTCGCGAAGCCCCCCACGACGTGCACGTCCTCGACGTTCATGTGCCAGAAGAGGAAGTCGCCCAGCTCCGCGAACGACCTCCCCTCCGGGTGGGCGGCCACGTACCGGTCCCGGGCCTCGGAGAGCTCGCCCCCGGGCACCGGGGTGAGCGTGCCGAGCAGGGCGAGCCGGCCGGCCGCCTGGGGGTTGCGGACCGCCGGCTCCTGGACGAAGAGCGAGGCGCGCGGGTCGAGCCGCAGGTTCCGGGTGTGCTGGGCGAGCTCGGTGAAGAGGAACACCGGCCGCCCGACGCCGTCGAGCGCGTAGGAGACGAACGACCCGAGCGGCCAGCCCGGCCTGCGGGCCGAGAGCGTCGAGAGGACCCCGGCGCGGCCCGCCTCGAGCAGCGTGAAGGCGCCCGGGGCGAGCTCCGACGGCGGCGGTCCGGGGATCCTCTCTTCGGCCATGGCGTCCTCCCGCCGGCTCGGGCCGGCTAGTACCGGTAAGTATCGGGCTTGAAGGGGCCCTTGGGCGAGACCCCGATGTAGGCGGCCTGCTTCGGGGTGAGCCGGGTGAGCTTCACGCCGATCTGCTCGAGGTGCAGGCGGGCCACCTTCTCGTCGAGGTGCTTGGGCAGCGTGTAGACCTTGTTCTCGTACCAGTCGTGACGCTCGGCGAGCTCGATCTGGGCGATGGTCTGGTTGGTGAAGCTGTTCGACATGACGAAGCTGGGGTGGCCGGTGGCGCAGCCCAGGTTGAGGAGGCGCCCCTCCGCCAGCACCAGGATGGAGTGGCCGTCGGGGAAGGTCCACTTGTCGAACTGGGGCTTGATGTTGGTGCGCACGATCCCGGGGAACTTCTTCAGCCCGGCCATGTCGATCTCGTTGTCGAAGTGGCCGATGTTCCCGATGATGGCGCCGTCCTTCATGCGCTTCATGTGGTCCACGGTGATCACGTCGACGTTGCCGGTGGTGGTGACGAAGACGTCGGCGCGCGGGAGCACGTCCTCGACGCGCAGGACCTGGTAGCCCTCCATGGCGGCCTGCAGCGCGCAGATGGGGTCGATCTCGGTGACCACCACGCGCGCCCCCTGCCCCGAGAGCGCCTGGGCGCAGCCCTTGCCCACGTCGCCGTAGCCGCAGACCACGGCCATCTTGCCGGCCAGCATGACGTCGGTGGCGCGGTTGAGGCCGTCGATGAGCGAGTGCCGGCAACCGTAGAGGTTGTCGAACTTCGACTTGGTGACGCTGTCGTTCACGTTGATGGCCGGGAAGAGCAGCTTGCCGGCCCGCTCCATCTCGTAGAGCCGGTGCACGCCGGTGGTGGTCTCCTCGGTGACGCCGCGCATCCCCTTCGCGACCTCGGTCCAGCGCTTGCGATCCTTCTTCATGATCCGGCCGAGCAGGGAGAGCACCACCGCGAACTCCTCGGAGTCGGCCGTGGCCGGCGACGGGACCTTGCCGGCCGCCTCGAACTCGACGCCCTTGTGGATGAGGAGCGTGGCGTCGCCGCCGTCGTCGACGATCTGGGTGGGGCCCTTCCCGCCGCCGAAGTCGAGCGCGCGCTCGGTGCAGTCCCAGTACTCCTCCAGCGTCTCGCCCTTCCAGGCGAAGACCGGCACGCCCCGGGGCGCGTCGGCCGTCCCGCCGCGCCCGACCACCACCGCGGCGGCGGCGTGGTCCTGGGTCGAGAAGATGTTGCAGGAGGCCCAGCGCACGTCGGCGCCCAGGTCGACGAGGGTCTCGATGAGCACCGCCGTCTGGATGGTCATGTGCAGCGAGCCGGTGATGCGCTGGCCCCGGAGCGGGCGCTTGCGCGCGTACTCGCGCCGCACGGACAGGAGGCCCGGCATCTCCTTCTCGGCGAGCTCGATCTCCTTGCGGCCCCAGTCGGCGAGGGTGATGTCCTTCACGGCGTACTCGAACGGCGGGGCGATGCGGAGCTTGCGGGCGGCCTTGGCCATGGGTTCTTCCTTCCTTCGGTTCGGGTTCGGGGTGGGCGGGGATCAGGGGCGGCGCGCGCGCGCGAGCAGCAGGGCGGGGCCCTTCGCGGCGGGCTCGGGGGGCAGCGGACGGCAGGACGGCTCCTGGAAGCCGGCCTGGCGGAGGATCTCCACCAGGCGGGCCGGGTCGAATCCCGGGCGGACCTGGCCGGCCCGCCGCCGGAACGCCTCGTCGTCGTGGAGCACGGCGTCCACGACGACCACGCGCCCTCCGGGACGCAGGGCGCGGGCGGCCTCGGAGAGCGCGCGGGCGGGGTCGTCGGCCCAGCCCAGCGAGAGGACGAGCAGCGCCGCGTCGGCCGAGGCGTCCTCGAGCGGCAGGTCCTCGAGCGCCCCGCGGCGGAGCTCGACGTTCGGGAGGCCGGCGGTGCGGCGGCGCGCCGCGCGGAGCATGTCGGCGGAGCGGTCGACGCCGATCACCCGGGACACCGCCGGCGCCAGGGCGGCGGACAGCGCACCGGTGCCGCAGCCCAGGTCGGCCACGGTCCAGGACGGGGGGAGGAGCGCCACCAGCGCCGCGAAGCCGAAGCCCGCGCCGTACCACTCGGCACGGAGCCGGTCCCAGTCGGCGGCGGCGCCGGCGAAGAAGTCCTCGCCGGTCCCGCGACGCGCCTTGAGGCGCCGGTCGAGGCGGAGCTGGTCCTGCCGGAGCGCGGCCCACCGCTCGCTCTCGCCCCGGGCCACCTTCCAGAGCCGGCGGGCCGCCGGGACGACGTCGTCGGCCATCCGGTAGAGCCGGTTCGTCCCGTGCGGCCGGACCTCGACCCAGCCCTGGCCGGAGAGCACCTTGAGGTGCCGGCTCACGGTGGACTGGGGGAGCTGCAGGACCTCGCAGAGCTCGGCCACGCCCAGCTCGTGCCGCTCCAGGAGGTGGAGCAGCCGGAGCCGGATCGGGTCGGCCAGCCCCTCCATCCAGCCGAGGAGCCCGTGGGGCCGTGCGGTCGCCGCTTCCATTCGGATATCCGGATGGACGGATTAACACGCGACCCGGGCGCGGTCAACCGCCGCCGGCCCGGGCCCGGCGAACCGGGAGGCCGCCCCCGGCGCGCGGGTGTAGTCTCCTGCCCGATCGTGCGCCGCCTCCTCGCCCTCGCCGTCGCCGCCGCCCTCGTCGCGCTCGTCGTCCTCTGGTTCCGGTCCGGAGGGTCCGCCGGCCCGGCACCGGCCCAGGACCGCCCGTCCGCCTCCGGCGACCGCCGCGTCACGCCGGGGGCGCCGCTCCCGTTCG
>JBBIOL010000041.1:0-26442 GCA_037443385.1 Anaeromyxobacteraceae bacterium
CCGGGCAGGCCGGGCCGCCGCAGGGCGGCAACTTCGCCCCGCCCGCCGCGCAGAACGGCGCCGCGGTCCAGCCTCCCCCGCCCCAGGGACAGCCGGAGGTGATGGAGGAGGTCGAGGGCGTCCTCGACTTCGAGGGCAAGGGGCAGGGGTGGCTCCGGGACCCGAAGCGCAGCTACATCCCCCAGCACTTCGACGTCGAGGTCCCGCGCTGGCTCGTCGACCGGATGCACCTCCTCCCCGGACACCTCGTGAAGGGGCAGGCCGCCGTCCGGGGCGTGAAGCGCGTGCTGCAGAAGGTGGACCTGGTCGAGGGCACCGACCCGCTCGCCGTGGTCCGGCGCACCGCCTTCACCAACCTCACCGCCACCGACCCCACCGAGAAGCTGGTCATGGAGACCCGCCCCGACGAGCTCGTCGGGCGCGTCCTCGACCTCGTCTCCCCCATCGGCCTCGGCGCCCGCGCCCTCATCACCTCGCCGCCCAAGGCCGGCAAGACCATCATGCTCCAGCGGATCGCCCAGGCGATCCACGCCAACCGTCCCGACATCCACCTCATCGTCCTCCTCGTCGACGAGCGTCCGGAGGAGCTCACCGACATGCGCCGCAACGTGAAGGGCGAGGTCTGCGGCTCGTCCAACGACCGGCCCGCCGAGGAGCACATCCACGCGGCGGAGATGGCCATGGAGCGGGCCAAGCGGCTCGTCGAGGGGGGCAAGGACGTCGTCATCCTGCTCGACTCGATCACCCGCCTCGCCCGCGCCTACAACCGTGAGATCGAGTCCTCCGGCCGCACCCTGACCGGCGGCGTCGACAGCCGCGCGCTCGAGCGCCCCAAGCGGCTCTTCGGCGCGGCCCGCAAGGCCGAGGAGGGGGGCTCCCTCACCATCATCGGGACCGCGCTCGTCGACACCGGCAGCCGGATGGACGAGGTGATCTTCGAGGAGTTCAAGGGCACCGGCAACATGGAGGTGGTGCTCTCCCGACCCCTGGCCGAGCGGCGCATCTTCCCCGCCATCGACATCGGGGCCTCGGGCACCCGCAAGGAGGAAAAGCTCTTCTCCGGCAAGCAGATCGAGAAGATCCGCAAGCTGCGCGGGGCGCTCGCCTCCCTGAAGCCGGTCGAGGCCATGGAGCGACTCCTGAAGAAGCTCACCGAGTTCGAGACCAACGACGACTTCCTGAACAGCTTCTAGCCGGTGCCCCTGCGGGGGCGCGGGCGCTCCGGGACGGGTCCCCCGGGGCCCGGGCTGGCGCCCGGCGTCCCAGGCGGTATGATCGGTCGGCTGTCTCACCGGTTCACGGAGGTACGGCATCCCGGCCACGAGCCCCGACCGCGTCGTCGTGATCGACGACGACGTCCTCATCCTCAGGAACCTGAAGCGCATCCTGGAGGGTGCCGGCTTCGAGGTGCGGACCTACTCCGCGCCCGAGGACGCGCTCGCCCACCTGGAGGCCGACCGGCCCATCGTCGTCATCTCCGACTACATGATGCCGGGCATGGACGGCATCGCGCTCCTCCAGCGGGCCCGCGAGAAGATCCCCTCGGCGGCCCGCGTGCTCTGCACCGCCGCCGAGGACTTCCGCATCGCCCTCGACGCGGTCAACTCGGGCGAGGTCTACCGCATCATCTCCAAGCCCTGGCACAACCAGGAGGTGGTGACCACGGTGGCGCAGGCCGCCGACGCCGCCCGGCTGCGCCGGGAGAACGAGCGGCTCACCATCCAGGTCCAGCAGCAGAACGACAAGCTCCGGGAGCTGAACCTCCGGCTCGAGGAGCGGGTGCGCGAGCGCACCGAGGCGCTGCTCGGCGGCCTCATCGCCGCCCTCGACTACCGCGACGCCGAGACCCAGTGGCACTCCCGCCGCGTCTCGCTCTACGCGCGGCGCCTGGCGCTGCAGCTCGGGGTGGCCGAGCCCGACCTCACGGTCATCGAGCACGGCGCGCTCCTCCACGACATCGGCAAGATCGGCATCCGCGACCGCGTCCTGCTCAAGCCCGGCCCGCTCGACGCCAACGAGTGGAAGGAGATGAAGCGCCACCCGGAGCTGGGCTGGGAGCTGCTCCGCCGGGTCGAGTACTTGAAGAACGCCTCGGTGATCGTCCTGCAGCACCAGGAGAAGTGGGACGGCTCCGGCTACCCGGCCGGCCTGAAGGGGGACGCCATCCTCATCGGGGCCCGGGTGTTCCACGTGGTCGACGCCTACGACGCCATCACCAGCGACCGCCCCTACCGCAAGGCCCGCGGCTACGCCGAGGCCCGCTCCGAGATCACGCGCTGCCGCGGGGCCCAGTTCGACCCCCGGGTGGTGGACGCCTTCCTCGACATCTCCGAGGACGAGTGGCGCCGCATCAGCATCGACGTCGAGCAGTTCGCCATCCTCTCCACCGAGATGGCCGAGCGGCCGCCCGGCACGGTCGGCCCGGTCCCCCTCGCCCAGGCCTGAGGCGCTTGGCCACCTCCTGCCACGGTTGCGGGGCGACGCTCGACTGGGACGGCCCGGTGGGCCGGCGCAGCGCCTGCCCGCGGTGCGACGCCGACCTGCACTGCTGCATCGACTGCCGCTTCTACGACGAATCGGCGCCCCACGAGTGCCGGGAGCCGCACGCCGACCACTACGTGGACAAGATCGCCTCCAACGCCTGCGACCTCTTCCAGCTGGGCGACGGCGCCTCCCGGCGGCGCGGCTCGTCGGGCGAGGCCATGGACCGGCTGCGGGCCCTCTTCGGCGAGGCGCCGCGGGCCGCGCAGGACCCGAAGGACGCGCTCGAGGCGCTCTTCAGGAAGAAGTGACGCCCTCCGCCACCCAGTCCAGGTAGGGCGCGAGCCCGTCCTCCACGGGCAGCGCGAGCAGCTCCGGCACCGCGTAGGGGTGGAGCTCCGGCAGCCGGCGCTTCAGCTCCGGCAGCGCCCGCCCCTCGGTCTTGAGCACGAGCAGCGCCTCCGCCTCGTCGTGGACCTTCCCATCCCATCGGTAGATCGACCGCACGCCCGGGATGACGTTGCCGCAGGCGGCGAGGCGCTCCTCCACCAGGGTGCGGGCGATGGCGGCCGCGACCTCGGCGGAGGGCGTGGTGACGAGGACGACGAGGGCGGTGGTCATGCTAGAAGCCCGCCCCCCGCGACACGAGCTCGCGCATGATCTCGGACGTCCCCCCGGCGATGGGGAGCAGGCGCAGGTCGCGCCAGGCGCGCGCCACGTCGGTCTCGACGACGTAGCCCATCCCGCCGTGGAACTGCATGGCGTCGTAGGCCACCTGTTGGGCCAGGTCGCAGGCCACGAGCTTCGCCATGGAGATCTCGCGCAGCGCCACCTGCCCGCGCGCGAAGAGGTCGCAGGCGCGGTAGGTGAGCCAGCGCGCCGCCTCGAGCCGGGAGAGGTGGTCGGCGAAGCGGTGGCGCCAGGCCTGGAAGGTGCCGATGGGGCGGCCGAAGGCCTTCCGCTCCTGGCCGTAGCAAACGGCGTCGTCGAGGACCAGCTGGGCCCCGGCCACGGCGGTGATGGCCGCCACCAGCCGCTCGCCCTGGAACCCGGTCATGATGTGGCCGAAGCCCTGGTTCTCCTCCCCGAGCAGGAAGCGGGCGGGGATGCGGCACTCGTCGAAGAACAGGACGGCGGTGTCGGAGGAGAGGTTGCCCACCTTCTCGAGCCTGCGCGACACCTGGTAGCCCTTCACGTCGGTGGGGAAGGTCACGAGCGAGATTCCGCCGTAGCCCTCCTCCCCGGTGCGGACCGCGAGCGTGAGGAAGTCGGCGCGGGTGCCGTTCGAGATCCAGGTCTTCGACCCGGAGATCACGAGGTCGTCGCCGTCGTGCCGCGCCCGGGTGCGGAGGGCGGCCACGTCGCTGCCGGCGTCGGGCTCGGAGATGGCGAGCGCCGCCACCTTCTCCCCGGAGAGCGCGGGCGCGAGGAACTCGCGCTTCTGCTCGTCGGTGCCGAGCTCGCCGAGGATGGGCGTGGCCATCTCGCCCTGCACCAGCATGCCGGTGCCCAGGCCGCCGTTGCGGGAGCGGACCAGCTCCTCGGCGTAGGCCACCACGTACCAGTAGTCGAGCCCGGATCCGCCCCAGGCCGGGTCGTGCCGGATCCCCAGGAAGCCCATCTCGCCGAAGCGGCGGAAGAGGGAGCGGGGGAACGCGCCGGCCTCGTCCCATTCCCGCGCGTGCGGCGCGAGCTCCTTCTCGGCGAACTCCCGGACCACGCGCCGGAAGGCCTGGTGCTCGGCGGTGAAGGGCTCGAAGGCGACCGCGGGCGGGTTCATCCCCGGAAGTCTAGCTCAGGGCGGGGGGACCGGGACGGCCCGCTGCCCGAGCCGGGTGGCCCACGCCACCCCGGCCACCGAGACCCCGATGCCCACGACGCCGGTCGGGGTGATGGCCTCGCCGAGCAGGACCGCCGCGAGGAGCACCTGGGCGATGGGGGTGAGCTGCAGCCATGCGGCGGCCTCCCCGACCGAGAGCGCGCCGTAGGCCTCGGTCATGAGCACCTGCGCGGCGAAGGCGGAGAGCGCCATGGTCACCGCCAGCGTCCAGGGCACGAGCCCTCCCGGCCAGGGGTCGAGCGCGAACGGAATCACCACCGGAAGCCCGGCCAGGCAGAAGAAGAAGAAGATCGTCGGGGCGTTGTCGGTCCCGCGCATGGCCCGGATGACGTTGGCGCTCACCGCCGCGAAGACCGCCGCGGCCAGCGCCGCCGCCTCCCCCCAGCCCAGGCCGAGCCGCACGGAGCCGTTGCCGAGGACCAGCGCCACGCCCAGCGTGGCGAGCCCGATGGCCGCCCACAGGCGCAGCCCGGGTCGCTCGCCGAGGAGCCCGAGCGCGAGCAGGGTCGCGATGGCCGGGAAGAGGTTGTAGATCATCCCCGCCTCGCCGGCCGGGATGCGGGCCAGGGCGGCGAAGTAGAGCACCACCACCAGGCCGCCGGAGACCCCCCGCGTGACGAGCAGGCGCACGTTGCGCGGACGGTAGAGGGACGGCCGCAGCGCGAAGACCGCCAGGCTGGCGGCGGCCCCGACGCCGAAGCGCACCACCGAGAGCTGCCCGGGGCTGAACCGGGCCGGTCCGGTGGCGAGCAGCCGTCCCAGCACCGCCATGAGCCCGAAGAAGAATCCGCAGCCGACGAGCTCGAGCCGCGCGACGGCGCGGGCGCGACGGTGCCCGGAGGCCGTCAAACCTCCTCCGGCTCGGGCGGCCGGTGGCCCAGCACCGAGCCGTAGACCACGCCGGCGATGCCCAGCGCCACCCCGGCCATGCCCACCGCCGAGAGGGTCTCGCCCAGGACGGCACCGGCCCACAGGTAGCTCGCCACCGGGGTGAGCTGCTGCCACACCGCCGCCTCGGCGACGGTGAGCGCGCCGTAGGCCTCGGTCATGGAGAGCTGGGCCGCGAAGGAGACCACGCCCGCCGCCATGGCGAAGATCCAGGCGTGGTGGTGGAAGCTCCAGGTCCCGAGCGAGAGGGGCGCCGAGACCAGCAGGCCACCCAGCGTGAAGGCGAAGAAGATGGTGGGCGCGTTGTCGGTGGCGCGCAGGGCCCGGATGGAGGTGACCGCGCCGGCCCCCAGGAAGGCCGAGGCGATGCCCACCCACTGCCCCCATCCCAGCTGGAACCCGACCCGGCCCCCGCCCAGGACCAGGTACACCCCCAGGCTGGTGACGCCGAGGGCCAGGAGGAGGTGCCAGGTGGGGCGCTCGTTCAGGGTGAAGTAGGAGAGGCCCACCGCCAGCACGGGGAAGGTGTTGTTGAGGAGGGTCGCCTGCCCGGCCGGGATGAGGGAGAGCGCGTAGAAGTAGAGCAGCGCCGCCAGCCCGCCCAGCACGCCGCGCGTCACGAGCAGCCCCTTCCGCACCGGACGGAACGTCCCCGGCCGCACCCGGAAGAGCGCGAGCGTGACGGCGGTGCCCACGGCGAAGCGCACCGTGGCCACCTGCGGCGCGGTGAGGCCCTCCAGCGAGGCGATGCGTGCGAGCACCGCGAGCAGGCCGAAGAGCGCCGCCGCCAGGAAGAGCAGCACCCGGGCCCGGGTGGCGGGGCGCACCCTGCCCGGGCGGCGCGCCGGGACCTCCTCCGGGCTAGCCATCGCGAGCGAGCCCGTCCGACTCGGCGCGCAGGAGGTCGGCGAAGGCCACGGCGGAGGCCCGCGTCACCGGCCAGCGGAAGAGGGCCGCCTCGGCGCCCTCCCGGCGCGGAACGCCCGCCGACTCGGCCAGGAAGAGCCCCAGGTCGAGCCCGACCTCGGCGACGAGGAGCGCGCCCTGACCCTCCGGGACGCCGATCTGGAGGCCGAGCGCCCCGTCCCCGGACTGCCAGGCGAAGCCCGGGATCGTCCCCTGCAGGAGCTCCCGCAGGCTCTCCACGAGCGCCTCCGACGCCCCCGGGGCGAGGTACACCACCGGGAGCCGGACCACCGGCCACCACTCCCCGTCCCGGGCGTCCCGGTACTCGAGCGCGGCGGAGGCGAGCACCCGGTCGCCGTCGACCCGGGAGACCGGGTCGAGCCGCAGGCGTATCGCGCCGGAATCGCTCGCCAGCTCGGCCATGGGAACCGCTCCCGTATCAGGTTTCCGTGCGGTAGCCAACGCGTCCGCGCGGGATTAAGAAGGGCCGGATGACCGAGCCGGACACCATCAGCGTCAAGGGCGCGCGCGAGCACAACCTCAAGTCGGTCGACGTCGAGATCCCGAAGAAGCGGCTCGTGGTCTTCACCGGCGTCTCCGGGTCGGGGAAGAGCTCGCTCGCCTTCGACACCCTCTACGCCGAGGGGCAGCGGCGCTACGTCGAGTCGCTCTCCTCCTACGCCCGCCAGTTCCTGGGCCAGATGGAGAAGCCGCGCTACGACACGCTGCGCGGCCTCTCGCCCACCATCTCCATCGAGCAGAAGGCCGCCTCCAACAACCCGCGCTCCACGGTGGGGACCATCACCGAGGTCCACGACTACCTGCGCGTGCTCTTCGCCTCCATCGGCGAGCAGCACTGCCCCTCCTGCGGCCGCCGGGTGGGCAAGCAGACGGCGGAGCAGATCGTCGACGCCATCCTGGCCTCGCCGGCGGGCTCCCGCATCCTGGTGCTGGCCCCCCTCGTGCAGAACCGGAAGGGCGAGTACCGCGAGCTGCTCGGCGACGCCCACAAGCGCGGCTTCGCCCGCGTCCGCGTGGACGGCGTGGTCCACTCCCTGGAGGAACGGCTTTCCCTCGACAAGAAGCTGAAGCACGACATCGAGATCCTGGTCGATCGCCTGGTGGTGAAGGAGGGCATCCGCGGGCGGCTCACCGACTCGGTGGAGACCGCGCTCCGCGAGGGCAAGGGCACGCTGGTGGTGGCCGACGCCGACAAGCAGCAGCGGGTCGGCCCCGACATCGACCCGGAGGAGTACAAGCAGCACGACCGCTTCTTCTCCGAGCTGAACGCCTGCCCCACCTGCGGCATCTCCTTCGGCGAGCTCGCCCCCCAGGCCTTCTCCTTCAACAGCCCGCTCGGCTCGTGCACCGAGTGCCAGGGCCTCGGGACCCGCGCCGAGATGGACGCCGACCTCATCATCCCCGACCCGTCCCTCACCATCCGCGACGGCGCCGTGGAGCCCTGGGCGAGCGGCATGGAGCGCGGCGAGGGCTGGACCTTCGAGTTCGTCGAGCACCTCTCCCGCTCGCTCGGCATCGACCTCGACACGCCCTGGTCGAAGCTGCCGAAGCAGCACCGGGACGTCATCCTCCACGGCACGCAGGCGGCCGGGGTGAAGGGCTACCGCATCCAGTGGGAAGGGGTGCTGAACCAGCTCTACCGGCGCTTCAAGTCCACCGGCTCCGAGGCCATGCGCCGCTACTACATGCGCTTCTTCTCCGACAAGCCCTGCCCGGCCTGCGGCGGCGAGCGGCTCCGGGCCGAGAGCCGCGCCGTGCGCATCCGCGGGGTGGGCATCGTGGGGCTCTCGCGCATGACCATCCGCGAGGCGCTGGCCTGGCTCGACGGGCTCGCGCTGGCGGGCGCGGAGGCCCGCATCGCCGAGGAGCTGCTCAAGGAGATCCGCAACCGGCTGCGGTTCCTGGTGGACGTGGGGCTCTCCTACCTCACGCTCGACCGGCCCGGCCCCTCCCTCTCCGGCGGCGAGAGCCAGCGCATCCGGCTGGCCTCGCAGATGGGCAGCGAGCTCACCGGGGTCATCTACATCCTCGACGAGCCCTCCATCGGCCTCCACCAGCGGGACAACGGCAAGCTGCTCGGGACGCTGAAGCGGCTGCGCGACATCGGCAACTCGGTCATCGTCGTCGAGCACGACGAGGAGACCATGGAGTCGGCCGACTGGATCGTCGACTTCGGGCCGGGAGCCGGCGAGCACGGCGGGCGCGTGGTCTCGGCCGGCACGCCGGCGCAGGTCATGGCCGATCCGGCCTCGCTCACCGGCGCCTACCTCTCCGGCCGGGCCGAGATCCCGGTGCCCGGGCGCCGCCGCCCGGTGGGCAAGACCCGCATCACCGTGGCCGGCGCCACCGAGAACAACCTGAAGGACGTCACCGTCTCCTTCCCGCTCGGCTGCTTCGTGGCGGTCACCGGGGTCTCCGGCGCGGGCAAGTCCACGCTCGTGAACGGCATCCTCCACCCGGCGCTGGGTCGCCTCCTCCACGGCGCGCGCGAGGTGCCCGGCCGGCACAAGTCGGTGGCGGGCCACGAGCAGATCGACAAGGTCATCGACATCAACCAGCAGCCCATCGGCCGCACCCCGCGCTCCAACCCCGCCACCTACACCAAGGTCTTCGACCTGGTCCGCGAGGTCTTCGCCCAGACGCCGGAGGCCCGCGCGCTCGGCTACCTGCCCGGCCGCTTCAGCTTCAACGTGAAGGGGGGACGCTGCGAGGCCTGCCAGGGCGACGGCATGAAGATGGTGGAGATGCACTTCCTCGCCGACGTGCTCGTCCCCTGCGAGGTCTGCCAGGGCAAGCGCTTCAACGAGGCCACCCTCAAGGTCCAGTTCAAGGGCAAGAACGTGGCCGAGGTGCTCGACATGTCGGTGCGCGAGGCCATGGCGCACTTCGCGAACCACCGCGAGATCCAGCGGATCCTGGGAACCCTCGACGACGTCGGGCTGGGCTACGTGAAGATCGGGCAGCCCTCCCCCACCCTGTCGGGCGGCGAGGCCCAGCGCATCAAGCTCTCCCGCGAGCTGGCCCGGGTGGGCACCGGCCGCACCCTCTACATCCTCGACGAGCCCACCACCGGCCTCCACTTCGACGACGTGAAGAAGCTGCTCGTGGTGCTCGACCGGCTGGTCGACGCCGGGAACTCGGTGATCGTCATCGAGCACAACCTCGACGTCATCAAGTCGGCCGACTGGGTGGTGGACCTCGGTCCGGAGGGCGGCGAGGAGGGCGGGTTCGTGGTGGCCGAGGGCACGCCCGAGGAGGTGGCCCGGGTGAAGGGCAGCTTCACCGGCCAGTACCTGGGCGCCGTGCTGGCCCGCCACCGGGCCCGCACCCGCGGCGTGGGCTAGCGACGCACGAAGGCCCCGTCCGGCGTGCCGGACGAGGCCTCGGGTGCTGCAGGCGGCGCCGTGGGGCGCCGGACCGGACTAGGCCGCCTTCGACTTCGGGGCGTCCTTCTTCTCGGTGCACTTGCACTTCTCGCCGCACTTGCAGTCCTTGGCGTCCTTCGCGCCGCAGGCGCAGGCGGCGGCGAGGAGCGTGCCCGAGGAGGTGTCGGCGCTGGCCTTGGGCTTGTCGCCGGTGCCGTGCTTCTCCTGGCACTTGCAGCCCTTCTCGCACTTGCAGTCCTTCGGGTCCTTCGCGCCGCACTTGCAGTCGGCGGCGGCGAGGAGGAGCGTGCCGGCCTTGGCGGCGTCGGCCTTCTTCTCCGCGGCCGGGGTGGCCTGCTTCGGCTGGGCCGGGGCCGGCGTGGCGGTCTTCTTCTCGGCCTTGTCGGCGGTGGAGGCCTTCTTGTCGCAATCGCAGGCGAAGGCCGGCGTGGCGACGACGAGGGCGAAGGCCCCGGCGGCGCCGAGGGCGATGTTCGTGAGCAGTCGACGGGTCATGATTCGGCTCCTGGGTCGGTGGCTGGCCACGTCCGCCCCTTCGGGTGGAAGCGTTCGTGCAGCGGTGGTTGGGGGAATATCTACGGGAATTCCTTTCCCGGTCAAGGGGATCGGGGCGCGCCGGGTGTAAGCGACGTTGTCCGGCGGGGGGGCGGCGTGTAGATTCCGCCCCGATGCCCATCGACGACCCCGACCAGCTGCTCGCGCTCCTGCGCGACCCCAACGTGGGAAGCCAGGAAGTGGCCGAACAGACTGGACTTCCCCGCGCCGAGGCGGCGCGCGCGGCCCGACTCCTCGTCGGCCTGGCCAAGGCCCGGGCGGAGGAGATCGCCACGCTGCCCGCCCCCCTGGCGAGCGCGCTCGTCCGCGCGGCCGTGGCCGGCGATCGGCTCGACCTCCTGGGCGGCCTCGCCACCTCGGCCGACCGGACCATCGCCAAGGAGGCGAAGCGGGCCCTCCACGTGCTGCGCGCGCGCGGCGTCGCCATCCCCGAGCCCACCCGGCCCGCCGCCCCGGCGCCTGCGCCGGCCGCCGAGGAGCCGTTCCCCTGCTACGCCTCGTTCCCGGACGGGCAGGGGGAGCGCGCCGTCTGGGTGGCCCGCAACGTGCCGGGTCGCGGCGTGGAGGTCGGGCAGGCCGTCGTCTCCGACGTGCTGGGTCTCGTCGAGCTGCACGTGGGCGTGCTGGGGCGCAAGGAGTACCGGACCTTCGGCCGCGAGATCGAGGAGCGGGGCCAGTCCATGGGCGTGGGCGAGATCGACCCCGCGCACGCGCGCGCGCTCGTGACCGCCGCGCGCCGCCGGAACGAGGCGTCCGGCCGGGCCGTGCCCGAGGGGGCCGACGGTTGGCTCGCCCGCATCGGCCCGGGCGCGCCGGCGCCCGACGCCTCCACGCTCCTCCCCACCCTCGAAGGGGCCGAGGAGGACGCCGCGCTCGCGGCATCGGCCGCGCTCCACGAGCTTCCCATGCTGCGCGGCTGGCTGGCCGAGGAGTCCATCCTGCGGGCGCTCGCCACCCGGCTCGACGCCATCGGCGCCGAGCCGCCGGGCCCGGGTGACCGCGACGCGCGCATGGCGGCCGCCATCGCCGAGACGGTCGAGTCGTGGCTCGACGCCCCGTGCCGGGCGCTCCTGTCGTCGCGCCTGCTCGACGTGGCGGTGCACCTCCACGGGCTCCGTCTCGCCGATCGCGCCGCCCAGGCCGCCTCCGCCGCCCGCGCCCTCGCGCGCGGGGTCCCCGGGCGCGACGTGCCCTTCGCCCGCCACATGGTCGAGAAGGCCTTCCCGTCGCGGCAGCCCGGCGCCCCCGCGGCCCCGGCGAGACCGGTCATCGCCGTTCCCCGACCCTGACTCCCATGGCCGACCTCCGCAACCCGGCCCCCACCGTCGACGCCGTGATCCTCCTCCCGGGAGATCGGATCGTGATGGTGCGACGGGCCAACCCGCCGCTCGGCTGGGCGCTGCCCGGCGGCTTCGTGGACGTGGGGGAAACGCTGGAGGCGGCCGCCGTCCGCGAGGCCGGGGAGGAGACCGGACTCGCGGTGACGCTGGAGGAGCAGTTCCACACCTACTCCGATCCGGCACGCGATCCGCGCAGGCACACGCTCTCCACGGTGTTCCTGGCCCGGGCGGCCGGCGAGCCCCGCGGCGGGGACGACGCCGCCGAGGCGCGCGCCTTCGGCTGGGACGCCCTGCCCTCGCCCATCGTCTTCGACCACCGGGAGATCCTGGCCGACGTGCGGCGGTTCCTCCTCACCGGCGCGCGGAGGCGTCCGTGACCGCGCCGCTCACGGCGCTGGAGCGTGGCGCGCTCCTGGGGATCGCCCGGGGCGCCGTCCGCGCTCGCCTGGGGCTGGGGCCCTCGCCCGAGATTCCCACCTCCGGGGCCCTGGGCGAGCGACGCGGGGCCTTCGTCACCCTGCACCGCGGCGGGGACCTGCGCGGCTGCATCGGTCGCTTCGACCCGGAGGGCTCGCTCGCGCGGACGGTGTCCGAGATGGCGGTCGCCGCGGCGACCGAGGACCCGCGCTTCCCGCCGGTGACGGCCGGGGAGGCCCCCGACCTCTCGTTCCACGTCTCCGCGCTCGGTCCGCGCGTTCCCCTCCCCGACCCGTCCGCGCTCCGGGTGGGCGTGCACGGGCTCGTGGTGCGCCAGGGCTGGCACCGCGGGGTCCTGCTCCCGGCGGTCGCGGTCGAGCACGGCTGGGACGCACCCACCTTCCTCAAGCACGCCTGCCTCAAGGCGGGCCTGCGCGCAGACGCGTGGCGCGACCCCTCCACCACCCTCGAGACCTTCGAGGCGGAGGAGTTCGGCGACGCCCCCGGGAATCCTCCATGAGCTCCATCCTGCAGTCGGTCCCGATGGTGGTGGTCACCATCCTCGCCTTCGGCCTCCTCATCGTGATCCACGAGGCCGGGCACTACCTGGCCGCGCGCTGGTCCGGCATGCGCGTCGAGCGCTTCAGCATCGGGTTCGGACCGGTGGTGTGGTCGCGCCGGCGCGGGGACACCGAGTGGGCCGTGTCCGCGGTCCCGCTCGGCGGTTACGTGAAGATCGCCGGGATGGCCCCGGGCGAGGAGATCGCGCCGGACGACACCTCGGCCTACTCCCGCAAGCCGGCGTGGAAGCGCTTCCTCGTCATCCTGGCCGGCCCGGCCATGAACTACCTGCTCGCCGTGGTGCTGGCGGTGGGGCTCATCGCCACGCTCGGGCTCCGGGAACCCGACCAGACCGCGACCGTGGGCGACGTGCTCCCGGGCGGCGCCGCGGAGAAGGCCGGCCTGCGGACGGGCGATCGCGTGCTCTCGGCCGCCGGCGCGCCCGTGGCCGGCTGGAAGGAGCTCGTCCAGGCCATCCGATCCCACCCGGGCCTGGACCTGCCGCTCACGGTGGCCCGCGCGGGGGCGCCGGCGGGGGCCGGCCCGGAGCCCGTGACGCTGCGCCCGGACGACGCGGGCGGGGTGGGCAAGGCGGGGATCGCGCCCAGCCTGCGGGCGGTCCAGGCCGGGCTGGGCGAGTCGGTGGCCATGGGCTTCCGGCGCACGAACGACAAGGCCGCCGAGATCCTCTCCGGGCTCGGACAGGTGGTGACCCGCAAGCAGAAGGCGGAGCTCCAGGGACCGCTGGGGATCGCGCAGGAGATGACCCGCAGCGCGCGCGCCGGCGCGGCGCCGTTCCTCATGATGGTGTGGCTCATCTCCCTCATGCTCGCCATCTTCAACTTCCTCCCGCTCCCCGCGCTCGACGGGGGCCGGCTCATCTTCCTGGTCTACGAGATGGTGGCGCGCCGCCCGGTGAACCAGCGCGTGGAGGCGGTGATCCACACGGTCGGCTTCGTGGCCCTGCTCGGCCTGCTCCTGGCCGTCACCCTCTTCGGCGACCTGCCCCGCCTTCTCCGGCGCTGAGCCGGACCGGCCGTTACCCTCTTCTCGTGGCCGTCACCGTCCTCTACTTCGCCGTGGCCCGCGAGGCCGCCGGGACCGAAGCCGAGTCGCTCGCCGACGCTCCCGCCACCGTGGCCGGACTGCGGGCCGCGCTCGTGCTGCGCCACCCCGGGCTCGAGCGGATCCTCCTTCGCTGCCGGCTCGCCGTGAACCAGGAGTTCGCCCGCGAGGACGACCCCGTGCCCGACGGGGCCGAGGTGGCCGTGATCCCCCCGGTCTCCGGCGGATCCGGGCGGTTTGGCGTCGTCGACCGGCCGCTCGAGCTCGCCGAGGTGGTGGACGCGGTGGCGGCGCCGGGCTGCGGGGGCGTCGTCACCTTCCGCGGCGACGTGCGGGACGCGAGCCACGGCAAGCGGGTGGTCCGGCTCGAGTACGAGGCCTACGTGCCCATGGCCGAGCGCAAGCTGGCCGACATCGGCCGGGCCGTCGGGGAGGAGCACGGGGCGGTGGTGGCCATCGTGCACCGGGTGGGGCACCTCGTGCCCGGAGAGGCGGCGGTGGTCATCGCCGCGGCGGCCCCGCATCGCGCGCCGGCCTTCCGGGCCTGCGAGGAGGCCCTCGAGCGGCTCAAGAGGGACGCGCCCATCTGGAAACGGGAGATATACGAGGACGGATCGGAATGGGTGGGAATGGGCCCTTGAAGCTCTGCGTCTTCGACCTCGACGGAACGCTGGTGGACTCCCGGGAGGACCTGTACCTCGCGGTGGCGTACGCCCTCGCCGAGCTGGGCCTGCCTCCACGCTCCCGCGAGGAGGTGGTGAGCTACGTCGGCGACGGCGCCGTGGCGCTCGTCACCCGCGCCATCGCCCCCCGGGAGCACCTGCTCGAGAGCGCGGTGGCCCTCTGGCGCGAGCACTACGGCCGGCACCTGCTCGACCACACGCGGCTCTACCCGGGCATCGCTGCGGTGCTGGGAAGCGCGCGCATCCCGCTCGCGGTCCACACCAACAAGCCCGGCGCCATGGCCCGCAAGATCCTCGACGGGCTCGGCGTGCACGCGCGGTTCTCGGTCGTGGTGGGCGGCGACGAGGCGGCGCGGAAGCCGGACCCGTCCGGGCTGCTCGGCATCTGCGCGCGCGTGGGCGTGTCGCCGGCGGACACGGTGCTCGTGGGGGACAGCGTCGTCGACCATGCCACCGCGGTGGCGGCCGGTGTCCGGTTCGTCCCCGTCGCTTGGGGCTTCGTCCCCATGGAGACCCTCGCCGCGGCTGGCGCCACCGGCTTCGTGCAGGACGCGGCCGGGCTCCTGCCCCTCGTGGGCGCCACGACCTGAACGCCTGCGCCCCGCCCGGCTGTCGCGCGGGGGCCGGGTTGCGGTAGATCTGGGGTGTGTCGGATCTCGAGCCCCGCATCCTCAGCCTGCTCGACCAGGGCGATCTGTCCGGGGCTGCGACCGAGGCGTTGCGCGGCCTCGGCCCCCAGGTCCTGGGCTACCTGACCGCCGTGCTCCGCGACGAGGACGCCGCCCACGACGTCTTCTCCCAGTTCGCCGAGGACCTCTGGAAGGGGCTCTCCGGCTTCCGGCGGGAGAGCGCCGTCCGGACCTGGGCCTTCCGGCTGGCCTGGCACGCGGCGGCCCGCTACGCCCGCGACCCGTACCGCCGCCGCGGCCGGCCCATCCTCACCACCGAGGCCTCCAAGATCGCCGAGGAGGTCCGCTCCACCATGTCCACCTACGCCCCGGGCGGACGCGCCGACAAGCTCTCCAAGCTCCGCGAGTCGCTCGACCCCGAGGAGCAGACGCTGCTCATCCTGCGCGTGGACAAGGGCATGCCCTGGGAGGACGTCGCCGAGGTGATGCGCGCCGACGGCGAGGTGGCCACGCCGGCGGCGCTGCGCAAGCGATTCGAGCGGCTGAAGGAGAAGCTCGGCCGGCTGGCGCGGGAGCAGGGTCTCATCGAGTAGCCGCTCGCCGGAAACTCGACTCCCCCGCCACCGCGGGGCAGACTTCCGGACATGTCCCGGCTGCTCCTCGCCCTGGCCCTCGCGGCCATCGTGCTGCTCGTCGGCGCGTTCGTCCCGGTGCAGGGAAAGACGCTCGTCGAGCGCTGGAACGCCGCCCCGTCGACCTCGACCTTCGTCGAGAAGGGCTGGAACGAGGTGGTCGCGGCCTGGGACGGGCTCTGGGGTGGCAAGCCCGCACGGAAGCCCTCCCCGGCGGGCGGGGTCTCGAAGCCGCCGGCGTCCCGTCCGGCCAACCCCGCCCGGACCGCCCGGGCCCCCGAGCGGGTGACGCCCGAGCCGGAGGAGCACCACACCGACGCCGACCGGACCGCGCTCGACCGCATCGTGGCCGAGCATGCCGCGGACCGCCCGGCGGGCCGGCCCGCGCCCCGCCGCTAGGCGGGTCGTTCCAGCCGAATCGCGGGGTTGCGTTCTTCGCGGGGGTCGGGTAATCAACGCCCCCGAATGACCGACACGAACGTGAAGACGAAGGCGAAGAAGACCGCCCCCAAGGCCAAGGGTGGCGGGAAGAAGTCCTGCAAGGTGGCGAACTGCAAGCGCGCCTACCGCGCCAAGGGGTTCTGCTTCTTCCACTACGCGAAGTGGCGCCGTGGCGAGATCGAGGCCGTACCTCGCCGCTGGAAGGCCTGCTCCAAGGAGGAGTGCAAGAAGAAGGTCTTCCAGCACGGCCTCTGCCAGGAGCACTTCGACGCCTGGAAGAAGAGCCGCAAGGGCGCCGCCCCGGCCGAGGCCCCGGCGGCCTAGGCTAGTCGCCGCCCGCCGGTCCGCTCCCGAGCTTTCGCGCGAGCGCCGCGGCCGCGGCGGCGAGGAGTTCCGCCTCACGCTGCGTGGGCTCCGCCCGCGCGAGCAGCCGTCTCCACTCCGCCAGGATGGCGTCGGGGTTCTGCGGGTTCAGGTACCCCGCTGCCCCGAGCGCCGTCCGGGCCCGGCCCCAGAAGGCCTCCAGCGTCTCGTGGCGGGCCGGCGCGCCGTCCGATCCGTCCGGACCCCGCCACCCCGGTCGCGCTCCTTCCGCCCCGGCCACCTCGTAGGCCAGGATGGCCGCGGCCTGGGCCAGGTTCATCGAGTCGTAGGCCGGTCCGGTCGGGATGGTGCACACCGCCGAGCAGGCGGTCAGCTCCGCGTCGGAGAGGCCGCGCCGCTCCTCGCCGAGGACCACCGCCACGGCGGCGCCCGCCGAGGCCCGCCGCCCCACCTCCGCGCCGAGCTCGCGCGGATGCAGGCGGGGCCGCCCCTCCACCGCCCGCGAGGTCGTGCCACAGGCCCAGACGGTGTCGCGGAGCGCCGCGGCCAGGTCCGGGACGATCTCGGCCGCCTCCAGCACGCCCACGGCCTTCCGGGCCGTCCGCCGGGCCCGGAGGAGGACGTCGGCCTGCCCGTCCCCGCCCAGCCCGGACCGGGGGGCACCGGCCCAGGAGGGGGGCGCCACGACCCGCATGCGGGAGAGGCCGAAGTTGGCGAGGACCCGGGCCACTGCCCCGATGTTCTCCGCCGACGAGGGGCGGTGGAGCACGAAGATGACGTCGTCCCGGAGCAAGGGGCCCGTATGCTAGCATTCGCGGCCATGATTCCCGACGACAAGCTCCGCGAGCAGCTCGGCCACACGCTGAAGCAGTTCGACGCCCCGGCCCTCGGCGAGCTGTACCGGGGGAAGGTCCGCGACAACTACTCGCGCGGCGACCGGATCGTCATGGTCACCACCGACCGGATCAGCGCCTTCGACCACGTGCTCGGCACCATCCCGTTCAAGGGCGAGGTGCTGTCGCGCCTCACCTCGTTCTGGTTCGACAAGGTGAAGGACTTCGCGCCCACCTGCGTGCTCGACACCCCGGACCCGAGCGTCATGGTGGTGAAGCGTGCCCAGCCATTCCCGGTCGAGATCATCATCCGGGGCTACATCACCGGCTCGCTCTGGCGCGACTACGTGGCCGGGAAGGCGGGGGCCTACGGCATCGACTGGCCCCAGGGGCTGCGCAAGGACCAGCGGTTCCACCTCCCCATCGTCACCCCGTCCACCAAGGCCCAGTACGGCAAGCACGACGAGCCCATCAGCGAGAAGGCCATCGTCGAGCAGGGGCTCGTGCCGGCGAAGCTCTGGGAGCAGGCCACCGAGCTCGCCCGGGCGCTTTTCCGCCGGGGCCAGGAGTGGGCCGCCACCCGCGGCCTGATCCTCGTCGACACCAAGTACGAGATGGGGATCGCCGACGGGAAGCTCGTCGTCATCGACGAGATCCACACGCCGGACAGCTCGCGCTACTGGATCGCGAAGGGCTACGAGGAGCGGCTCGCCGCCGGCCAGGACCAGCAGATGCTCGACAAGGAGAACATCCGCCAGTGGCTCATCACCGAGCACGGGTTCTCCGGCCACGGGACGCCGCCGGCGCTCACCGACGAGGTGCGCATCATGCTGGCGCGCAAGTACATCGAGGTCTTCGAGCTGCTCACCGGCGAGAAGTTCGTCTCCCCGGTGGGCAGCGTCGACGCGCGCATCCGCGGCAGCCTGAAGGCGAAGGGCTACCTGTAGCGGCGACGGGGACCCACGGTCCCCGCCGCGACAGCCGCGCTCACTCCCCGAACACCCTCCGGAAGATCGTGTCCACGTGCTTCAGGTGGTACTCCACCGCGAAGCAGGCGTCGATCTCGGCGTCGGAGAGCGCCCTGCGCACGTCCGGGTCCCGCTTCAGCGCGGTGCGGAAGTCGACCTTCTCCTCCCAGACCTTCATGGCATTGCGCTGCACGAGCACGTAGCCCTCCTGGCGCGGGATGCCCTTGCCCACCAGCGCGAGCAGCACCCGCTGGGCCTCGAAGAGGCCGCCGGTCTGGTCCAGGTTCTCCTGCATCCGCTGCGGGTAGACCCGCAGGTCGTCGATCATGCGGGCGAAGCGGTTGAGCCCGAAGTCGAGGGCGATGGTGGCGTCCGGGCCGATGACCCGCTCCACCGACGAGTGGCTGATGTCCCGCTCGTGCCAGAGGGCCACGTCCTCCAGCGCCGGCACGGCCCAGCCGCGCAGGAGGCGCGCCATGCCGGTGAGGTTCTCCGAGAGGATGGGGTTGCGCTTGTGGGGCATGGCGGAGCTGCCCTTCTGCCCCGCGGTGAAGGGCTCCTCGGCCTCGCGCACCTCGGTGCGCTGCAGGTGGCGGACCTCGGTGGCCTGCTGCTCCATGACCGCGCCCGCCACGGCGATGGCGCAGAAGAGGTCGGCGTGCCGGTCGCGGGCCACCACCTGGGTGGCCGCGCCCTCCCCGCCCTCGAGCCCGAGCCGCTCCATCACGAAGGCCTCCACGGCCGGGTCCACGTTGGCGAAGGTGCCCACCGCTCCGGAGATCTTGCCCACGGCGGCGACCTTCCCGGCCGCCACCAGCGCGGCCCGGCGGCGGCCCCAGGCGTCGTACCAGCCGGCCAGCTTGAGCCCGAAGGTGACCGGCTCGGCGTGGATCCCGTGGCTGCGGCCGATCATGGGGGTGCGGCGGTGCTCGAAGGCCCGCTTGCGGACCGCGGCCCGGACCCGGTCGACGTCCTCGACGAGGAGCGCGGTGGCCTCCCGGAGCTGCACCGCGAGCGTGGTGTCGAGCACGTCGGAGGAGGTCATGCCCTTGTGCAGGTGCCGCGCAGGCAGCCCGCCCCGCTCCTCCACGAAGGTGAGGAAGGCGATGACGTCGTGCTTCGTCACCTTCTCGATCTCGTCGATGCGGGCCACGTCGGCGGCGGTGAACTGGAATCCGTCGAAGGCGCGCCGGAGCGCCGCCAGGTCCTCGGCCGGCACCTGGCCGAGCTTCACCATGGCCTCGGCGGCGAGCAGCTCCACGTCGAGCCAGATGCGGAAACGCCGCTCCGGCGACCAGATGCGGGCCATCTCGGGACGGGTGTAGCGCGGGATCATGCGACCTCCGGGGCCGCGCGGGCGGCCGGGCGTGGGCGGGGTTCGAGGGCCGGAGCCTACCGCAAACCGGCGGCCCCTACCGGCCGGTCGATCCGAAGCCCCCGGTGCCCCGGCCGGTCGGCGGCAGCGCGGCCACCTCCTCCAGCACCGCGCGGGTGACCGGTGCGACGACCAGCTGGGCGATGCGCTCCCCCCGGTCGAGGTGAACCGTCCCGGTGCCCCAGTTGACCAGGATGACGCCCACCTCTCCGCGGTAGTCGCTGTCGATGGTGCCGGGGGCGTTCACCATGCCGACGCCGTGGCGCAGCGCGAGCCCGCTGCGGGGGCGCACCTGCCCCTCCCAGCCCGGCGGGATGGCGACGGCGATGCCGGTGGGGACGAGCCGCCGCTCGCCGGGTGCGAGCTGGACGGCCTCGTCGGCCCGCAGGTCCATGCCCGCCGACCCCTCGGTCTGGGCCCGGGGGAGCTCGAGCGGGTCCCCGCGGCCGCCCACCCGGAGCACCGCGACGGCGACCGGGGGGGCGGGCGGGATCACGCGGCGCGTCCTAGCCCTTGGCGGGCTCGGTGCCCTTCGGGGCCTCACCCTTGGCGGCGGCCGCGTCGGCCAGCGCCTCCTTGCGGGAGAGGCGGATCTTGCCGGCGCGGTCCACGGAGATTACCTTCACGAGCACCTCCTCGCCCTCCTGGAGGACGTCGGAGACGCTCTTCACCCGCTTGTCGGAGAGCTCGGAGATGTGGATGAGCCCGTCGGTGCCGGGGAAGATCTCCACGAAGGCGCCGAACTCGGCGATCTTGCGGACCGTGCCCAGGTAGGTCTTGCCGACGTCGGCCTCCTGGGTGAGGTTCTTGATCATCTTGATCGCCGCGTCGACGTTGGCCTGGCTCGGGCTGGCGATGTTGATGGTGCCGTCGTCCTCGATGTTGATGCTGCAGCCGGTGCGGGCGGTGATGTCCTTGATCACCTTGCCGCCGGGCCCGATGACGTCCTTGATGCGCTCGGAGCGGATCTTGATGGTGGTGATCCGCGGCGCGTAGGCGCTGATGTCGGAGCGGTGGGTGGCGAGGGCCTTGGCCATCTCGCCGAGGATGTGCTTGCGCCCGGCGGCCGCCTGGTTGAGCGCGCTCTCGAGGATCTGGCGGGTCACGCCGCCGACCTTGATGTCCATCTGGATGGCGGTGATGCCGGCCTCGGTCCCGCAGACCTTGAAGTCCATGTCGCCGAGGTGGTCCTCGTCGCCGAGGATGTCGGACAGGATGGCGATCTTGTCGCCCTCCTTGATGAGCCCCATGGCGATGCCGGCCACCGGGGCCCGCACCGGCACGCCGGCGTCCATGAGCGAGAGGCAGCCGCCGCAGACCGAGGCCATGGACGACGAGCCGTTCGACTCGGTGATGTCGGAGACGATCCGGATGGTGTAGGGGAACTTGTCCTCGGGCGGCAGCACCGCGCGCAGCGCGCGCTCCGCCAGGGCCCCGTGGCCGATCTCGCGGCGGCCGGGGCCGCGCAGGAACTTGGCCTCGCCCACCGAGAAGGGCGGGAAGTTGTAGTGCAGCATGAACTTCTTGAAGTGCATGCCGGTGAGCATCTCGACCCGCTGCTCGTCCTCGGAAGTGCCCAGCGTGGTGGCCACGATGGCCTGGGTCTCCCCGCGGGTGAAGAGCGCCGACCCGTGCACGCGGGGGAGCAGCCCGACCTCGCAGGAGATCTGCCGGATCACCGCGTGGCCGCGATCACCGATGCGCTTGCCCTCGTCGGTGATCATCCTGCGCATGTACTCGTACTTGACGTCCTCGTAGTAGCCCTTGATCTCCTTCTCGCGGACGGAGATCTCGGCGAGGCGGGCGGGGTCGCCGGCGGCCTCGGCCTTGAGGGCCTCCATCATCTCCTTCTTGATCTCGGAGAGGCGGCCGTAGCGGTCGTGCTTCTCGTGCCGGCCGTAGGCCTCGCGGACCTTCTCCCAGGTGAGCGACTTCACCTTCTCGCGGAGGGCGGCGTCGTTCTTGGGGGCGTCGAAGGCGCGCTTCGCCTTGCCCACGGCCTTGCCGAGCCGCTCCTGGGCGTCGAGCAGCGGCTGCACCGCGGCGTGGCCGAAGAGCAGCGCGTCCACCATGACGGCCTCGGGGATGTCCATGCCCCCGCCCTCGACCATGGTGATGGCGTCGCGCGAGGCGGCCATGACGATGTCGAGGTCGGCGGTGGCGCGCTGCGCGTTAGTCGGGTTGGCGACGAACTTGCCGTCGACCCGGCCCACGCGCACGCCGGCGATGGGGCCGTGGAAGGGGACGTCGGAGACCTGGAGGGCCGCCGAGGCGCCGGTGAGCGCCAGGACGTCGGCCTCGTTCTCCTGGTCGAAGGAGAGGACGGTGGCGATGATCTGGGTCTCGTTGGCGTAGCCCTCGGGGAAGAGGGGCCGGCACGATCGGTCGATGACGCGGGAGGTGAGCGTCTCCTTCTCGGTGAGGCGCCCCTCGCGGCGGAAGAAGCTGCCGGGGATCTTGCCCGCGGCGAAGAGCTTCTCCTGGTAGTCCACGGTGAGGGGGAAGAAGTCGATCCCCTCCTTCTTCTCCTTCGCCGAGACCACGGTGACGAGGACGATGCTGTCGCCGTGGCGGATCCAGATGGACCCGTCGGCCTGCTTGGCGACCTTGCCGGTCTCGAGGACGATCTCGCGATCGCCGACCTGCGCGCGCTCCTGGATGGCCTTCATGTGGGGCACCTTCACGATGTGAGCCGGGGAGCCGCCTGGCTCTCCGGTCCCGCCGTGCGAGTTGCCGCCGCCTGGCCCGCGGTGCCTCAGTTTCTCACCCGCGCGCCGCTCCCCGGGGGAGCGGCGGACGAGTCGGAAACGGAAGCGCCGTCGACGGTGCGCCGGCCCGCTCGCGGGCGGGCCTGTGGGACTGCTGGTGCTTCGGGTGCTGCGCCTGCTGCTACTTGCGAAGCCCGAGCTGGTCGATGACGACCTTGTAGCGGTTCTGATCGACCTGCCGGAGGTAGTCGAGGAGACGGCGGCGCTGCCCGACGAGCTTGAGCAGGCCGCGACGGCTGTGGTGGTCCTTCTTGTGCGTCTTGAAGTGCTCGGTGAGGTAGGCAATCCGCTCGGTGATGAGCGCCACCTGGACCTCCGGCGAGCCGGTGTCCTTGTCGTGCCGGCGGTACTTCTGGACGACTTCCGTCTTCTTCCCTGCGACAAGCGCCATATCGGTTGCTCCCTGGTGTGGACCGTTCCCGTCTCGAGGGCGAAGGCGTGCGCCACGCGGACAGAGGACGGCGGGTTTGGAGGGGGCTTTCTAGCGCCGGGGCCCTCCGAAGTCAACGCTTTGCGGCCGGCGGGCCCGGGATTCCGGGGGGTTGGACGAAGACACGGACTGGCCGGAGCCCCTCCCCGCCCTCCGCCGGCCCCACCACCGCCACGAGCGCCCCGTCCGGGCCGAGCGCGCGGCAGGTGGGGCCCGGCGCGGCCCGGCGCAGGACCTTGCCCTGGACGAGCGCCAGGACCTCCTCCGCCGTCACCCGGACGGCCGGCATCGCCCGCAGCGCGTCGGCCGGGGAGACCATGCGCGCGGCGAGCGAACCGGGGGCCTCCCGGGCGAGCCGCTCCACCTCGGCGAGCGGGAGCGCGTCGGCGAGCGTGAACGGGCCGGTCGAGGTCCGGCGCAGGGCCCCGAGGTGCGCGGGGAGGCCCAGCGCGCCGCCGATGGAGGAGGCGAGCGTGCGGACGTAGGTGCCCTTCCCGCACCGCACCGCGATCCGGGCCCGGGCCACCCCGGCCACGGCCGGCTCGAGGCCCAGCAGCTCGAGCGCGTGGACCACCACCCGCCGTGGCGCGCGCTCCACCTCCTCGCCGCGCCGGGCGGCCTCGTGGAGCCTTCGCCCCCCGACCCGCACGGCCGAGTACATGGGAGGCACCTGGTCGATCTCCCCCACGAAGGCCGGGAGCGCGGCGGCCAGCCGGGCGGCGTCCACACCGGTGGCGTCGCCCCGGGCGGTCTCCCTCCCCTCGGCGTCCTCGGTATCGGTGGCGATCCCCAGGACCAGGAGCGCCTCGTAGGACTTGTCGCCGTCGTGGGTGAGCCAGTGCTGCAGCTTCACCGCGTCGTCGAGGCACACCGCCAGGACCCCGGTCGCGGCCGGGTCGAGCGTCCCGGTGTGGCCGGCCTTGGCGGCGCCGGTGGCCCGGCGGACCCGCCCGACCACGTCGAAGCTGGTCGGGCCGGCCGGCTTGTCGACGACCAGGACGCCGCCCTTCACCGCCCGTCCTTCTCCCGCGCTTCCTTGAGCAGCCGCTCGATCTTGTCCCCCTCCTCGACGCTGCCGTCCCAGGCGATCCGCATGTGGGGGACCACGCGCATGCGCATGTTCCGCGCCGCCTCGCGCTGCAGGAAGGGGATGGCGGCGGTGAGGCCGGCGAGCGTCTTCTTCCGGACCGGCTCGTCCCCGTGCACCGAGACGAAGACCGTCACCTCCCGCAGGTCGGGGGACATCTTCGCGCCGGTGACGGTGACGAACCCCACCACACGCGGATCCTTCAGGCCCCGGGCCAGGATGCTCGAGATCTCGTGGGCGAACTCCTCGGCCACCCGTGCCGGCCGGTCATGGGCCATGGTCGTCCTCCTCCGCGTTGGCCAGGGTGCGCCAGCCTCCGCCCAGGTCCCCACCGAAGGGGACGATCTCCATCTCGCGGCCGGTGACCAGCATCTGCCCGCCGTGGACCGACTCGAGGAAGCCGGCCACCTTGTCGAGCAGCTCGTTCACGAAGGCGTGGTCGTTGCCCACCGCCGCCACGCCCACCACGCTCCGCTGCCAGAGGTCGTTGTCACCCACCTCGGCGATGGCCACCGGGAACCGGGCGCGCGCCCGGTCGAGCGCGGAGCGGAGCAGGTGGCGCTTGGACTTCAGCGACCCGGGATCGGGCAGGTGCAGCGTGAGGCGGAGGATGCCGACGAACACCGCACCCTCCGCCCCGGTCCGTCGCTAGTCCAGCGACGGGCGGGTCTCCTCGAGCTCGTAGGCGTCGAACACGTCGCCGACCTTGAAGTCGGTGTAGTTCTCCACGCCGATGCCGCACTCGAACCCGGCCTGGACCTCCTTCACGTCGTCCTTGATCCGGCGCAGCGAGGCGATCTTCCCGGTGTGCACCACCTTGCGGTCGCGCAGCACGCGCAGGTGGGCGCCGCGCTTGATGACCCCCTCGGTCACCGCCGAGCCGGCGATGGTGCCGGCGCGCGGGATGTTGAAGATGGCCCGAACCTCGGCCTTCCCGAGCGGCTTCTCCTTGATGATGGGGTCGAGCAGCGCCACCATCTCCTCGCGGATGGCGTCGGCCGCCTCGTAGATGATGTCGAAGAGCAGGATCTTCACGCTCTGCTGGCTGGCGATCTGGTCGACCTTGGTCTCGGGCTTGGTGTGGAAGCCGACGATGACGGCCTTGCCGGCCGCCGCGGTGAGCACGTCGGACTCGGTCACCGCGCCGACACCGGAGTCGAGGACGTTCACCTTGACCTTCTTGCCGGAGAGCTTGATGAGGGCCTGCGAGACGGCCTCGGAGGAGCCCTGCACGTCGGCCTTGACGACCACGTTCAGCTCCTTGGCGCCACCCGACTTCGCCTTGGCGAAGAGGTCCTCCAGGGTGGCCTTCTTGACCGAGGCGAGCTCCTTCTGGCGCGCCTTCTGCGCCCGGTGCTCGGCGACCTCCTTGGCCGACTTCTCGTCGGAGACCACGTTGAAGTCGTCGCCGGCGGTGGGCACGCCGGACAGGCCCAGGACCTCCACCGGGTAGCCGGGCGGGACCTCCTTCACCTGCTCGCCGCGCTCGTTCATCATGGCGCGGACGCGCCCGTGGTGGATGCCGGTGACCATGGCGTCGCCCACGCGCAGCGTGCCCTCCTGGACCAGGACCGTGGCCACCGGGCCGCGCCCCTTCTCCAGCTTGGCCTCGATGACCACGCCGGCGGCCACGGCCTCCGGGTTGCTCTTGAGGTCCAGCACCTCGGTCTGCAGCGCGATGTACTCGAGCAGCTCCGGGAGCCCCTGCTTCGTGCGGGCCGAGACCGGCATCATGATGGTGGTGCCGCCCCACTGCTCGGGCACCATCTCGTACTCGGTGAGCTGCTGCATGACGCGCTCGGGCTGGGCCCCCGGCTTGTCCGCCTTGTTGATGGCGACCAGGATGGTGACCTTGGCCTCCTTGGCGTGCTTGATGGCCTCGATGGTCTGGGGCATCACGCCGTCGTCGGCGGCCACCACCAGCACCACCAGGTCGGTGACCTGCGCCCCGCGCTTGCGCATGGCCGTGAAGGCCTCGTGGCCGGGCGTGTCGAGGAAGGTGATGGGGCCGTGGGCGGTCTGGACCGAGTAGGCGCCGATGTGCTGGGTGATGCCGCCCGCCTCCCCGGCGGCCACGTCGGCCTTGCGGATGGCGTCGAGGAGCGAGGTCTTGCCGTGGTCGACGTGACCCATGACCGTCACCACCGGCGGCCGGTTGATGAGCTTCGACTCGTCGACCTCGACCTCGGGGATGAACTCCTCGACCTCGAAGCCCTGCTTCTCGACGGTGAACCCGAAGTCGGTGGCCAGGATGGCGGCCGTGTCGGCGTCGATGAGCTGGTTGATGGTGGCCATCGTCCCGCCCTGCATGAGCTTGCGGATGATGTCCGACGCCTTCACGCCCATGGCCTGCGAGAGGGCCGAGACGCTGATCGACTCCTCGATGCGGATCACCTTCTTGTGCTCGGCGCGCTCGGTCACCTGCGTCTTCAATCCCTTCTTCGTGGGCTTCTTCTTCTTGCCGCGGACAGGCACGAAGGAGCGGTCGGCGATGGCCGACTGCATGAGGTCCTTCGGGGTGAGCGACTTCACCGCCTCGTCGGCCGGGCGGCCGGTGCCGCGCCGCTTCTTGTCCTTGGAGACGTCGATGAACTCGCGCTCGCGGCCCAGGCTGCCGGGGACGACCTTGAGCTCGCGGACCTCGCCGAGCGCGCGGGGCCCGGGCGCGGCCGGGTAGGAGGTGCGGGCCGTGGTGGGGGGCGTCACGCGCCGCACCGGGGTGGTGGGGCGCGAGATGACGACCGCCTGCGTGGAGGTGGGGCGGATGGTCCGGGGGTCGGGCCGCGGCGCCGCCGGCGGCGGGGCTCCGGTG
>JBBIOL010000042.1:0-26310 GCA_037443385.1 Anaeromyxobacteraceae bacterium
GGACGGAGGGGAGCGGCGCCGCAAGGCCCGTACCGCCGGTCCGGACGGAGCCCGCCCCGGCGGCCCGCCCGGCCGCGGCGAACGAGACCCCGGCCCCGCGCGGCCCGGCGGGCAGGGGGGCCTTCGTGGTCCAGGTCGGGTCCACGCAGGAGCGGTTCGAGGCCGAGCGCATCGCGGCCCGGTTCGCGTCGAGGGGCGCGAAGGTCACGGTGGCCGACGTCCCCGGCAAGGGGCGGTGGTACCGGGTCCGGCTGGGCTCCTTCGACACCCGGGACGCGGCGGATCGCTACCTGCGCGACCTCGAGCGGACGACCGGCGCCCGGGGATTCGTGGCCGCCGCCAACTGAGCTAGGATGCGCACGCCATGAAGAGCTTCGACCAGCCGAGGCGCGTCGAGAAGCCCTGGGGACACGAGCTGTGGTGGGCCCAGACGGACCGGTACGTGGGCAAGCTGCTGCACGTGAAGGCCGGTCACCGGCTCTCGCTGCAGTACCACGAGCGGAAGGACGAGACGATCCACCTCTGGAGCGGGGACCTGCTGCTCGTCCTCGACGAGGGGGAGGGGCTCGTCGAGCACCGCATGCGGCCGGGTGACAGCTACCACGTGAAGCCCTTCACGAAGCACCGCATGGTCGCGGTCAGCGACTGCGACATCCTCGAGGTCTCCACGCCCGAGGTCGAGGACGTGGTCCGGCTCGAGGACGCGTACGGGCGGGCCGGGAAGTAGGGCCGGCGTCAGCCGCCCAGCTCGCGGCAGATGACCTCGGCGGCGCGCATGCCGTCCACCGCCGACGACACGATGCCGCCGGCGTGGCCCGCCCCCTCGCCGGCCGGGTAGAGGCCGACGAGGCCCGGGACCTGGAGGTCCTCGCCCCGGGGGATGCGGCAGGGCGCGCTGGTGCGGCTCTCGATGCCGATGAGCAAGGCGTCCGGGGAGAGGAAGCCGCGCATCCGGCGGTCGAAGCCCCGGACGGCCGCCCGCAGCGCCTCGTGGACCGGGGAGGGGTAGAGGCGCGAGAGGTCCGCGTGGGTGAGGCCCGGGCGGTAGGAGCTGCGCCCGGGCGGCTGCCCGGGCTTCCCCTGCATCCAGGCCGCCAGCCGCTGCGCGGGTGCACGGTACCCGCCTCCGCCGAGCGCGTACGCCGCCCGCTCCCACTTTCGCTGCCAGTGGAGGCCGGCGAGCGGCCCCGCGAATCCCTCGGCGGCGAAGTCGGCCGGCGAGACCGCCACGACGAGGCCGGCGTTCGCGAGCGGCGAGCTGCGGCTCGAGTTGGACATCCCGTTCGTCACCTGCATCTCCGGCTCGGTCGGCGTCGGCACGACCACGCCCCCCGGGCACATGCAGAAGGAGAAGACGCCCCGCGGCGCGCCGTCCACGCTCGGGTTCTCCGCCAGGCGGTAGTCGGCGGCCGGCAGCCCCTCCTTCCCCGCGGCGCTGCCGTACTGGATCCGGTCGATGAGCGACTGGGGGTGCTCGACGCGGAAGCCCACGGCGAAGGGCTTCGACTCGATGGGCCAGCCGCGGGAGGCGAAGCGCTCGTACAGCTCGCGTGCGCTGTTGCCGGGCGCGAGCACGAGCCGGTCGCAGGGCAGCGTGCGACCGTCGGCCAGCACGAGCCCCCGCACCCGCCCCTCCCGCACCTCGACGTCGGTGGCGCGGGCCTCCCAGACGAACGTGCAGCCGCCGCGCTCGAGCTCGTCGCGCATCGCCGACACCGCCGCCGGGAGCACGTCGGAGCCCACGTGCGGCTTGCCCTGGACCCGGACCGCGTCGGCGTTCCCGAAGCGGGCGAAGAGCTCCACGACCTTGCGCACGGCGGGGTGGCGGATGCGCGTGGAGAGCTTCCCGTCGGTGTAGGCGCCCGCGCCTCCCTCCCCGAAGTTCATGTTCGACTCGGGGTCGAGCGCCCCCTCGCGCATCAGCCGGGCCACGTCCCGGCGGCGCGGTCCCACCGGCTTGCCCCGGTCGACGACCACCGAGCGGACGCCGCGCTCGAGCAGGCCCCAGGCGCAGAAGAGGCCGGCGGGACCGGCGCCCAGGATGACGGGGGGAAGGTCCGGCGCTCGGACCGGTGGCGGCGGGGGCTCGGGTGCGGCGACCGGCTCGACCCCGGCGGGCAAGGACGGCAGGGCACCGGCCAGGTCGACCTCGGCGTCGATGACCCAGCGTGGATGACCCTTGCGCCGCGCGTCGAGCGAGCGGCGGGCCACGGTGACCCGTTCGAGCGCGTCCCGGGAGACGCCCAGGCGCTCGGCCACCCGCCGTTCGAGGGACTCGCCCGGCTCGTCGAGCCAGAGGTGGATCCCGGGGATTCGGTAGCGCACGCGGGCTGGAATCTACACGCCTCCGGCCCGGTCCGCTGCGAAGCCACCTTCGCGGCGTCCACCCGTCCCGCGGGGGGCGTGTGCGTAGGTCGCTATGCACCCGTACCCAGGACGGGTCACCCGGTCCGGACGCAAGTGCCCGATATCAGGGACAGCAGGAGATTCCGCGGACATGGCCCGTGCATTGCTTTGGAGATTCACATCCGCATCGGACGGGCGACACGCCCGAGAGGAACGAAATGCTCGCACCCATGCTCGACGCCAAGGGAACCAAGATCCTCGCCAAGTCGCTCTTCAAGGAGCTCCGCGCCAGCGGCTACACGGCGAACCAGATCCTGGGCCTCTCCACCGAGCTCATCGACCTCGTCACCCGCGACCTGCGCGCGCAAGGGGACGCCCGGCCCGCCGAGGAGAAGGGCTCGGAGGCCGCGGCGATGTAGGAGCGGTCCGACCGCTCCTGCGAAGAGCGCGGCGGCGCCGGGCCACCCGGCGCCGTTTCGCGTTTATCGGCCCGGATCTCCCCGGGTTTTCGTTTGACACCCCCCCGCCCGGCGAGTACTTTCACGACCCCATTTCACCACCCCCCGGCGCCCGGGAGAGGGAGAGTCCTGCCATGGCCCGCATCGCAATCAACGGTTTCGGTCGCATCGGTCGCTGCGTGCTTCGCGCGGCCATGCAGCGCGGGGAGAAGGACCTCGAGGTCGTCTCCATCAACGACCTCACCGACACGAAGACCCTCGCCCACCTGCTCAAGTACGACTCGGTCCACGGCGTGGCCCCCTTCGACGTGAAGGCCACCGAGAAGGGCATCGTCGTCGCCGGTCGCGAGATCCAGATCACGGCGGTGAAGAGCCCCGCCGAGCTCCCCCACGCCGCGAACGGGATCGATCTGGTGCTCGAGTCCACCGGGCTCTTCACCGCCCGCGAGAAGGCCGAGGGGCACCTCAAGGCCGGGGCGAAGCGCGTGCTCATCTCCGCGCCCGCCACCAACCCGGACATCACGGTCGCCTACGGGATCAACCACCAGAAGCTCGACCGTGCCAAGCACCTCATCATCTCGAACGCGTCCTGCACCACGAACTGCCTCACGCCGGTGGCCAAGGTCCTCCTCGAGACCTTCGGCATCAAGCGCGGCCTCATGACCACGATCCACAGCTACACGAACGACCAGAACCTGCTCGACCTCCCGCACAAGGACCTGCGCCGCGCCCGTGCCGCCGCGCTGTCCATGATCCCGTCGTCGACCGGCGCCGCCAAGGCGGTGGCCGAGGTCATCCCCGAGCTGAAGGGCAAGCTGAACGGCACCGCCGTGCGCGTTCCCACGCCCAACGTGTCGCTCGTGGACCTGACCGTGGAGATCGAGAAGCCGGCCACCGTCGGCCAGATCAACGCGGCGTTCAAGGCGGCCGCCGAGGGCCCGCTGAAGGGCGTCCTCCAGTACTCCGACGAGCCCACCGTCTCCATCGACTACAACGGCAATCCGCACTCGTCGATCTTCGACGCCACCAACACCGCGGTCCTCGACGGGAACTTCGTCAAGGTGTTCGCCTGGTACGACAACGAGATGGGGTTCTCGAACCGCATGGTCGACGTGGCGAAGTACCTGACCCGGTAGCGGCGGGGATCACCATGGCGGCCCAGATCCGGACCATCGACCAGCTCGACCTCGCGGGCAAGCGGGTCTTCATCCGCGTGGACTTCAACGTCCCCCTCGACGACAAGGGGCGGGTGACGGACGACGCCCGGATCCGGGCCGCGCTCCCCACCATCCAGTACGCCATCGGGAAGAAGGCGCGGGTCATCCTGGCCTCGCACCTCGGCCGCCCCAAGGGAGACGCCTCCGACAAGGCCCGCTTCACGCTCGAGCCCGCGGCCCAGCGCCTCTCCGAGCTGCTCGGGGCCGACGTGATCCTCGCCGACGACTGCATCGGCGACGGCGTCCGCAAGGCGGTGGCCGACCTTCCCGAGGGGCGGGTGCTGCTCCTCGAGAACCTCCGGTTCCACAAGGGCGAGGAGGCGAACGACGAGGTCTTCTCCCGCGAGCTGGCCTTGCTCGCCGACGTCTGGGTGAACGACGCCTTCGGCACGGCCCACCGCGCGCACGCCTCCACGGCCGGCATGGCCCGCTTCGTCGCCGAGAAGGCCGGCGGCTTCCTCATCCAGAAGGAGGTCGAGTACCTGGGCCGGGTGCTCGCGAAGCCCGAGCGGCCGTTCGTCGCCATCCTCGGCGGCGCCAAGGTCTCCGACAAGATCAAGGTCCTCGAGAACCTCATCGGCAAGGCCGACGCGGTCCTCATCGGCGGGGCCATGGCCTACACCTTCCTGGCCGCGCGGGGCGTCCCCGTCGGCAAGAGCCGCGTCGAGCAGGACAAGCTCGAGCTGGCGCGGCAGATCCTGGACAAGGCCAAGGCCCGGGGCGTGGACTTCGAGCTCCCGGTGGACCACGTCTGCGCCGCCGAGCCCCGGGAGACCGCCGAGCGGGTGGTGGTGAACGCGCAGGCCATCCCCGACGGCCTCATGGGTCTCGACATCGGCCCGAGGACCCTCGATCGCTACCGGCAGCGCGTCCTCGCCGCGAGGACCGTCTTCTGGAACGGCCCCATGGGGCTCTTCGAGCAGAAGCCGTGGGCCGAGGGCACCTTCGGCGTGGCGCGCGCCATGGCCGAGTCCGCCGCGGTGACCGTGGTCGGCGGCGGCGACAGCGCCGCCGCGGTCGAGGAGGCCGGGCTGGTCTCGAAGATGAAGCACGTCTCCACCGGTGGCGGCGCCAGCCTCGAGTTCATCGAGGGGCGCGAGCTCCCGGGCGTCAAGGTCCTCGAGGAGTGAACGTGGCCCGCAAGAAATTCGTCTGCGGCAACTGGAAGATGCACCGCACCGCCGCCGAGGCGCGCGCGCTCGTGCGCGAGGTCCGCGCGGCCGCCGACGGGCTCGCCGACCGGGTGGACGTCGCCGTGGTTCCCCCCTTCACCGCGCTCTCCGCCGCGGCCGAGGCGCTCTCCGGGTCGAAGGTCGGCCTCGGGGCGCAGAACCTCCACTGGGAGGCCCAGGGGGCCTTCACGGGGGAGATCTCGGCGGCCATGCTGGCCGAGGCCGGGTGCCGCTACGTGCTCTGCGGCCACAGCGAGCGCAGGCAGCTCTTCGGCGACACCGACGAGTGGGTGCGCAGGAAGGCCGCGGCGGCGCTCGCCGCCGGGCTGCACCCCATCGTGTGCGTGGGCGAGACGCTGCCCGAGCGGGAGTCCGGGCGCACGCTCGAGGTGGTCGGCCGCCAGGTGCGGACCGCGCTCGCCGGCCTCACCCCGGCGCAGGTGGGCGCGCTCACGGTCGCCTACGAGCCGGTCTGGGCCATCGGCACCGGCAGGACCGCCACCGCCGCGCAGGCGCAGGAGGTCCACGCGGCGCTGCGCGCCATCCTCCGCGAGCTGGCGCCGGCCGCGGCCGACTCCATCCGGATCCTCTACGGGGGGTCCGTCAAGCCCGACAACGCCGCCGAGCTCATGGGCCAGCCGGACGTCGACGGCGCGCTGGTCGGCGGCGCGAGCCTCAAGGCATTAGACTTCACCGGGATCATCCAGGGAGCCATCCGTTGACCACGTTCCTCGTCATCGTCCACGTCGTCGTCTCCGCCGTCCTCGTCGTCGTCATCCTGCTGCAGGCGGGCAAGGGCACGGGCCTCGGCGGCGCCTTCGGCGGCAGCTCGCAGGCCGTCTTCGGCGGCCGCGGCGCGCAGACCTTCCTCGGCAAGGTCACCTCGGCCTCGGCCGCGGTGTTCATGCTCACCTCGCTGTCGCTCTCCTACCTCTCCACCCGCTCCGGCTCGGTGGTGAAGGAGGCCCCTCCGGTCGCGCCCGCGCCGGCGCCGGCGGCTCCCGCGTTCCCCGCTCCGGGCGGGACGCCGGCCGCCCCCGCCACGTCCGTTCCGGCCCAGCCCGCGCCGGTCCCGTCCGCCCCGGCCCGGTGAGGGGCGGCGGAGCCCCTGGAAAGGAAAAGGGACCCGTCGCCGGGTCCCTTTTTTCGTGTCGTCGACATCTGGTGCCCAGGGCGAGATTCGAACTCGCACGCCTTACGGCGCCACCCCCTCAAGATGGTGTGTCTACCAGTTCCACCACCTGGGCGACAAAGCGGGTCGGTTTCTAGCAGACGGTCGCCCGGGGCGCAAGCGCGTCGGGACCGCGTTCCGGGCCGGTTTTCGTGGAGGCGATCATGCCGAAGCCCTGCCTCATCCTCCTAGGCGCCCCAGGCTGGGACGCGCGGCGCCGGGCGGCGTCGGTCGCGCTCACCGCGGCGGCGTTCGGCCACCCGGTGACGGTGGCGCTCGCCGGGGAGCCCCTGCGCGACTGGGTCGACGGTCGCTTCGACGTGGGCGCGCCCCCCGGCGCCGAGGGGGCGCGGGTGGGATCGCTCCGGGACATGCTCGAGGAGGGGAGGCGCGACCTGGGCGTGGAGGTGGTGGCCTGCGACACCGAGCTCCGGCTCGCCGGGGTGGACCCGGAGCGGGCGCGCCCGACGCTGGACGCGCTGCGTAGCCTGCCGGACCAGTGGCGCGCGGCCGGCCAGGGACATGTCCTCGCGTTCTAGGTTAGAAGGGGAGCCATGGGCGCGACGCTGTCCGGGATGAGCGCACTCGTCGTCGGGGCCGGTGGCCTGGGCGGGCCGGCCGCGCTGGCGCTCGCCGCGGGCGGCGTCGGGCGCCTCGTCGTGGTCGACGAGGACGAGGTCGAGATCTCCAACCTGAACCGCCAGCCGCTCTTCGGCGACGCCGACCTGGGGGAGCGCAAGGCCGCTGCGGCCGCGCGCCGCATCGCGCTCCTCCATCCCGGGGTCCGGGTCGAGGGGCGGGACCAGCGCTTCGGCCCCGACGTGGCCGAGGACCTGGTCCGCGGCTGCGACGTCCTCGTGGACGCCTCCGACAACTTCGCCACCCGCTTCCTCGCGAACGACGTGGCCCTGGCAGCGCGCCGGCCGCTGGTCCACGGGGCCGTCCTCCGCCACACCGCGCAGTTCCTCACCGTCATGCCGGGGAAGACCGGCTGCCTGCGCTGCCTCTTCGAGGCCCCGCCGGCGGAGGGCACGGTCCCGGCCTGCGCCCAGGCCGGGGTCCTCGGCGCCCTGGCCGGCTTCGCCGGGGCGCTCATGGGCGCGGAGGCCCTGCGGTTGCTCCACGGCGAGCGGGGGGCGTACGCGGGACGGCTCGTCGCCTTCGACGCGCGCACCGGCCGCTCCCGCCTGGTCCCGCTCCGGGTGCGCGCGAGCTGTCCGTCCTGCAGCGCGGTCGCCGCCTCGACCTCCCCGGGTGAGCGATGACGGGCACGCCCCTCCCCGCCGCCCGGATCGACGTCCGCCCCCACGCCTGCCCCGTCACCTGGGTGAAGGCGCGCATCGCGCTGTCGCGGCTCGCCACGGGACAGGTCCTCGAGGTGCTGCTCGCCGACGGGGAGCCACGCGAGAACGTCCCGCGCAGCGCCGAGGAGGACGGGCACCGGGTGCTGCGGCTCGAGGCCGCTCCCGAGGAGGGCCCCGGCACCTGGCGCGCCTGGCTCGAGCGGGGTCCGGAACCGGAGGAGCGCGCATGGCCCTGACCGAGGCCGAGGTCGCCCGCTACGCACGGCAGCTCATCCTTCCCGGCATGGGGGAGGCCTCCCAGGAGGCGTTCCGCTCCGCCCGGGTGCGGGTGACCGGGGGAGGGCTCGCCGCCGCCCCGGCCGTCTACTACCTCGCCGCGGCCGGCATCGGCACGCTCTGGATCGACGAGCCGGACGAGGTCTCCCCGGGCTCGGGAGCCGGTTTCGCCCTCGGCCCGGCCGACCTGGGGCGCCCGCGGGGCGCCGCGCTGGCCGCGTTCGCCCGCGCGGCGAACGCCCTCGTCACCGCCGACGTGTTCCGCCCGGGCTCCCGTCCCACGGCGGTGCTCGTCTGCGGCTCCTCGTCCGACGTCTCGCGGGCCATCGCCGACGAGGCCCGCCTCCTCCGCACGCCGCACGTCGTGGCCGACGTGGACGGGCAGGGTGGTGCCGTCACCACGGTGCCCGTCGACGCCCCCTGCTACGCCTGCGCGGCGCGCCCGGGGCTGGGCGCGGCCCCGACGCAGGAGGGCGGGGCCACCGTGGGCGCGCTCGCCGCGATGGAGCTCCTCCTGCTCCTCTCCGGGGCGTCGAGCGAGCCGGTGGCCCGCCGCATCGAGGTGTTCCGCGGGACCCCGCTCGTCCGGGCCACCTCGCGCCAGCCGGGCTGCGCCTGCGCCGGGCCGGCGGCTGCGGGTCTCGCCCCCTGAAGGACCGGCGCGCGTGAACGATTACGTCCGCGTCGCGCCGCGCATCGTCGAGCTGGCCGAACGGCACCCGCGGGAGGAGTCCTGCGGCCTCGTCGTGGAGGACGCCGCCGGGGTGCTCGCCGTCGTCCCCGTTCCCAACGTGGCCGGCCGGGACGGGGGTCCAGGGCCGGAACAGGCGTTCCAGCTCGACCCCGGCGCCCACCTGGCGATCGCGCGGCGGCTCCGGGCCGAGGGAGGTCGGGTGATCGCCGTCTGGCACACCCACGTGGACGGACCGGGGCGCCTCTCGGCCGCGGATCGCGCGGGCGCGATCGACGACGGCCGGCCGACGCTCCCCGGCGTGGACTGGATCGTGGTCGGGATGCGGTCCGGAAAGGCTGAGGAAATCCAGGCATTTACGTGCACGGGAGCGCGGTTCGTCGGTTCCCCGGTCGCGTGGCGCGACGCGGCAGCCGCACCCGGAGCGAAGTCGCGGCCCTCCTGAGTCGGCGCATTTACCGACGGGTTCCGGTATATTGCGCCTTCGCGTTGGGTGAACCCGGGAGGGCGCATGGATCAGCAGCACGGGACCGGCTTCGTCGTCTGGCTCACGGGCATGGCGGGGGCGGGCAAGTCGACGCTCGCCCACCATCTCGGCAAGCGGTTCGCCGCGGCCGGCCGTCCCGCCGAGGTCCTCGACGGCGACGCCCCGAACGAGCTGCTGACCCGCGGGCTCGGCGTGACGAAGGAGGACCGGGACACCGCCGTCCGCCGGCTGGGCGCCGTCTCGCGCATGCTGGTCCGGCACGGGGCCATCGTGGTGGTCGCCTCGCTCTCGCCGTTCCGCGAGCCGCGCGAGGCGGTCCGCCGGGAGGTCCGGCGCTTCGTCGAGGTCTTCGTCGACGCGCCCATGGAGACCCTGCTCGCCCGTGACGCGGAGGGCATGTACCGCAAGGCGCTCGCCCACGAGCTCACCAACGTCGCCGGGATCGACGATCCGTACGAGCCGCCCTCGCACCCCGAACTCGTGGTGCGCACCGACCAGGAGCGGCCCGACGCCGCCCTGGGGCGGATCTTCCAGAAGCTCGTGGACCTGAAGTACGTCACCCCCGCCGAGTTCGCACTGCTCACCGGCGGGCAGCGCCCGCGGAAGGGCGCAGCGAAGGCGGCGAAGGAAAGGCTGGCTCCGGCGAAGGGCGCCGCCCCGGCGAAGGGGAAGGCTCCGGCGGCCCGGGCCCGGCCCGCACCGGCGCCCCGCGCCGCCCGCGCGAAGGCGCCCGCGGCGAAGGGCAGGCGAGCGTCCATGGCGAAGCGCCGCTAGGATCCCTCCATGCCAGGAACGGAGGACCGGGCGCTCCTGCGCCAGCGGTCGCGGGACCGTCTCGACCGGATGAAGGACGCGATCCGCGCGACCGGGGGGGCCGTGGTGGCCTTCTCCGGGGGCGTGGACTCGGCGCTCGTCCTGGCGGTCGCACGCGAGGTCCTGGGCGACCGCGCCGTCGCGCTGACGACGCACTCGCCGAGCGTGCCCCGCACCGAGCGCGAGGAGGCGCGCCTGCTCGCCGCCCGGATCGACGTGCGCCACCTGGAGGTGGAGAGCCGCGAGGGGGACGATCCCGGCTACCGGGAGAACGGCCCGGAGCGCTGCTACTTCTGCAAGACCGAGCTCTACCGGATCTGCCAGGCGGAGGCCGCCCGTCTCGGCCTCGCCGCGGTGCTCGACGGGTTCAACGCCGACGACCGGCGTGACCATCGCCCGGGGCACCGGGCGGCTGGCGAGCACCGGGTGCGATCGCCGCTCGCCGAGGCCGGCCTCGGGAAGGCGGAGGTCCGGGCCTGGAGCGAGGCCTACCGGCTCCCCACCGCCGACAAGCCGCAGATGGCCTGCCTCGCCTCCCGGATCCCCTACGGCACGCCGGTGACCCCGGAGCGGCTCGCGCGGATCGAGGCGGCCGAGGCCGGGGTCCGGGAGAGCGGGCTTCGCCAGTTCCGCGTCCGCGACCACGGCGACGTGGGCCGCCTCGAGGTCTCCGCCGAGGAGATGGAGGTCGCCTTCTCCCGCCGGGAGGCGCTCTCCGTCGCGATACGGCGGGCGGGGTTCGCGCTCGCCGCCCTCGACCTGGAGCCGTTCCGGTCGGGGAGGATGAACGAGGTTGCCGGGATCCCTCGACCGAAGGCCGAGTAGCTTTCGGAATTTTGTCAATTGGTGATTTTTTGACTTCGGGCTATCGGGTGGTAGCGTGTAGGTAAGCGTAGTCACAGGGAGGCGTTGACCTACATGAGACCGATCGAGATGACGCGACCCATGAACCCCATGCCCCTCATGGGGGGGGCGCCGGCCCGGCTCGAGCCGATGCTGGTCCGCCTTCCGCCCGAGCTGGCGGCGCGCCTGCGTCGGCTGGCACGGTCCACCCGCATCCGGCAGTCCGACTACCTGCGGGAGGCCGTCTCCGACCTGCTCGTGAAGTACGGCGATCGCACGGTGGACGGCGAGGAAGCCTCAACCTGACGGATCCCGGGCGCCTCCGGGGTAGCTCACGCTGGTGAGCGTGAGACCCCAGGCGGGCGCCCGGACCCCTCGGTAGCGTCCCCGGTCGCGGAGGATGTCCGCGACCCGGGACGTGGGAGCGAGCCCGAGCCCCACGGCCACGGCCGTTCCCACGAGGTTGCGCACCTGGGCGCGGAGGAACCCGCGACCGGTGAAGGTGATCGCCCAGAGCGGCGCCCACGCGGCGCGCTCCACCGTCGCCGAGAGGAGCGTGCGCACCGAGCCGCGCTGCTCCCCCGGGCGGGCGAATCCCGCGAAATCGTGCTCCCCGACGGCCGCCGCGAGGGCCTCGGCCATCGCGTCCCCGGCGAGCTCCGGCGTGGTCACGCCCGGGAAGGCCCGGTCGTCCGGCAGCCGCCAGGCCCGACCTTCCAGGCCCGGTGGGGGCGGCGCGCCGACCAGGTAGACGTAGGTCCGGGACAGGGCGCTCGCGCGCGCGTGGAACGACGGCCCCGTCCGCCACGCGGCGACGCAGGCGAGCGCCGGGGGCGTGCCCCGGTTCACCGCCTCGCGCAGCGCGGCGGGGACGAGATCGGCGCGGGCGGCGAAGCTCACCACCTGGGCGAGCGCGTGCACCCCGGCGTCGGTCCGCGCCGCCACCTCGAGGCGCGGCGCGAGCCCGAGGGGACGGAGCGCGTCGAGCAGGGCGGCCTCCACGGTGGGGAGCCCGGGCTGGCGCTGGAAGCCCCGGAACGCGCCCCCGTCGTAGGTGATCCGCATCGCGTACCGCCGCCGCTCCACGCCGTGCTACGTTCGCACGCCCGGGAACGGGGCGCCATCGCGCCCGCCGGCGTGGAGAGGAGGCCGTCGGGCGCGTGGGCAGCGGATCCGTCTCGAGGCTGGACGCCCGCATCGGCGCGCTGCCGGAGGGCGCGCTGCGGCGCAAGGTGCTGGAGAGCGCCCGGCGCTTCAAGGCCTCCTGGGTGGACCTGGGACGCATGCTCGCGCAGGTCCGCGAGGAGGGCGCCTGGGAGGAGTGGGGGTACGCGAGCTTCGAGGACTACTGCGCGAAGGAGCTCTTCCTCCGCCGGGCCACGGTGGAGAAGCTCACGCTCTCCTACGGATTCCTCGAGCGGCACGAGCCGGAGATGGCGCGGGCGCGGGACCTTCGCGCCGCGCCGCCGTTCGAGGTGATCGAGGTCCTCTCCCGGGCCGAGGCGGCGGGCCGGATGGACCGCAAGGCCTGGGGGGAGATGCGGGACGACGTCCTCGACGGCGAGGCCGGGAGGGCCAACGTGGCGCGCCGGATCGAGGAACGCTTCGGCCCTCCGCCGCGGCCCCCGCAGCCCTCGCCGGACGAGCGCCTGGCCCGGATCGCCGGGATGGCGCGGAAGGTGGCGGAGGCCTGCGAGGCGGAGCGGGACGTGCCCGCCGCCCTGCGGCGGTCGGCCCGCGACCTGGCCGAGGCCCTCCGGCGCCTCGCGGGCGACTGATCGGGCGTGCCGTGCGGGCCACGGCGGCGCGCCGCGGCCCGGCCGGTTAGGAGATCGCGCGGCGGGAACTTCTTCGTCCCCCGCCTTGTGGTGTAGCATCGCCGGGAGAGGGCGGATTGAGCCGGAAAGAACCACATCACGGGAGCCTGAGCTGCTCCTTCTGCGGCAAGGGGCAGCGGGACGTCCGCAAGCTCATCGCCGGACCCACCGTCTACATCTGCGACGAGTGCATCCGGCTCTGCAACGACATCATCGCCGAGGAGGGCGAGCGGGAGGAGGGGAAGCCACCGGTCTCCCTGCCCACCCCGGCCGAGGTGAAGGCCTTCCTCGACGACTACGTCGTCGGCCAGGACCAGGCGAAGAAGGTCCTCTCCGTCGCCGTCTACAACCACTACAAGCGGATCCACGCCCGCCGGAACCCGCGCCCCGGGCGCGCCGTCGCCGGCCGCCCCGGCGGCGACGAGGTCGAGCTGCAGAAGTCGAACATCCTGCTCATCGGCCCCACCGGCGCCGGCAAGACGCTGCTCGCCCAGTCGCTGGCCCGCTTCCTCAACGTCCCGTTCACCATCGCCGACGCCACCAGCCTGACCGAGGCCGGCTACGTGGGCGAGGACGTCGAGAACATCATCCAGAACCTGCTGCACAACGCCGACTACGACGTCGAGAAGGCCTCCCGCGGCATCGTCTACATCGACGAGATCGACAAGATCGCCCGCAAGGGCGACTCGCCGTCCGCCACCCGCGACGTCGGGGGCGAGGGGGTCCAGCAGGCGCTGCTCAAGGTGGTCGAGGGAACCCGCGCCAACGTGACGCCGCGCGGGGGCAAGAAGTACAACCAGCAGGAGTCGATCCAGGTCGACACCTCGAACATCCTCTTCATCGTGGGCGGGGCCTTCTGCGGGATCGAGCAGGCCATCCGCCGCCGGGTGGGCGTGAAGGGGCTCGGCTTCGGCGCCGCCATCCAGCCCCGCGAGGAGGCCTCGCTCGGCGAGCTGCTGGCCCGCATCGAGCCCCAGGACCTCGTGAAGTTCGGGATGATCCCCGAGTTCGTCGGGCGCATCCCCATCATCGCCACGCTCTCCGAGCTCACCGAGGACGACCTCGTCACCATCCTCACCCAGCCCCGGAACGCGCTCGTGAAGCAGTACCAGAAGCTCTTCGAGCTCGAGAAGGTGAAGCTCTCCTTCAGCCGGGAGGCCCTGCGCGCCACCGCCCGCGAGGCCATGCGCCGCAAGTCGGGGGCCCGCGGGCTGCGCTCCATCCTCGAGCAGTCCATGCTCGACATCATGTACGACGTGCCCTACCGCGAGGGCGTGAAGGAGTGCCGGATCACCGACGGCGTCATCCTCCGCCGCGAGCCGCCCCTGCTCTCCTTCGAGAAGGAGAAGAAGTCGGCCTAGCGGTGCTCGGGCTCCCCGGCCTCAGCTCTGGGTGACCCGCACCGTGGTCTTCATCTCGCGACCGGTGTCGAGGTCGCGGGCGTGCACCGAGAGGATGCCCTCCACGCTCACCTCGAAGAGGATCTCGAGGCGCACCTCGCCGGCCGGGCAGGGGCGCACGCCGCTGAAGGTGAACTCCCCGAGCGTCTCGTTGCGCGCCGCCTCGGGGCGGTCGCCCTGCACGATGCGCAGGACGAGCTCGGTCTGGCCGTCGCGCGAGTTGGTGGCCGAGATCGCCCGGGCGTTGGGGATGGCGGCGTTGCGGGAGAAGACCACGTGGGTGCCGCCGCCGGCCTGCTCGATGCCGATGGCCATGGGGATGACGTCGAGCAGCTGGAGCCGCTGCTCCCCACCGGCGGACAGCGACCACCCGTAGAGGGCCGCGCCGATGGCGACCGCCTCGTCGGGGTGGACGCCCTTGGAGGGCGGGCGCCCGAAGAAGGCGGTGAGCCGCTCCTGGATGGCGGGCATCCGGGTCTGGCCGCCCACCAGCATGACCTTGTCCACGTCCCCGATGGTCATGCTGGCGTCGGAGAGGACGCGCGCCAGGATCTCCATGCTCCGGTCGAGGAGCGGCTCGGTGAGCTGCTCGAGCAGGGCGCGGTCCACCCGGGCGTCGATGTTGAGCGGCTGCCCCTGCGGGGTCATGGTGATGAAGGGGATCGAGAAGGGCGCCTCGGTCCGGGCGGAGAGGTCGATCTTGGTCCGCTCGGCCAGGTCCTTGATGCGCTGCATGGCCACCGGGTCGGTGGAGAGGTCGACGCCGTGCTTGCGCCGGAAGTCGGCGAGCACCCAGGCGATGAGCGCGTTGTCGAAGTCGATGCCCCCGAGGAAGATGTCCCCGGCGGTGGCCTTCACCTCGAACACCCGGTCGCGGATGTCGATGATGGAGACGTCGAAGGTCCCGCCTCCCAGGTCGTAGACCAGCACCCGCTCGCGGAGGTTCTTGCCGAGCCCGTAGGCCAGCGCCGCCGCGGTGGGCTCGTTGATGATCCGGACCACCTCGAGCCCGACCTGGCGGCCGGCCTCCTTCACCGCCTGTCGCTGCCGGTCGGTGAAGTAGGCGGGGACGGTGACCACCGCCCGCTCGACGCGGAACCCCAGGTGGTCGCTCGCCACGTCGCGGATCTTGGCCAGGATGCGGGAGGCGACCTCGGAGACCTGGAACGACCGGCCGTGGCAGTCGAGCTCCACGTCGTTGCGGCGCCCGGCGTGGACCCGGTACTGCACCGAGCGCTGCACGGTCTCCACCACGTCGTCGGCGGGCGACCGGCCGATGAGCCGCTTGGTGGCGTAGAGCGTGTTGCGGGGGTTGAGCTGCCACTGGCGCTTGGCCTCGTGGCCGATGAGCTCGTGCCCCTTGTCGTCGATGGCGAAGATGGACGGGATGATGAAGTCGCCGCCCTTGTAGGGGATGAGCCGGACCTCGCCCGAGTCCCCGGCCACCGCGGCGCAGGAGTTGCTCGTGCCCAGGTCGATCCCGATGATGGTGTCCCGCGCCGCGTCCCCCACGGCCCCGAGGCTACACCAGCGGCGGGTGGGGCGGGAATTTCCGCCCCGGCCGGGCCCCCGCGCGGCGGGACCTGGGCTACCATGACGCCCCGGCCGCGCCCTCCCGGCGCGGCCCCACGGGAGGACGGATGGATCGCCGCGCCAGCTGGGACGAGTACTTCATGAACATCGCCCGCATGGTGGCCACCCGGGCCACCTGCGACCGGAAGCACGTGGGCGCGGTGCTGGTGCGCGACCGGACGCTGCTCTCCACGGGCTACAACGGGTCCATCCGCGGCCTGGGCCACTGCAGCGACGAGGGGCACATGATGGAGGACGGCCACTGCGTGCGCACCGTGCACGCCGAGGCGAACGCCATCATCCAGGCCGCCAAGAACGGCGTGGCCATCGACGGCGCGACCATCTACACCACCGCCTCCCCGTGCTGGCCCTGCTTCAAGCTCATCGCCAACTCCGGGGCCCGGCGCATCGTCTTCGGCGAGTTCTACCGGGACGAGCGGATCTTCGCGCACGCGCAGCGGCTGGGCATCGAGCTCGTGGAGCTGCGCGTGCCCGAGCGCCCGGACGTGGAGCCCTCCGACACCGGCACGGCCCGGGCGGTCACCGGCCCGGGGCCCGGGTAGCCCGGCCGGGCGTGGCACCGCGGCTCCTCATCGTCGACGACGACGCCGACGGCCGGGAGGCGCTCGCCGACCTGGCCCGCGGCTGGGGGTGGGAGGCCCGGGGCGCCGCCGACGGGGATGCCGCGCTCCCGCTGGCGCTCTCCTGGCGTCCCGACGCCATCCTCACCGACCTGTACATGCCGGCCCGGGACGGCATGTGGCTCCTGCGCGCGCTCGCGTCGGAGATCCCGGACGTTCCGGTGGTGCTGCTCACCGGGCAGGGCTCGATCGCCGTGGCCGTGGAGGCGATCCGGGAGGGGGCCTACGACTTCATCGAGAAGCCCCCGGCGGCCGGGCGGCTCCGGCTCGTGCTCGACCGCGCGCTGCAGCGGGGCCGGGTGCAGCGGGAGGTGGAGCTCCTGCGCGGCCGGCTGGCGTCGGCCGAGCCGGCGCCCGCCCTCCTGGGGGAGGCGCCGGCCACGCGGGCGCTCACCGACCTGGTCCGGGCCGTGGCGCCGGCGGCCTCGAGCGTGATCCTCCAGGGCCCGAGCGGGGCGGGGAAGGAGGCGGTGGCGCGCACCCTCCACGCGCTGTCCCCGCGCGCGGGCGGGCCCTTCGTGGCGGTGAACTGCGCGGCGCTGCCGGCGCAGCTCATCGAGGCCGAGCTCTTCGGTCACGAGCGCGGTGCCTTCACCGGCGCCCGGGAGCGGCGCCCCGGACTCCTGGAGATCGCCGCGGGCGGGACGCTGCTCCTCGACGAGGTCGGCGAGATGGCGCTCGAGGTCCAGGCCAAGCTGCTCCGGGTGCTGGAGGATCGCCGCACCCGGCGGCTGGGCGGGCGGGCCGAGGTCGAGATCGACGTGCGGGTCCTGGCCGCCACGGCGCGCGACCTGCGCTGGGAGGTGGACCAGGGACGGTTCCGCGAGGACCTCTTCTTCCGGCTGGCGGTGTTCACCATCGATGTGCCGCCGCTCTCCGCCCGGCTCGACGACGTCCCGCTGCTCGCCCGCCACTTCGCGCGCCGCCTTGCCGCCGAGGCCGGGCGCCCGCCGCCCGAGATCGACCCGGCGGCGCTGCAGTTCCTCCGGGAGCACGCCTGGCCGGGCAACGTGCGCGAGCTCCGCAACGTGGTGGAGCGGGCGCTCATCCTGGCCGGGTCGGGCCCCATTCGGCCGACCCACCTGCCCCCGGAGATCCACCGCCGGGACGGCGCGGAGGAGATCCGGCTCCGGCTGGGTCGCACGCTCGAGGAGGCGGAGCGGGAGTACCTGCTCGCGACCCTGCGCCGCTTCGGGGGCAACCGGTCGCGGACCGCCGCGGTGCTGGGGGTGAGCCAGAAGACGCTCTACAACAAGCTGCGCCGCTACGCCCTCGACGACGGGGCGTGAACCTCGACCCGGCCGCGCCCGGAGCGCTTGGCCGCGTAGAGGGCCTCGTCGGCGCGCCGGACCAGCTCGGCCCCGTCGTCGTCCGCCTCGTCCGGGCCGAGCTCGGCCACGCCGAACGAGGTGCGCAGGGAGACCTTGCGATCGCCGATGGGGAGCTCGGCCGCGGCCAGCCGCTGGCAGAGCCGCTCGGCGAGGATGCGCCCGTCGGCGGAGCCGGTGTGGGGCAGGAGCAGCACGAACTCGTCTCCGCCGTAGCGCGCGCCGAGGTCGGTGGCCCGGAGCTGGGACCGGAGGATGTCGGCGACCGCGGCGATGGCCCGGTCCCCGGCGCCGTGGCCGAAGGCGTCGTTCACCGGCTTCAGGTGGTCCATGTCGGCCATGATGCAGGTGAGCGAGGTGCCGTAGCGCCGGGCGCGGCGGACCTCGTCGTCGAGCCGGCCGCGGAAGGCGCGCAGGTTGGCGAGCCCGGTGAGCACGTCGGTCTGGGCCAGCGCGCGCAGGTGCGACTGGCGCCGCGTGAGGCGCAGCGTCCGCTCGATGCGGGCGCGCAATTCCTGGAGCGACGCCGGCTTCTGGACGAAGTCGGCCGCCCCGAGGTCGAGCGCGCGCACCCGGGTCGCGTCGTCGGCCTGGCCGGAGAGGAGGATCACCGGGACCTCGGCGGTGTGCATGTCGCCGCGGAGCGCGTCGAGCACTCCGAGGCCGTCGAGCCGGGGGAGGCGCAGGTCGAGGACGATGAGATCCGGGACCCCGAGCCGGGCCGAGACCACGGCCTGGTCGCCGTCGGTCACGGCGGCCACCTCGTAGTCGGCCTCCAGGCCGGCGGCGATGGCCTCGCGCTCGTCGGCGTCGTCCTCGGCGAGGAGCACGCGCGGGCGGCCTCCCGAGACCGCGACCGGGCCGCCGTCGCGGGGGGCGGGGACGTAGGCGGTGGCGGCGAGCCCCGCGGCGACGCGCAGCAGGTCCTCGGCGAGGTCGGCGATGGTCTCGGCATCGACCTCGAGGAGGCGGGCCCGGGCGTGGCGCGCAACCCCGGTGTCGGGCGTCGACAGGCCGCGCGCCCGCTCGGCGAGGTACCGCGCCCGGTCCCGGATCTCGGCGCAGAGCCGGTCGGCCTGCAGGCCGGCGTCGTTCCGCGGGTTGGCGGGTGGGTGGGTCTGGCCGTCCTCCGGCCCCTGGCCGGCACCGCGATCTGCGCTCACCTCGCCGCTCCCGGTTCCCCGCGCATCCGGCGAAAAGGTACAGGCCCACCGGGGCCGTGTAAAGGCGAGGCTCGGGATTTCGGGGCGGCGGCGGGGATCAGCGGCGCTGGTAGATCACGCGCCCACCGCGGCCGCCGGGCGCCACCACCTGCGGCGGCATCTGCTCGAGGTGGAACTGGAACCACTGCTCCCCGTAGAGCTTCCCGAGCTTGAGCCGCTTGTCGTTCTGCAGCGCCTGGGCCGCCGCCTTGAGCTTCTCGTCCGAGGGGTTGGCCTTGAGCCCGCGCGCCAGCACGGCGATGGCCCGCTCGTGGTTGCCCTCCTTCTCCTCCACCCAGGCCCAGGTGGCGTAGACGAGCCCCTCCTTCTTGTTGTCCTTCACCGCCTCGTCGAAGATCTTCCGCGCCTTCTCGAGATCCTTCTTCCGGTACCAGGTGACCGCCAGCATGGCGCGCGCGATGCCGTGGCGGGAGAAGGACTTCTCGAGGTGAGGCTGGGCGCCGGCGAAGTCCTTGCGGACGTACCGCAGGACGCCGATCTGCGAGTGGATCTGGGAGGCGACGAGGAACTGCCAGGGCGCGAGCTTGAAGCCGCCCTCGAGCGTCTGGATGGCCCGGTCGAGCTTCTGGGCGAGGAGCTCCTTCTGGACTGCGCCCATCACCGCCTCGAGCTGCTTCCAGGATCGGCGGGCCAGGACGAAGTAGGCCACGCCCAGGGCGAGCAGCCCCGGCAGGACCGCGCCGACCCAGCCCACGTTGGTGCCGAGCCCGATGGCGAGCGTCACGGCGAGGCCGATCGCCAGGCTGATGAGCAGGTTGTACATGCGGGCTCCGTGGCGTTCCGGAAAGCCGCATGGATACACGGCGCCGGCCGGGCACCGCAAGGGGAAATGGCCCTCCCCGGACTCGAACCGGGACGGGGGGCGACCCCACTCGATTTTGAGTCGAGCGCGTCTACCGTTTCGCCAGAGGGCCCGCGGGGACCCTATCGGATCGGGCCCGATTTGCGCAATCCATCATTTCGGGATATTGACTCGCGCAATCCGAGAATTGATCGCTGGTTTGCCATTCGCAATCGGGAGGGTGACACGATGGCCCGTCGAGCCGCGCGCGCGAGCGCCGAGCAGGTGATCCTGGAGGCCGTGGAGAACGTGGTCGCGCGGGCGTCGGCGGGGATCGCGAAGGCGATCGCCGAGATCCTGGCGGTGCGCATCGACGCGGAGCTGCGCAACCAGGTCTCCCGCGCCGTGGGCAAGGGCAAGGTGGCGCGGGGTTCGCGCGGCCGGCCCGCCGCGCGGCAGGAACTCGATCGCTGGGTGGCCGACCGGCGCGCCCGCCGGGTGCCCAACTTCGTCATCGAGGCCACCGGGCTGAAGACGAAGAAGCAGATCGTCGCCCGCTTCGGCGAGAACGCCACCTTCGAGAAGGACAAGCCGCTGCCGAAGGCGCGGTAGCCGGCGTCGCGGGTCGCGCTAGCGGCCGCGGCGGGCACCCTTCGCAGAGGCCTTGCCCGCGGGAACGGCCGCGGCCTTGGCCTCGGCTGCGGCGGCCTTCGCGTCCGCCTTGGCCTCCGCCTTGCCCGCCGCCTCCGCGGGGGGCGCGTCCTTCTTCGCGGAGGCGTACAGATCCGAGTACCAGCCCCCGCCCTTGAGCTGGAAGGCGCTGCGGGAGACCAGCTTGGCGAGCTTCCGGCCGCCGCACTCGTCGCAGCGCGACGGCGGCGGGTCGCTCACCTTCTGGAGCTTCTCGTTCACCTTCCCGCAGGACTCGCAGAGGTACTCGTAGATCGGCATGCCGGGATCCTAATTGCCGGACGTGCCGGCTTCAAAGGCGCGCTACCGCCTCGGGCGGGGCGCCGAGGCCGGGCGGGGACGGCGGGCCGGGCCCGGGCCGCGCCCGGCGCCTGGGGGACCGCGGCGCACGCCGGAGGATGCGCGCCCCTCGCGCTCCGGGGGCGCGGGGCGGAGCGGGAGCCCGAAGCGGGCCACGAGCCGGTCGACCGCGCCGCGGGAGAGGGAGAGGCTTCTCCCCAGGTCGGCGGCGTTCGGGCGGCGGCCTCCCACGGCGAGGGCCCGCAACTGCTCGGGCAGCCGGCGGCGCAGGTCCTGCTCGACCCGGGCGAGGATCCCCAGGTCGGCGAGCGCCTCCTCGTCCTCGTCGATCAGCCGGGCGCGCTCGGCCAGCGTGCCCTTGCGCTCGATGGCGCGACGGCGGGCCTCCCGGATCGACTCGGCCGGGCCACCGAGCGAGAGCCGATCCAGCGCGCCGCGGACGGTCGCGGCGTCGGTGCCGAGGTCGCGAGCCACCCGGGCGATCACGCCCCCGTGCTTGCGGAGCGCGTGGAGCAGGAGGGCCCGCTCGCGCTCGGCGAACCCGCGCGCGAGCCCGTGGTGCTCGAGCAGCCGGTCGAGGTCGGCGGGGGAGGGTGCGGCCTCGCCCACGACCCAGCCGGCGGCGAGCGCAGCGAGCGTGGCGGCCCGGTTGGCGCCGTGGCGGCGCAGGAGCCTCCCGAGGATGGCCCGTCCCGACTCGCGGTAGAGGTCGTCCAGCTGGGGCAGCGCCGAGGCCGAGGGGGCGCGGGGCTCGACGCGGTCGCGGGCCCGGCGGATGCGGGGCCCCGCGGGAGCGCGCGCCACCGTGCGGGACCCCCGCGGCGTCCGGCGCGAGGCGCCGGCGGCCGCGACCCCGGCCGACCTCGCCTGGGGAGGATCCCCACCCCGGGAGAGCGCGACGAGGTCGGCGGGCGAGAGCCCGGCCCGGGGCGGTGGATCGGCGAGGGTGGCCTTCACGGCGAGCAGCTCGTCCCACCCGAGGGGGGCGAGCACGGCGCGCACCACCTCCGCGCCCACCGGCCGTCCCGACTCGGCGCACCAGCGCACCGCACGCTCCACGATCTCCGGGTCCAGGTCCGCCATCGCGGGGCAAGGTGCGACGCGGCGCGCTCCCCGTCAAGTCGCCGCCCGGGGACGGGGCGCGGGCGAGGGTCGCAGGGGGGAGATTCGTGGAGCGGGACGCCGGGACGGGTAAGATGGCGGCGATGCCTCCCGCCGCCCGCGACGTCGAGCTCTCCCCGGCCGCCCGCACCGCCCGGGTCGTGCTCTACCTGCTCCTCCTCGCGGCGGCGGCGGCCGCGCTGCTGGTCCCCTCGGCCGACGAGCCCGGAGCCGCCACGGGTCGCCGGGCCGACCTGCTCCTCGCCCCGGTGCTGCTGGGCGTGTTCGCGATCGGGTTCGCGGCCTACCGGTTCACGCTGGTCCGCGCCGGGCAGTACCACGCCGGGAAGGCCTTCGTGCAGGTGGGTCTCCTCGGGCTCGTCCTCTTCCTCTTCGTGCCCGGGTCGGTGGAGCGCTGGAAGGCCTCCGGAGCGCTGCCGCCGGTGGACCTGACGCGCCAGCTCCGTTCCGCCGATCCGGAGGCGCGGGCCATGGCCGCCGAGCTGGTCCGGCACCGCGAGGCGGCGGACGCGCGGAGGTACGTTCCCCGCCTGGTGACCCTGCTCGACGACGCGTCCCCCGAGGTCCGGCGGCAGGCCCGGGCCTCGCTCCTGGCGCTCGCCCGCGAGGACGCCGGCGGGGAGGGCCCGGACGCCGGCGAGCGGTGGCGCGCCTGGTGGTCCGCGCGCGGCGTGGCCTTCCCGCCCTGACCACGCCCCGTGCGGGGCGGTGCGATCTTGCTTGCCTTCCGGGCAGGTCTGGGATAATGAGAATCGTTATCAATATGGTCACGCGACGCAGGACGAACGGGGACGCAGCCGGGGCGACGGAGGGGGAGGCGCGCGCGGCGCTGGTGCGGCTCGGATCCTGGCTGGAGGAGCGGGGGCTCAAGCACTCCCGGCAGCGCGACGTCATCGTCGAGACCTTCTACGCGATGGGGGGGCACGTCCCGGTCGACGGTCTGGTGGCGCGCGTCCGGGCCCTGGACGCCCGGGTGAGCGTCGCCACGGTGTACCGGACCATGAAGCTGCTCGCCGAGTGCGGGATCGCCGTGCCCCGGCGCTTCGACGACGGCCAGACCCGGTACGAGCCGGCCACCGGCCGGGCCCACCACGACCACCTCATCTGCACCGGGTGCGGGCGGATCGTCGAGTTCGAGAACGAGAAGATCGAGGAGCTCCAGGTCCGCGTGGCCCGCAGCCACGGGTTCGAGGTGGAGAGCCACAAGCTGGAGCTCTACGGGCGTTGCGAGCGATGCCGGCGGGCCGAGCCGACCTCGCGGGACGTGCGCCCGTGACCCCGGCGCGCCCGGCCACCGCTCGCGTCCAGCCCCTCGACCACAAGGAGATCGTCGAGGCGCCGCACACGCTGGTGCTGGTCGGCAATCCCAACGTGGGCAAGAGCGTGCTCTTCGGCGCGCTCACCGGGCGCTACGTCACCGTCTCCAACTACCCGGGCACCACCGTCGAGGTCACCCGCGGATCCGCCGAGATCGGCGGGCAGCGCTGGCACGTCCTCGACACGCCGGGGACGAACAACCTGCTTCCCATGTCGGAGGACGAGCAGGTCACCCGCGACATCCTGCTGCGCGAGCCGGGCTACGTCTGCCTCCAGGTGTGCGACGCGAAGAACCTGCGGCGCGGCCTGCTCCTCGCCTGCCAGCTCGCCGAGGCCGGGGTGCCCTTCGCGCTCGCGCTCAACATGGCCGACGAGGCGGCGGCGCGCGGGTTCCGCATCGACGTGGAACGCCTCGCCTCCGCGCTGGGCGTGGACGTCGTTCCCACCGTGGCCGTGCAGCGCACCGGGCTGCCGCTGCTCCTCGAGCGCATCCCGGGCGCGCGGCCCTCGAGCTACCATCCCCGCTACGACGAGGCCATCGAGGGCGCGCTGGCCGAGATCGAGCCGCTCCTGCCGGAGGGACGGCTCTCCCGCCGCGCGATCGGCCTCATGCTGCTCGCCGGGGACGACTCGCTCGGACCCTGGCTCGCCGCCGGCGTCCCGGAGGCGGACCGCGAGCGGGTGGAGTCGGTCCGGCGGAGGCTGGCCGCCCGCTACCCCGAGTCGCTGCGCTACGTCGTCTCCCGGCAGCGGCTGGCGACGGCCGACCGGCTCCACGACCAGGTGGTGACACGCGGGCGGGCCTCGGCGGGCAGCGCGCTGGCGCGGCGCATCGGGGCCTGGTCCACCGACCCGGTGCGGGGCATCCCCATCCTGCTCGGCGTGCTCGCGCTGGCGTACCTCTTCGTCGGCGTCTTCGGCGCGAAGACCGCGGTCGACTTCCTCGAGAACACGGTCTTCTACGACCACGTCGTGCCCTGGACCGAGGCGTTCCTGCGCTTCGTCGTCCCGGCGGGACCGGTCCAGGAGTTCCTGGTCGGCCCGGCCGGCCGGTCGTTCCGGGAGACCGACGGCCTCGTGGTGGGGCGGTACGGGCTGGTCTCGATGGGGCTGGCCTACGGCATGGCCATCGTCCTGCCCATCGTCGCCACCTTCTTCCTGGCCTTCAGCGTGCTCGAGGACTCGGGCTACCTGCCGCGGCTCGCGGTGATGGTGAACCGGGTCTTCAAGTGGATGGGGCTGAACGGGAAGGCCGTGCTCCCCATCGTGCTGGGGCTGGGCTGCGACACCATGGCCACCATGACCGCCCGGATCATGGAAACCCGCAAGGAGCGGGTGATCGTGACGCTGTTGCTCGCCCTGGGCGTGCCCTGCAGCGCCCAGATCGCGGTGATCTTCGCCATGCTGGGCGGGCTCTCGTTCGCGGCGTCGCTGTGGTTCACCGCGGTCATCCTGGTGGTGCTCTTCCTGGTGGGCTGGCTCGCGGCGAAGGTCATCCCCGGGCGGGGCTCGGACTTCGTCCTGGAGCTCCCGCCGCTCCGGGTCCCCCAGCTCGGCAACGTGGTCGTGAAGACCCTCGCCCGCATGGAGTGGTACCTGCGCGAGGCCCTGCCGCTCTTCGTGCTGGGGACGCTGCTCCTCTGGGGGCTCGACCGGCTGCACCTGCTCGGCCTCGTCGAGCGGGCGGCCGCCCCGGTGGTGGTGGGCGTCCTGCAGCTCCCCGAGCAGTCGGCCTCGGCCTTCATCCTCGGCTTCCTGCGCCGGGACTACGCCGCCGCCGGGCTCTTCCAGATCTACCAGCCCTACATGTCGACCGGGACCATGACCCGGGTGATGGAGATCCAGGTCACCGTGGCGCTCGTCACCGTGACCCTCTTCATCCCGTGCGTCGCCAACTTCCTCATGATCCTGAAGGAGCGGGGCTGGCGGACCGGGGCCGCCATCGCCGGCTTCGTGCTCCCCTTCTCGGTGGGCGTGGGCGCGGTGGTGAACCTCCTCATGCGGAAGTTCTACTAGGGGCGCCCGTGCCGGCCGTGGTCTCGCGACAGGAACGCTGCCCGCTCTGCGGGAGCTCCTTCGACGCCGAGGGGCAGGGCTGCCGGCCCACCTGCCCGCTGGCGAGCGGCTGCCGGGTGGTGTGCTGCCCGTCCTGCGGGTACTCCTTTCCCCAGGAGACGGGCTGGTCGGGGCGGCTCCGCGGATGGCTGGAGCGGCGCAAGGAGGATCGCGGGTGAACGGGATGGACGGGCGAAGGGCCGAGGAGATCCTCGAGGCGATCTTCGCGGAGGCGGAGTCGGGCCGCGCCGACGTGGCCGGCGTCATCGGCCGCCTGGGCGACCACGCCCCGGGATCCGGGGAGGCCGACTTCCAGGCGCTCTCCGACCTGGGGCTCGTCCGCCGGGACGGCGACCGGCTCACGCTCACGGCCGCCGGGGAGGAGCGCGCCCGCGGCGTGGTCCGGCGCCACCGGCTGGCCGAGCGGCTCTTCCGCGACCTCCTCGACCTCTCGGAGGGCGCGGCCGAGAGCCAGGCCTGCGAGTTCGAGCACATCCTCTCGCCCGAGGCCACCGACTCCGTCTGCACGCTGCTCGGCCACCCGCCCACCTGCCCGCACGGCAAGTCCATCCCCCCCGGGCCCTGCTGCGGGGCGGCCCGCCGGACCGTGCAGTCGCTCGTGACCGGGCTTCCGCACTTCCCCATTGGGGAGACCGGGCGCATCGTCTTCATCGCGCCCCGCTTCCACGACCGGATGGACAAGCTCGCGGCGCTGGGCGTGGTCCCGGGGAGCGAGGTGCGCCTGCACCAGCGGGCGCCCGCCTACGTGCTCGACATCGGCGAGACCACGGTGGCCATCGACCCGGAGATCGCGAGCGAGATCTTCCTCAAACGGGTCGGTCGGCGCGGGTAGGCGCCGGCGCCGGGCGGGGCGGGGCGGGGCGGCGGAATCGGCCGATTTCTGGACGCCGACCGTTCGCCTGTTACGGTGGGACCGGCCCGTGAAGCGCACGAAACCTTGGCTCCTCGCCTACCTCGGCGCCGTGGCGGCGCTCCTCGCCGCGTCGGCGCTGCATCCGGCCGGGCTGCGGCGGCACCGGGCGCTCTCCGCCGACGTGCGCCGCGTCGTCGAGGAGAACGAGAAGTTGCGCGAGCGCAACGCCCAGCTCCGCCGCGAGGCGCGCGCGCTGGCCGGCGACCCGGCGGCGCTCGAGCGCGCCGCGCGGGAGGAGCTCGGCTACGTGCGTCCGGGCGAGCGGGTGTACGAGCTCGCCCCGGAGCCCCCCCGGTGAGCCCCTCGCCGGCCGTCGCGGCTCCCGTGGCCGGGCAGCGGAGGCGGCCCCGGG
>JBBIOL010000043.1:0-26048 GCA_037443385.1 Anaeromyxobacteraceae bacterium
GACGTCCACCTGGTCCCCGGGGCGCGCGCCGAGCAGCCGTCGCGCCTCCTCCGGCAGCCGGACCGCCCCGGCCGCCACCCGCGCCCGCGTCCGCACCGCCCGGAACCGGTTCGGCCCCGCCGGTCGCGCGAGGCCCACGAGCAGGTCCCTGTCGCGCGGCGAGGGCGCGATCGTCTCCGGCGCCACCTCCAGGCCGAGGTGCTCCCGCACCAGGGAGATCTCGGAGAGCTTCGCCTCGTAGTGCGGGCCGCCGTCGAAGGGGTCGATGCGGTCCACGTAGCGGAAGCCGATGCGGGCGAGCATCCGCCGCGCCCCCTCGGTGGCCCGGCCGACCCGGCCCAGGTTTCGCTGCACGCGCGGCGGCAGCAGGGTGGCGTGCAGGTCGCCCTGCGGGAAGAGCTGCTGGATGAACTCCTTGCCCTTGCGGGAGAGCTTGTCCGCCTCCTGGTAGTCGAGCCCGGTGAAGCGGCGGCCGAAGCTCTCCCAGAAGAGGCTGCGCCCGTCCGGCGCGAGCGGGGGCATGAGCTCGGCCAGCACCGTGTCCCGGAACCGGCCGGGGTGCGCGGCCATGTAGAGGAAGCGCACGAAGGAGAGCTGCCTGCCGGGGAGCTCCGGTCCGCCGCGGGCGCGCGGGTCCACCACCAGCCCGCCGATCTCGGTGGGCCCGTCGAAGTGGAAGCCGATGGAGAGCACCTGGTGGCGGAAGTGGCGGTCGAGCGTGGACGAGTAGGTCTCCCGCTCGGCCACGTCGAGGAAGGTGCAGGGCGACTCGCGGGTGCCGTGCTGGGCGATGACCATCGAGGTGCCGAGCACGCGCCCGCGGCGGGGGTCCTCCAGCACGAAGACGTAGCTGCGGCGGAGCGGGTCGGCGATGCGCCCGGAGAAGCTCCGCACCGACCGGTCGACGATGCCGGTGAGGGCGCGCGCGTCGGCCGGCAGGTTCACCGAGTTGAGCACGCGCGCGAGCGACCGCAGCGCGGGCAGGTCGGAGCGGCGGACGTCCCGGAGCAGGAGCACGGCGGGAGATTCGCACGGGGTCCGGGGGCTGTCACGGGTGGCGCCCCCGCCCCGGCGCGGGGGGCTGTCCCGGCCCGGGCCTCCGTGGCATGAAGCGGGGATGCGATCGGTGGTGCAGCGGGTCTCCCGGGGCGTGGTGCGCGTGGACCGCCAGGTGGTGGGGGAGGTCGGGCACGGCCTCGTCGTGCTCCTCGGCGTGGCCCGGGGGGACGGCCCGGAGGACGCGCGCTGGACGGCGGACAAGCTGGCCCAGCTGCGCGTCTTCGAGGACCAGGCCGGCAAGATGAACCGCTCGGTGCAGGACGTGGGCGGCTCGGTCCTGCTCGTCTCCCAATTCACGCTCCTCGGCGACGCCCGCAAGGGCAACCGCCCGAGCTTCGTCGCGGCGGCGCCGCCCGAGGAGGCGAACGCGCGCTACGAGGAGGTGGCCGCGCTCCTGCGCGCCCGCGCGGTGCCGGTCGCCACCGGCGTCTTCCGCGCGCACATGGAGGTGGAGCTCGTGAACGACGGGCCGGTGACGCTGCTCCTCGACTCGCGGGCCTGAGGGCGCCGCGCTATCCTCCAACGGACGGGCGGCGCGCTGGGCCGCTCCCACCGAGGTGAACCGTGGCGGACTGCCTCTTCTGCAAGATCGCGGGCAAGGAGATCCCCGCGAAGCTGGTCTTCGAGGACGAGGACGTGGTGGCCTTCGAGGACATCAACCCGCAGGCGCCGGTCCACGTGCTGGTGATCCCGCGGCGCCACATCCCCAGCCTGAACGACCTCACGCCGGCCGACGACGCGATCGTCGGCAAGCTCGCCCGGGTCTCGGCGCGGATCGCCCGGGAGCGCGGCGTGGCCGAGCCGGGGTGGCGCAGCGTGGTCAACGTGAACCGGGAGGGCGGGCAGCTCGTCTTCCACGTCCACATGCACTGCCTGGGCGGGCGCCCGATGTTCTGGCCACCGGGCTGACGCGCCGACTGTCAAGTGCCGCCGGCGTCCATTTCATGCCGCGGTGCGGCTTGAAGCCGGGGGCGGGCATCTGGGATCAAGGGTGATCCATGCCGCTCCTCCGCGTCTCCAACCTGATCCTCCACTTCCGGGGAGTGACCGCGCTGTCCGACGTGAGCTTCGAGGTCAAGCGCGGCGCGCTGCACGCCGTGATCGGCCCGAACGGCGCCGGGAAGACGAGCCTCCTCAACTGCATCAGCGGGGTCTACCGGCCCCAGCGCGGCTCGATCCAGTTCGACGGCGCCGACGTGACGAAGCTCTCGCCCGCCGACCGGACCAAGCTCGGGATCGCCCGCACCTTCCAGAACATCGCCCTCTTCCGGGGGATGACCGTGCTCGACAACCTGCTCATCGGCCGGCACGTGCACCAGAACGAGGGGGTCCTCGCCGGGGGGGTCTACTACGGCAAGGCCCGCACCGAGGAGATCGCCCACCGCGAGGTGGTCGAGGACATCATCGACTTCCTCGAGATCCAGCACATCCGCAAGAAGGTGGTGGGCACGCTGGCCTACGGCCTGCAGAAGCGGATCGAGCTGGCCCGGGCGCTGGCGCTCGAGCCCCGGCTGCTGCTCCTCGACGAGCCCATGGCCGGCATGAACGCCGAGGAGAAGGAGGACATGGCGCGCTTCATCCTCGACATCAACGAGGACCGGGGCACCACCATGATCATGATCGAGCACGACATGGGCGTCGTCATGGACGTATCCCACCGGGTCACCGTGCTCTCCTTCGGAGAGAGGATCGCCGACGGCACGCCCGAGGAGGTCCAGGGCGACCCGGCCGTGCAGGAAGCCTACCTGGGCCAGGCCCACTGAACCGGGGAACGCGCGTGCCCGACATCCTCGACCAGCTCCTCGGCAACGACACCTTCCCCAAGCTCCTCGTCCGCAACGCCGGGCTCCACCCCGACAAGGTGGCCCTGCGCGAGAAGGAGTTCGGGATCTGGCAGCCATTCACCTGGCGTGAATACCACGACCACGTGCGCGACTTCTCGATGGGGCTGGTGGCCCTGGGCATGCAGCCCGGCGACAAGGTGGCCATCATCGGCGACAACCGGCCGGAGTGGGTCTGGGCCGAGGTGGCCGCCCAGGCCGCCGGCGGCGCGTCGGTCGGGCTCTACCAGGACTCCAACCTCACCGAGGTGGCCTTCGTCATCGACCACTGCGACGCCACCTTCGTGGTGGCCGAGGACCAGGAGCAGGTCGACAAGATCCTCGACATGCTCGACAAGCTCCCCAAGGTCCGCAACGTGATCTTCACCGACCCGCGCGGCCTGCGCAAGTACGACCACCCCCGGTTGCTCTCCTTCGAGGCGGTGGAGGAGAAGGGGCGCGAGCACATGGGGCAGCACCCCGGCGCCTGGGAGGAGCACGTCCGGCGCGGGCGGGTCGAGGACGTGGCCATCATCAGCTACACCTCGGGCACGACCGGGTTCCCCAAGGGGGCCATGCTCTCCTTCCGGAACCTGCTCTCGATGGCGCTCTCGCTGAACCAGGTCGACCCCAAGCTCCCCGACGACGAGTTCGTCTCCTTCCTCCCGCTGGCCTGGATCGGCGAGCAGATGATGTCGCTCTCCTCCGCGCTGGCGGTGGGCTTCACGGTGAACTTCCCCGAGCAGCCCGAGACGGTGATGGAGAACATCCGGGAGATCGGGCCCCACGTGATGTTCGCGCCGCCGCGCATCTGGGAGAACCTGACCTCCACGGTGCAGGTCAAGATCATGGACACCACCCCGTTCAAGCGCTTCATGTACGAGCGCTGGATGCCGGTGGGTCGCAAGGTGGCCGACCTGCGCTTCCAGAAGAAGCCGGTGCCGGCCGGGCTGGCCTTCCTCCACCGGGTGGGACACTGGGCGCTCTTCCGCGCCCTCAAGGACCGGCTCGGCTTCACCCACCTGCGCAGCGCCTCCACCGGCGGAGCGGCGCTCGGTCCCGACGTCTTCCGCTTCTTCCACGCCATGGACGTGCCGCTCAAGCAGATCTACGGCCAGACCGAGATCAGCGGCATCTCCTGCATCCACCGCGACGGCGACATCCAGTTCCACAGCGTGGGCGTGCCCATCCCCGGCACCGAGGTGAAGATCGCGGCCAACGGCGAGATCCTCTCCCGCAGCGACGCGGTCTTCCTCGGCTACTACAAGAACGAGGAGGCCACGAAGGGCACGGTCACCGACGGCTGGCTGCACTCCGGCGACGCCGGCTACCTGGCCGAGGACGGCCACCTCGTCGTCATCGACCGCATCAAGGACGTGATGCAGCTGGCCGACGGCACCCAGTACTCCCCCCAGTTCATCGAGAACCGGCTCAAGTTCTCCCCCTTCGTGAAGGAGGCGGTGGTGGTGGGCAAGGGGCGGCCGTTCCTCACCGCCATGCTCAACATCGACATGGGCGTGGTGGGGAAGTGGGCCGAGAAGAACAAGATCTCCTACACCACCTACACCGACCTCTCCGCGAAGCCGCAGGTCTACGACCTGGTGCAGAAGGAGGTCGACCAGGTCAACGAGACGCTCCCGGCCGCCGCCTCCATCCGCAAGTTCGTGCTCCTCTACAAGGAGCTCGACGCCGACGACGAGGAGCTGACCCGCACGCGCAAGGTGCGGCGCGGCTTCGTCGAGGAGCGCTACAAGGTGGTCATCGACGCGCTCTACGGCGACCGCGGCGAGGTGGACATCGACACCACCATCAAGTTCCAGGACGGCAAGACCACCCGCATCCAGACCACGCTCCTCGTCCGCCAGCTGGCCGAGTCCAAGGGAAAGGCCGCCTGATGGAGTTCTTCCTCCAGCTCCTGCTCAACGGCATCGTGGTGGGGAGCATCTACTCCCTCGTGGGCCTGGGCTTCGTGGTCATCTACAAGTCCACGAGCGTGCTCAACTTCGCCCAGGGCGAGTTCCTGGTGCTCGGCGCCTACGTCTGCCTGACCCTCACCGTGCAGCACCAGGTCCCGTTCGTCTGGGCCTTCCTGCTCACGCTGGCCTTCTCGGCCCTGCTCGGCATCCTCACCGAGCGGCTCATCCTGCGCCCCATGATCGGCGAGCCGGTGATCTCGCTCATCATGGTGACGCTCGGCCTGTCCTCGCTGCTCAAGGCCATCATCCAGGGCATCTGGGGCACCGAGCTGCGCCCGTTCCCGGATATCTTCCCGGCCCAGCCGGTGCAGCTCGGACCGCTCCCGGTCTCGCAGGGCTACCTCTACAGCCTGCTCGGCGTGGCCGTGCTGCTCGTCCTCTTCAGCCTGTTCTTCAAGTTCACCCGCTCCGGCGTGGCCATGCGCGCCACCGCCTTCTCGCAGCAGGTGTCGCTCTCCATGGGCATCTCGGTGAAGCGCATCTTCGCGCTGGCCTGGTCCATCGCCGCGGTGGTCTCCGCCATCGGCGGGGTGCTGCTCGCCGGCGTCCGCGGCGGGCTCGACGGGGCCATGGCCTTCTTCGGCCTCAAGGTCATCCCGGTGGTGATCCTGGGCGGGCTCGACTCCATCGCCGGCGCCATCGTGGGCGGGCCCATCATGGGCATCCTGGAGAACCTGGCGGGCGGCTACCTGGACCCGCTGGTGGGCGGCGGGGCCAAGGAGGTCGCGCCGTTCTTCGTGCTGGTGCTCATCCTCAGCTTCAAGCCCTACGGGCTCTTCGGCAAGATCAAGATCGAGCGGGTCTAGGAGGAAACGGATGCGCTGTGGGGACTTCCGGCAGACCTACGCCGAGGACATGTCGCTCTTCGAATCGCCCCTGCCGCGGGTCCTCCTCACCGCGCTGCTCGTGTTCCTTCTCGTGCTGCCCCAGTTCGCCACCACCTACTGGCTCGACGTGCTGAACCGCATCTGCATCGCCATCATCGGGGCGGTGGGGCTGAACGTGGTCACCGGCTACACCGGCCTCATCTCGCTCGGCACCGCCGCCTTCCTGGCGGTGGGCGGCTTCGCCACCGCGGCCATGGCCGGCAAGGCCGGGCTGCCCTTCGTGATCGTGATCCCGCTCTCCGGGCTGCTCACCGCCATGGTGGGGCTGGTCTTCGGCATCCCCTCGCTGCGCCTCAAGGGGCTCTACCTGGCGGTGGCCACGCTGGCCGCCCACTACATCGTGGAGTTCTCCGTCACCCACTGGGACTCCGTGACCGGTGGCGTGAACGGGATCTCCATCCCCCCGGCCCACTTCGCCGGACTCTCGCTCTCCGACGACCGCAAGATGTTCTACCTCGTCTTCCCGGTCACGGTGGGCCTGCTCTTCTTCGCGAAGAACCTCTTCCGGACCAAGGTGGGCAAGGCCTTCGTGGCCATCCGCGACCAGGACATCTCCGCCGAGGTCATGGGCGTGAACGTGTTCCGCTACAAGCTGCTCTCCTTCGCGGTGTCGTCCTTCATCGTGGGCGTGGCCGGCTCGCTGCTCGCCTACCAGGCCCGGATCATCAGCCCGGAGAATTTCCCCATCACGCTCGCCATCGACTACCTGGGCATGGTGATCATCGGCGGCCTGGGCTCGATCCTGGGCTCCATCTTCGGCGCCATCTTCATCACGCTCCTTCCGGAGATGCTGCGGCTCGCCACCGACGCGCTGGGCGCGCACTGGCCCGGCCTCATGGTCATCGTGGCCCCCATCAAGATGGGGGTCTTCGGCCTGGTGGTCATCCTCTTCCTGATCTTCGAGCCGGACGGCATGGCCGCCCGGTGGAACCACATCAAGGCGTACTGGAAGCTGTATCCGTTCTCGTACTAGCAGCACGGCAGCCAGCCCCCGCGCAGTTGACCGTCAGTCACCAGGAGGAATCATGAAGGTACGGAAGAGCCTCGCAGCCATCCTCGCCGCCGTTCTCGTCCCCGCCGCGGCGGCGGCCCAGCAGGAGATCAAGGTCGGAGGGATCTTCGACCTGACCGGCGTCACATCGGACGTGGGCAAGCCCTTCGCCCAGGGCGTCCAGGACTGCGTGGCGGTCACCAACGACGCCGGCGGCATCAACGGCAAGAAGATCAAGCTGCTGGGCGCCGACTACGCCTACAAGATCGACCAGGCCCGCGCCCTCTACAAGAAGCTCGTCAACGACGACAAGGTGGTGCTGATCCAGGGCTGGGGCACCGGCGACACGGAAGCCCTCAAGGACTTCGTGGGCCAGGACAAGATCCCCTACTTCTCGGGCTCCTTCGCGGCGCCGCTGTCCGACCCGGCCAAGTTCCCCTACAACTTCTTCGTGGCCCCCACCTACTCGGAGCAACTGCGCAGCTGGCTCGACTGGGTGAAGCAGGACTACGCCAAGTCGGGCGGCAAGGGGAAGGCCAAGGTGGGCTTCATGTTCGGCGACAACGCCTACGGCAAGGCCCCCATCGCCGCCGGCAAGAAGTACGCCGCCGAGATCGGCGTCGACGTGGTCGACGAGGCGGTGCTGCCCCCCAACTTCCAGGACGCCACGAGCCAGCTGCTCACCATGAAGCAGAAGGGCGTGGAGTACGCCTACATCAACGTGACCACCACCGGCGTCTCGCTCGTGCTGCGCGACGCGAAGAAGCTCGGCCTCTCGGTGAAGTTCGGCTCGAACCCCTACGGCTTCTCCGAGTCGCTGGTGGCCGTGGCTGGCCCGCTCGCCGAGGGCGTCACCGGCGTGGTCCCGCACGTGCCCTACGGCACGCCGGTCCCGGGCATGAAGATGCTCGAGGCCGCCCACCAGAAGTACCACCCCACCGACAAGCACGACGCCCTGTACGTGCGCGGCTGGGCCCACTGCCTGGTGTGGACCGAGGGGCTCCGGGGCGCCGAGAAGGCCGGGCAGCTGAACGGCCCGGGCGTGAAGGCGGCCATCGAGAAGCTGTCTGACTTCTCCACCGGCGGCCTCTCCCAGTCGGTGACCTACACCCCCACCGACCACCGCCCCACCATGACCACGAGCATCTACCAGATCCAGGGCGGCAAGCTGGTCAAGATCGGCGACTACATCATGCCGCGCACCAAGGACTGGTTCGGCCTGTAGACCGATGGTGAATGCCGGCGGGCGGGGTCCAGGGATCCCGCCCGCCGTCCTCCTTCCCCGGAGCCCGCCCCCGATGCTGGAGCTGAAGAACGTCGAGGTCATCTACGACGACGTGATCCTGGTGCTGAAGGGGCTCTCCCTGCAGGTGCCGGAGGGCAAGATCGTCGCGCTGCTCGGCTCCAACGGGGCCGGCAAGAGCACCACGCTGAAGGCCATCTCCGGGCTGCTCCGCAGCGAGGAGGGCGAGGTCACCGACGGCGGCATCTTCTTCGAGGGCCAGCCCGTGCACGAGCTCCCGCCCGAGGCGGTGGTGCGCCGGGGCATCTTCCAGGTCATGGAGGGGCGCCGCGTCTTCGAGGACCTCTCGGTCGAGGAGAACATCGACATGGGGGGCTACACCCGCAACGACCGGGCCGGCCTCCGCGCCGACAAGGAGGCCTGCTACGAGTTCTTCCCCCGCCTCCGCGAGCGCCGCAAGAAGCTGGCCGGCTACCTCTCCGGCGGGGAGCAGCAGATGCTCGCCATCAGCCGCGCGCTCATGGCGCGCCCCAAGCTCATGATGCTCGACGAGCCGTCGCTGGGGCTCGCGCCCCTGCTCGTCGCCGAGATCTTCCGCATCGTGAAGCGCATCAGCGAGGAGCGGAAGACCACCATCCTGCTCGTGGAGCAGAACGCCAACCTGGCCCTCTCCATCGCCGACTACGGCTACATCATGGAGGGAGGCCGGGTGGTGCTGGACGGCGATCCGGAGAAGCTCCGCTCCAACGAGGACGTGAAGGAGTTCTACCTGGGCGGCGGCGGCGAGGGCGGCAAGAAGAGCTACAAGAACCTCAAGTTCTACAAGCGCAGGAAGCGCTGGCTCTCGTAGCGCGGCCTTCAGGCCGCGCAAGAGCGTGACCCAGGCGCCGCCTCGTCCACGGAAAGCCCCCATGCCCGTGCTCCGCCCCTCCCGCATCCTCGACCCGGCCATCGAGTCCCAGTCGCCCGAGCTCCGCGCGCTGCACCTGGGCGAGCGCCTGCGCCGCACCGTGGCCCACGCCCACGCCCGTGCCCCGCGCGCCCGGCGGACGCTGGAGGCCGCCGGGCTCGGCCCGGCCTCGATCCACGGCCTGGCCGACCTGGAGCGCATCCCGGTCACCCGCAAGGACGGGATGGTGGCGGCCCAGGCCGAGGAGCCGCCCTTCGCCGGGCTCACCGCGGTCGAGACCGGGCAGCTGGCCCGCATCTTCATGTCGCCGGGCCCCATCCACGATCCGCAGGGGGCGCACGAGGACTTCTGGCGCTTCCGCCACGCGCTGGCCGCCGCCGGGTTCCGCGCCGGGGACGTGGCCCACAACTCGGCCTCCTACCACCTGACCCCGCTCGGCTTCATGCTCGACGCCGGGGCCCGTGCGCTGGGCTGCGCCGTCATCCCGGCCGGCGTCGGCCAGACCGAGCTCCAGGCCCGCGTCGCCTCCCACGTGCGGGCCACCGCCTACCTGGGGCTGCCGAGCTTCCTGCTCGCGCTCCTCCAGAAGGCGCGGGAGCTGGGCGTCTCGACGGCCTTCGAGACCGCCTTCGTCATCGCCGAGATGCTGCCCGAGTCGCTCCGCGCCGAGCTGCAGGACGGCTTCGGCGTCCGCGTCCTGCAGGGGTACGGCACCGCCGACCTGGGCTGCCTGGCCTACGAGTGCCCGGAGAAGGGCGGCTGGCACGTGCACCCCGAGGTCATCGTGGAGGTGCTCGACCTCGAGACCGGGAAGGCGGCCGGCCCCGGCCAGCCCGGCGAGGTGGTGGGCACCCTCTTCGACGTGGCCTACCCGCTGCTCCGCTTCGGCACCGGCGACCTCTCCATGCTCGGCCCGGAGGAGCGCTGCGCCTGCGGCCGGACCACGCCCAAGCTCCTCGGGCTTCTCGGCCGGGTGGGCGACGGGGTGAAGGTAAAGGGCATGTTCGTGCGCGCCGGCCAGATCGACGGCGTGATGAAGCGCTTCCCGGAGGTGAAGGGCTGGCAGGCGGTGGTCACCCGCGAGGCCCACCTCGACCACCTCGCGTACGTGGTCGAGCTCGAGGGCGGCGACGCCGGCGGCGCCCTCGCCTCCCGGCTCGGCGAGGCCCTCCGGGAAGAGGTGAAGGTGAAGGGCGAGGTGCGGCCGGTCCCGGCCGGAACCATCCCGGCGGGGGCAAAGCGCATCGACGACCGGCGGGTCTGGAAGTAAGCTCATCGGTCGATGCGCGGCATCCGGGGCGCGACCCAGATCGAGGCGAACTCCGTCCAGGCCATGGAAGAGGCCGTGGCCGAGCTCTGTGCCGCGCTCTGCGACCGCAACGGCATCGTCCCGGCGGACATCGGCTGGGCCATCTTCACCGTCACCCACGACCTGGACGCCGACTTCCCGGCCCGCGCCGCCCGGGTGCGCAACGGCTGGCACCAGGTACCCATGATCTGCTCCCGGGAGATCCCCGTGCCGGGCTCGCTCCCTCGGACCATCCGGGTCTTGCTCCACGTCGAGTCGCTCGACCGCCCGGTGCGCCACGTCTACCTGCGCGGCGCCCGCGCGCTGCGTCCCGACCTCGCCGACCCGGAGGTCCCGCCGGGTCCCGGCGGGAGGTGATCCGTGGCCGGTCCGGCGGGATGGCCGCGGCGGGTGGGGCTCCTCGGCCTGGGGCTCATGGGCGCGTCCCTCGCCCGCGGCCTCAAGGCGGCCGACCCGTCCGTCCACGTCGTGGCCGCCGATCCCGGCGCGGAGATCCGCGCCCGGGCGGTGGTCGATGGCGTCGTGGACGCGATCCACGACGGGCCCGGGACGTGGCTCTCCGACCGGGAGCTGGTCGTCCTCTGCGCCCCGGTGGCGGCCATCGAGGCGCTCGTGGGTCCGGTCTCGCGCGCCATGCCGGAGGGGGCCGTGCTCACCGACGTGGGGGGCGCCAAGGAGCGGGTGGTGGCGGTGGCCCAGGAGGCCGGAGACCCGCGCGTCCCCTTCGTGGGCGCCCACCCCATGTTCGGCGGGCGGGGCGGCTACGACGGGGCGCGGGCCGATCGATGGAAGGGGGGCACGGTGGCGGTCTGCACCGACGGGGCTCCCGCCGCGGCGGTGGACCGGGTGGCGGCGCTGCACGAGGCGCTCGGGGCCCGCGTGGCCCGCTGCACCGCGGCCGAGCACGACGCCGCGGTGGCGCTGGTGTCGCACCTGCCCTACCTGGTGGCGAGCGCGCTCTCGGTGGCGGCGCGCGAGGCCGGCCCCCTGGCGCGGGCGCTCGCCGGCCCGGGCCTCGCCGACATGACCCGGCTGGCCGGCTTCGCCTTCGACATCCAGGGGGAGGTGGCGCGGCGAAACGCACACGTCCCCGAGGCGGCGCGCCGGCTCGAGGGGCACCTGGCCCGGATCCTCTCCGCCATCGCCGACTCGCCCGGCGCGGCCCGCGGCGCGCTCGAGGAGGCCCGCGCGGCCCGGGAGGCGCTCTTCGGATGAAGGGTCCCGTCACCTGCCGCCGCCGCGGTCCGCTCCAGGGCTCCTTCGCGTTGCCCGGCGACAAGTCGGTCTCGCACCGGTCGCTGCTCTTCGCCGCCCTGGCCGAGGGGGAGACGCGGGTGCGCGGGCTCCTGCGCGCCGAGGACGTGCACTCCACCTGGAAGGCGGTGGAGCGGCTCGGGGCGCGCGTCCGGGAGCAGGGCGACGAGGTGGTGGTGACGCCTCCCGGGCACCTCTCCGAGCCGGACGACGTCATCGACTGCGGCAATTCGGGCACGAGCCTCCGGCTGCTCGCCGGCGTGCTCGCCGGCGTGCCCGGCGTCTCCGTCCTCACCGGTGACGCCTCGCTGCGTCGCCGCCCGGTCCGCCGGGTCATCGACCCGCTGCGGAGGATGGGCGGCGTGCTCCACGCCCGCGACGGCGACAGGCTCCCGCCGCTCGTGATCCACGGGGCCACCCTGCACGGGGAGCACCACCGGCTCGCCGTCGCCAGCGCCCAGGTGAAGTCGGCCATCCTGCTCGCCGGGCTGTCCGCCGACGGGGAGACGGTGGTGGAGGAGCCGGCGCTCTCGCGCGACCACACAGAGCGCATGCTGCGACGCATGGGCGCCGACCTCCGGGTGGACGGGCTGCGGGTCTCCATCCGCCCCTCCCGCCTGCGCGGCGGGGAGGTCGACGTGCCCGGCGACATCTCCTCGGCCGCCTTCTTCCTCTGCGCCGCCGCGGCGCTCCCCGGGTCGGAGGTCACCGCGCTCGGGCTCGGCACGAACCCCACCCGCACCGGGCTGCTCGACGTGCTCCGCGCCATGGGGGCCGACGTCGGGGTGGCGAACGAGCGGGAGAGCGGCGGGGAGCCGCGCGCCGACGTCACCGTCCGTGGAGGCCGGCTCGAGGCGGTCACCATCGAGGGGGCGCTCGTCCCCCGGCTCATCGACGAGCTGCCGGTGATCATGGTGCTCGCCACCCAGGCCTCGGGGCGCACGGTCATCCGCGACGCGCGGGAGCTGCGGGTGAAGGAGTCGGACCGCCTGCTCGGGATGGGGGAGGCGCTCGCGTCCGCCGGCGCCCGCATCGAGCTCTTCGACGACGGCTGCGCCATCCAGGGTCCCACCCCGCTCGCGGGCACCTCGGTGCGCACCCGCATGGACCACCGCATCGCCATGAGCATGGCGGTGGCCCAGCTCCTCGCCGGCGGCGAGCCGGTCGTGCTCGACGACGTGGCCTGCGTGGACACGAGCTTCCCCTCCTTCTTCCCCATCCTCGACCGGCTCACGGAGGGCGCATGATCTCGGGGCGCACCACGGTCTTCGCGGTCATCGGGTCCCCCGTCGACCACAGCCTGTCGCCGGCCATGCACGGCGCGGCCTTCGCGGCCATCGGCTTCGACGGCGCCTACGTGGCGCTGCCGGTGGCCCCCGACGAGCTCGAGGCCGCCGTCCGCGGGGCCCGGGCCCTGGGCTTCGGCGGGCTCAACGTCACGGTTCCCCACAAGGAGGCGGTGGTCCCGCTCTGCGCCTCGCTCGACGACGTGGCCGCGCAGGTCGGGGCGGTGAACGTGCTCGCGCGGCACGCCCGCGGCTGGGCCGGCTTCAACACCGACGCCCCGGCGGTCCGCGGCCTGCTCACCGACGCCGGGATCGGGCCCCAGTCGCGCGGGCTGGTCCTCGGGGCCGGGGGCGCGGCCCGCGCCGCGGTGTGGGCGCTCGTGGCCATGGGCGCGAGCGTCCGCATCGCCGCCCGGCGCCGCGACGCCGCCGACGCGCTGGCGCGGGACATGGTCCGGAAGCTCGAGCTCCCGGAGGACGGCGTCCGCGCCGTCGACTGGGAGCACGTCGCCCCGGAGGCCATCCAGTCCGACGCCATCGTGAACGCCACCACCGCCGGGCTGGCGAGCCACGGCGGCGAGCTGCCGGCGCTGGCCTGGAAGGCCGGGCAGGTGGCGCTCGACTTCGTCTACGGCGAGACCGCCTTCGCCCGCTCGGCGCGCGGCAACGGGGCGCGGCTCGTCACCGGCGAGCAGGTGCTGGTGCGCCAGGGGGCGCTCGCCTTCCGCATCTGGCTGGGGCGACCCGCGCCGGAGGACGTCATGCACCGGGCCCTCGGCCGGGACGGGGGGCGCTGACCGTGGGCCTCCGCTACCTCACCGCCGGTGAATCGCACGGACCGGGGCTGTGCGCCATCGCCGAGGGCTTCCCGGCCGGCCTCGCGCTCGACCTGGCCCGCGTCGACGCCGAGCTGGCCCGCCGGCAGCGGGGCTACGGCCGCGGCGGCCGGATGCAGATCGAGACCGACCGGGCCCAGTTCCTCTCCGGGATCCGCGGCGGCGTCACGCTGGGCACGCCCATCGCGCTCGTCATCTGGAACCGGGACCACGAGAACTGGAAGGACCTCATGTCGCCGTCCGCCCGGGGCGGCCCCCGCTTCACCCGGCCGAGGCCCGGCCACGCCGACCTCCCCGGGGTGCAGAAGTACGCCTTCGACGACGCCCGCGACGCGCTGGAGCGGGCCAGCGCGCGCTCCACCGCCGCCACCGTGGCCCTGGGCGCCCTGGCCCGGCAGCTGCTCGAGCGCTTCGGCATCCAGGTGTGCTCGCGGGTGACCCAGATCGGCGAGCAGGCCGTCCGCGGGTCCGAGCCGCCCGGCGCCGCCGAGCGCGAGGCGATCGAGGCCTCCGACGTCCGCACCGCCGACGCCGGGCTGGCGAGCGCCTGGCGCGCCATCGTGGACCGCGAGAAGGCCCGCGGCGGGTCCATCGGCGGCGCCTTCGAGGTCTGGGCCACCGGGCTGCCTCCCGGGCTCGGCACCTACGCGCACCCCGACCGCCGCCTCGACGGGCGCCTGGCCGGCGCGCTCTGCGCCATCCCGGCCATCCGCGCGGTGGAGCTCGGGGAGGGGACCCGCGTCGACCTTCCCGGCGACCGCTTCCACGACCCCATCCACCACTCGCCCGAGCGGGGCTTCCACCGGGCCTCCAACCGGGCCGGCGGCGTCGAGGGCGGGATGACGAACGGCGAGCCGCTCTGCGTCCGGGCCTTCATGAAGCCCATCCCCACCATGACCACGCCGCTCCCCACCGTGGACCTCGACACCAAGGTGGCGGCGCTGGCCCGCTACGAGCGCAGCGACGTCTGCGCCGTGCCGGCGGCGTCGGTGGTGGGCGAGGCGGTGGTGTGCTGGGAGCTCGCCGTCGTCTTCCTGGAGAAGTTCGGCGGCGACGCCGTCGTGGACGTCGAGAAGGCCGTGGAGGCCTATGCCGCCCGCATCCGCTGAGACGGTCGCCCTCACCGGCATGATGGGTTCCGGGAAGAGCACCGTCGCCCGCGCCCTCGCGCGCCTCCTCCGTCGCCGCCTCGTCGACACCGACGCCGAGGTGGAGCGGCGGGCCGGCCGGACCGTCGAGCAGGTGTTCGGCGAGCGCGGCGAGGGCGCCTTCCGCGCCCTGGAGCGGGAGGTGGTCCGGGGGCTCTCCGGGCCGCTCGTGGTCGCGCTCGGGGGCGGGGCCTTCTGCGACCCGGGGAACGCCGAGCACCTGCGCCGGGTGGGGCGGGTGGTCTTCCTCGACGTCTCGGCCGCCGAGGCCGCGCGCCGCCTGGGCCAGGGCCAGGGCCGGCCGCTCGCCGGCCGCTGGCCGGACCTGCTCCGGCGCCGGCTTCCCCTGTACCGGCGCGCCGACCTCACCGTGCCGGTGGACGGCGTAGCGCCGGAGGCCCTGGCCCGCCGCGTGGCCGCGCTCCTCGGGTACCCGGCGTGAGCACGACCATCCCGGCCCGCCAGCAGGGACACGCCTATCCGGTGGTGGTGGGGCCGGCCGGCCGGGAACTGCCCGGGCTCGGCGAGGGGCGCGACCGACTGGCGCTCGTCACCTGCGCGATCGTCCTCCGGACGCCCTTCGGCGCGCGCGTGGCCGCCGCGCTCGCCCGGGACGGCCGGCTCGCCACGACGGTGGTGCTGCCCGACGGCGAGCGGGGGAAGACGCTGGCCGTCCTGGAGCGCTCGGCCTCCCGGCTCCTGCGGGCCGGACTCACCCGCCGCAGCCTGGTCGTCGGGCTGGGCGGCGGCGCGGTCACCGACGCGGCCGGCTTCCTCGCCGCGGTCTTCATGCGCGGGGTCGACTGGCTGGCCGTGCCCACCACCGTGCTCGCCATGGTCGACGCGGCCATCGGCGGGAAGACCGCGGTGAACCTGCCGCTCGCCAAGAACGCCGTCGGCGCCTTCCACCCGCCGGTGGGCGTGCTCGCCGACCCGTCCTCGCTCGCCACCCTGCCGCCGCGCGAGCTGCGGAGCGGCCTCGGCGAGGTGCTGAAGTACGGCTTCCTCCGGCCGGAGCTCCTGCCCGGGCTCTCGGCCGACGCCCGCTCCGGCCGGGTCGGCGCCCGGACCATCGCCGCCTGCGCCCGGGTGAAGGTCGAGGTGGTGGAGCGGGATCCCCGCGAGAAGGGGGAACGCAAGCTCCTCAACCTCGGACACACCTTCGGTCACGGGGTCGAGGCGGCCGGGGGCTTCCGCCGCTTCACGCACGGGGAGTCGGTGGCCATCGGGACGGCCTTCGCCTTCCGGCTGGCCCGGATCCTCGGCCGGGTGGGGGACCTGGAGGTCGAGGCGGTGGAGGCCGCGCTCTCCGGGGCTGGCCTGCCCGTTCGCGTCTCGCCCTCCGCCGCGCAAAACGCTCGACTGCTCATGCGGCACGACAAGAAGCGCTCGGAGGCCGGGCTGCTCTGGGTGCTGCCGATTCGCCGGCCCGGCGGGTGGGCGGTAGAGTGGGACGTCGTCGCCGGGACCGCGGCCGTCCGGGAGGCGACGCGGGAGATCGGGAGACCGGCATGATCCTGCTCGTGAACGGACCGAACCTGAACCTGCTCGGGGAGCGGGAGCCGGAGATCTACGGGGCCACCACGCTGGCCGACGTCGAGCGCATGGTGACCGAGACCTGCGCCGCCTACGGGCGCGAGGTCCGTGCGTACCAGTCGAACCACGAGGGCGCGCTCATCGACTTCATCCAGGAGCACCGCAAGGACGCCCGCGGCCTCATCCTGAACCCCGGCGCCTTCACCCACACGAGCTACGCGCTGCACGACTGCCTGAAGTCGGTCTCCTTCCCGGTGGTCGAGGTCCACGTCACGAACGTGCACGCCCGCGAGGAGTGGCGGCGGCAGGACCTCGTCGCGCCGGCCACCCGGGGGCAGATCGTGGGCCTCGGCCCGGCCGGCTACTACTACGCCGCCGTCTGGCTCTGCAGCCAGGCGACCGACCCGGTCCTCGGGGACTACGACGCCGACGCCGAGCCGGTCGAGGTCTCCCCCGACGACGTGAAGCCCGAGGACGCGCCGCCGCCCCTCATCGGCGGCGACTACGAGGGGTAGTGCCCCTCGCCGCGGTCCTCCTCCCGGCGCGCGACGCCGCCCGGACGGTGCGGGCGGCCGCGGTCTCCATCCTCCGCCAGACGTTGCGGGACCTGGTCCTCGTCGCGGTGGACGACGGCTCGCGCGACGGGACCGGCGAGATCCTCGACGCGGTCTCCCGCCGGGACCGCCGCGTCCGGGTGATCCACGGCCCGGAAGAGGGGATCGCCCGCGCGCTCGCGCGCGGGCTCGACGCCTGCGACGCCGCGTACGTGGTGCGAATGGACGCCGACGACGTGGCCCACCCGCGTCGCGTGGAGCGGCAGCTCGCCGCGCTCTCGGCCGATCCGTCGCTCGCGGCGGTGGGCTCGCGGGTGAGACTCTTCCCCCGGCGGGCGGTGGCGGCGGGCATGGTGCGCTACGCCGCCTGGCTGAACGGTCTCGTCACCCCGGAACTCGTGGCCCGTGACCTGCTCGTCGAGTCGCCGCTCGTCCACCCCGCCTCCGTCGTCCGGCGCGACGCGCTCGTCGCCGCCGGGGGGTGGCGCGACGGGGACTTCCCCGAGGACTACGACCTGTGGCTGCGACTCGCCGCGGCGGGCCACCGCCTGGGAAACGTCCCGGAGGTGCTCCTCGACTGGCGGGAGTCGCCCGGGCGTCTCACCCGGACCGATCCCCGCTACGCGCTCGCCCGCCACGTGGCGCTCAAGGCGGCGTGGCTGGCCGAGGGACCGCTCGCCGGGCGGCGCGAGGTGGCCATCTGGGGCGCGGGCGAGACCGGCCGGGCCTTCGCACGGGCACTCGGGAGGCACGATGTCCGGGTGGCGCTCTTCCTCGAGGTGGACCGGAGGAAGATCGGACGGACCGTCCGCGGCGCCCCGGTTCGCTCCTTCGAGGAGGCCGGGCGGGCGCGGGGCCTGCCGCTCCTCGTGGCCGTGGGGGCTCCGGGCGCCCGGCAGCTCATCCGCGACGAGCTCGACCGGCGCGGGTTCGTGGAGGTCCGCGACTACCGCTGCGTGGCCTGAGCGGTCTTGGGGGCGAGCCGCTTCTTCATGGCCCGCGCCTCCGCCAGGTTGGGGAGGTCCGGATCCGCGCGCTGCCAGAGGCGGAGCAGCTCGTCCACCCGCTCGCGGGCGCGGGCCCGGTCGCCCGAGCGCTCGTAGGCGACGGCCAGCTGGAAGAGCCCCACCGGGCGCAGGACCGCGGCCGCCCCGTCCGAGACCGAGAAGGGGATGGCCCGGGCCTGCTCCAGTGCGGCGATGGCCGCGTCGTTGCGGCCCCGGGCCAGCTCCACCTCGCCCAGCACCGAGAGCGCGCGGAAGCGGGGCTCCTCGTAGGGGATGGCGGGCGCGATGGAGAGCTTCGCCGCGGCACCGTCGAGGTCCCCCCTCTTCCAGGCCACGACCCCCTCGAAGAGCGGCCGGACGTAGGCGGGGTACTCGGAGGCGAGCGGGGAGGAGAAGATCGCCGGCGCCATGGCCTCGGCTCCGGCCGGGTCGCCCGCGAACGCGCGCGCGAGCGCCAGGTCGAGCAGGAAGCCGGGGAGCGCCTCGGCGCCGGCACGGTCCACGGCGGCGCGGGCGGCCCGGTAGTCCTCCGGCGAGCAGGAGGCGAAGCTCAGCCCGAGCAGCCCGGAGGCCGCCTCGCGGACGGGGATGCCCTCCTTCTCCAGGCCCTGCACCAGCGCGCGCGCCTCTCGGATGCGGCCCTGCCAGACGAGCAGGTCGAAGAGGGTGCGGGTCAGGCTCGCGCGCTCCCGCGTGACCGTCACCTCCTTCGAGACGAGCGGGTTCGCCTGCGGATCGGCGTCGGAGGGCCCGGCCTCCGGGAGCGCGGCGAGCGCGCGGCGCACGTCGGCCTCGGCCTCGTGGGCCCTGCCGTTGAAGGCCATGTACTGGGCCAGCGCCAGCGGGTAGGCGAAGCGCCCGTCGCTGGCGGTGGCCTTCGCGTAGGCGTCGATCGCCTCGTCGCGCCGGTCGAGCGCGAGCAGCGCCCGGCCCAGCGCGCGGTACGAGGTGGCGTCGCGGGCCCGCTCGGCCCAGCGACGGGCGAGCGCGAGCAGCTCCTCGCGCCGGCCCAGCGCGGTGTAGGCGAGCACGGTGTGCTGCTCGGCCAGCGCGTAGGTCGGGTCGAGCTGCAGCGCACGCTCGAAGTAGGGGAGGGCGGCCGGCGTGTCGCCGGTGTGGAAGCGGATGTCGCCGGCCCAGAAGACCGCCTCCTTGTCCTGCGGCCAGCGCTCGGCCGCCTCGTCCCGCAGGCGCACCGCCTCGTCGTTGCGCTTCTCCCAGGTGGCCTTCCAGGCCATGAGCGCGATGCGCTCCTTGTCGGGCAGGCGGTCGGCGAGGCGCACCGCGGTGTCGATGTGGGCCTGCACGCCCTTCAGCGAGGCCTCGTCCGACCAGCCCGGCTTCACCGTCCAGGCGTCGAGCACCGCGGTCTGGTAGTGCGCGAGGGCGAAGCCCGGGTCGATCTGGAGCGCCGCCTGCAGCTCCCGGCGCGCGTCGTCGAAGCGGGCCAGGTCGAGCGCCTGGCGCCCCTTGAAGTAGTGCTCGTAGGCCGGCAGGCTCGCCGTCGTCACCTCGGCCACGCCGCGGCCGGAGGCCACGTCGGCCGGGCGCTCCCGGAGCTGCTCGCGGGCGCGGGCGGAGAGCCGGTCGATCATGCCCGGCACGCTGGACTTGCCCTTGCCGTCCTCCTTCAGCGTGAAGAGGTACTCGTTCGTGGCCGGGTCGAGCGCCCGCATCTCGATGATGTACAGGTCGTCGAAGCGGTGCACGGTGGCGAGGAGCAGGGCCTTCACCCCGGCCACCTTCCCCACCTCGCGGGCCAGCGGCTCGTCGATGCGCTCCGGCACCTCGCGCCCCATCTGCTTCAGGAGGTCCACCAGCCGCGAGCGGGTCAGGACGGTGAGCTTCTTCGACTGCTCGAGCGAGGTGGTGAGCATGCCGGAGAGGCCGTTCAGCTCCGGGTCGCTCGTGCCGTTCTGGAAGTCGGCCACCGCCACCGGCACCCGCTGGCCGGGAGCCGGATCGCGCGAGCGGACGGCCCGCACGGCAGCGACCGCGCCCAGCGCCACGAGCCCCACCAGGGCGCCCGCCAGGACGACGCGCCGCCGCTGGCTGCCCGCGTCGGTCACCGCCCGCTGCTCGAGCAGCGCCTCCAGGACGGCGGCGCCGTCGCGCGGGCGATCGGGCCCGGCGCGGGAGACGCAGCGCCGGACGAGCGCGCGCACGCCGCGGGTCGCCACCCCGGCCGGGAGCTCCGGGACCGGCCCGTCGTCGAGCGCGGTGCTCCGGCCCGACTCGACCGCGAACGGGCGGCTCCCGGTGAGCATCTCGTGGAGCATGACGCCCAGCGCGAAGACGTCGGTCCGCTCGTCCTCGGCCTCGCGCCGCCACTGCTCCGGGGCCATGTAGGCCGGCGTCCCGCCCTCCGGCCCGCTGCCGGAGCCGAAGACGCGGGACAGGCCGAAGTCGAGGATCTTCACCGCCCCGTCGTCGCAGAGGAAGACGTTGGAGGGCTTGAGGTCGCGGTGGAGCACGCCGGCGTGGTGGGCGTGGGCGAGGCCGCGTGCCACCTCCGAGGCCACGCGCAGGGCCTCCGGGCCGGGCAGCGCGCCGCGGCGCAGCCGGTCCTCGAGCGTCTCCCCGCGCAGGAGCTCGAGCACGAGCCAGCCCTCGCCGCCGGCGCTCCCCAGGTCGTGCACGGTGACGATGTTGGGGTGGTGGAGCGCCGCCGCCGCCTCGGCCTCGGCACGCAGCATCCCCGGGTCCACGCCGCGGCGCGGACGCACGACCTTGACCGCGACGAGCCGGCCGAGCTCCCGGTCCCGGGCCTCGAACACCACCCCGAAGCCGCCGCGCCCGAGCTCCCGGAGCACCTCGAAGCGGGCGCCGATCACCGTGCCCGGGCCGATGCCCGAGCCCGGGCGGACCTCCGGGGCGAGGGCGAGCTCCTCGAGCAGGGCCGACATCGAGCCGGGCCTGGGCTGGTCCGGCGCCGGACCGCCGGGTGGTGGCCTTCCCTGGGGCGACACGCCGCCCGATGGTACGGCTTCCTCGCCGCCGATCACAGTCCCGCCTCCGGTCGGTCCGATGCAGCGCTGCCGGCAACTCCGGTGAAACGGACGGAGGCCATGGATATTTCGCTGGCCCCGATCCGGGTCGTCAGGACGGGAAGGCCACGGTCGCCCCGAGGGAGAGGGCGAGGCGCACCACCAGGGCGGCCGCGAGGACGACGAGCGCCGCGCACACCGCGGCGTCCTTCAGGCCGTCGCAGCGGCAGAGCGAGCGCAGCAATCGTTCCGGGTCCCGCACGCGGCGGGCCCGCAGGTGGGCCATCGTTCCTCCCCCTTTCCAGGATGGAGGAGGCCGGTCGCGGCGGGTTGTGACCTCCCGGAGGAATCCTCCGGGATCAGTGGAGCTTGGCCTGGGGCTTCCGGGAGGCGCGGTAGAGGAGCACGCCCAGCCCGGCGAAGGCGGCCACGCCGAGGATCGTGTATCCCCCGTGGCCGATGGCGCCGGCGATGGCCGGCTCGAGGTCGAGCCGCGTCGAAAGGAACTTCTCCACCGACTCGTTGACCTGCAGCAGCGCCACCACCACGCCGGTGAGCGCGCCGCCGGCGACGAGCCCGGTGGCCATGAGCGACCCCCCGCCCAGCTCCGCGTCCTCGGCCTCGCCGCCCGAGCGCTTCGAGGACCAGTCGGCGAGCGCCTTCACCACGCCCCCGGCGAAGATGGGGAGGGTGGTGGAGAGCGGCAGGTAGAGCCCCACCGCGAAGGAGAGCGCCTTCACGCCGCAGAGCTCCATGGTGATGGAGACGAAGACCCCCACCAGCACGTAGACCCAGTCCAGGTTGAGCGAGAGCAGCCCCTTGATGAGGGTCGCCATGAGCGTGCCCTGGGGGGCGGGGAACTTCTCGGTCCCGATGGCGTGGGTGATGCCCTTGGCGAGCTGGTCGGCGCTGGGGGTGTCGAGCACCTTCACGGTGAGGCCGATCACCACCGCCGACGCGATGGCGCCGACGAAGAGCGCGATCTGCTGGGCGCGCGGCGTGGCGCCGATGAGGAAGCCGGTCTTGAGGTCCTGCGAGGTGGCGCCGGCGTTGGCGGCGGCGATGCAGACCATGCCGCCGACCACGAGCGCCATGGGCTCGTAGGCGGTGCCGGTCCAGCCCAGCCCCACGAACACCATGGCGGTGGCCATGAGCGTGGCGATGGTCATGCCCGAGATGGGGTTCGACGAGGACCCGATGAGCCCGACGATCCGGGACGAGACGGTGACGAAGACGAACCCGAAGACGACGACGAGCAGCGCCACCAGGATCTTGTTCAGGATGGTGTCGCCCGGGATGAAGGGCAGGGCCACGAGCACGACGACGAGCGCCAGGCTGCCCACGATCACGGTGACGAAGGACAGGTCCCGGTCGGTGCGCCGGGTCTCGTGGGCGGCGGTCTTGTCGGAGAGGGAGCGGATCGAGTCGCGCAGCGAGGACCAGATGGTGGGGAGCGTCTTCAGGAGCGTGATGAAGCCGCCCGCCGCCACCGCCCCGGCGCCGATCTGGCGGACGTAGGCCCGGTAGATGGCGTTGGCCGTGTTCGCGAAGGTGTGCGTGGCGGGGTCCCAGCCGAAGCCGGCCGGGTTGTTCCCCACCTTGAGGAGCTGGGCGTGGACCATGTCGCCCGGCACCAGGAAGCCGAGCAGCGGGATGAGCCCGAGCCAGGCGAGCACGCCGCCGGCCACCAGCACGCCGGCGATGCGGGGGCCGATGATGTAGCCCACCCCCATGTACTCCGGGGTGATCTCGCCGTTCACGGTGGCGCTGGGCAGCCACTTGCTCGTGCGCGAGGACACCCAGGTCGGCGTCTCGGCGATGACGTGGAAGACCTTCTGCAGGATGGCGTAGGCCATGGCGACGCCCACGCCCTGGAAGGCGGTCTTCGCGAAGTCGCCGCCCTTCTCGCCGGCGATGAGGACCGACGCACAGGCGGCGCCCTCGGGGTACTGCAGCTCGCCGTGCTCCTTCACGATGAGCGAGCGGCGCAGCGGGATCATCATGAGCACGCCGAGGATCCCGCCCACCAGCGAGAGCGTGAAGAGCGTGGCGTAGTTGAAGTAGCCGGCGCCCACCGAGACGCCGTCCGGGCCGGCGGAGAGGAAGAGGAAGCCGGGCAGCGTGAAGACCACGCCCGCCGCGATGGACTCGCCGGCCGAGCCGGCGGTCTGGATCACGTTGTTCTCGAGGATGGTGGTCTTGAGGAGCTTGCGCCCGAGCGAGATGGCGATGACGGCGATGGGGATGGAGGCCGACACGGTGAGGCCGGCCTTCAGCGCCAGGTAGACCGTGGAGGCGCCGAAGAGGATGCCGAACAGCGCGCCGGTGACGACCGCCTTGGCCGTGAACTCGGGGATCGAGGCCTCGGCGGGGATGTAGGGCTTGAAGCCGGCGGCGCCGGTGGACGTGTCGCTCATCGCCTGGGACTCCCTCCGGAGCGGCGATGGGCCGCTCCACGGGCCGGGAAATAACCACGTTTCCCGGCCGGATTCCACCGGCCGGGGGATGACGTGGGCCCGGGCGGCCCGGTCGCGCGTTCAGGCCGGCTCGGGGCCGACGAGCGCGTCCCGGACCGCAGCCAGGTCGTCGGGGACGGGGGCCTCGAAGCGGGTCCGGGCGCCGGTGCCCGGGTGGTCGAGCTCGAGCCGGAGCGCGTGGAGCATGACCCGGGGGACGGCGAGCGCGCCCACCATGCGCGGGCCGCCGTAGCGCGCGTCGCCGAGGAGCGGGGCGCCCAGCGCGGCCAGGTGGACGCGGATCTGGTGGGTGCGTCCGGTCTCGGGGTGGGCCAGGACGAGCGCGGTGCCGCCGGGCCCGACGGCGAGCGTCCGGTAGCGGGTGGCGGCGGGGTCACCGGCGGGCGACACGACCCGGCGTCCGGGCCGCGCCGGGTCGGGCCCGATGGCGGCGTCGATGCGCCCCTCCCGCGGCTCCGGGGCCCGGGCGCAGAGTGCCAGGTAGGACTTCTCCGGCGTCCCGTCCCGGAAGGCCGCCGCGAGCACGCGCTCGGACGCGGCGGTGCGGGCGAGCACCGTGACGCCGCTCGTCTCCCGGTCGAGGCGGTGGACCAGCCGCACCGGCGACCCGACGAGCGCGGACACGAGCTCCGGGAGGTGGCCGCGATCGGAGGTGAGGGTGGGCTGGGCGGGCACGCCGGCGGGCTTGTCCACCGCCACGATCAGGTCGTCGGCGTAGAGCAGCCGGTGCCGCTCGAGGGGCGGGGGCGCACCGGCGCCGCGCCCGCCCTCCTCCAGGTTCACGACGACGGTCTGGCCGGCGCGCACGGTCCGCGCCGCGACCTTGCAGCGGCGCCCGTCCAGGAAGACCCCGCCCCGGTCCAGCGCGCGCCGCGCCTCGCCCCGGGAGATCCCCCCGCGGGCGGCGACGAAACGGTCGAGCCGCTCCCCGTCGTCGGCCGGCCCGGCGGCCAGGGTGAGGCGCTTCACGGGGCGCCGTGGCCGATCACGCCTCGGCCGAGGGGCACCCGGCGCAGCCGGCCCCCTTGGGGGCGTCGCAGGCCGGCGCCGGCCGGGACTTCGCCTTGTAGTCGGTGGCGTACCAGCCCGACCCCTTCAGCGCGAAGGACCCGGCGCTCATGACCTTCTTCACCGGCGAGCCGCAGGCGTCGTGGCGCCGGAGCGGGGGGGCCGACATCCGCTGGAGGGAGTCGAAGCGCCCGCACTTGGGGCATTCGTATTCGTAGATGGGCATGGCGGGAGGAAGGTAATCCCCGGGATGGGGCTGTCAAGTGCGGATGTGGCTGGATTCACGGGTGGATTCCCGCCGGGTGGCGGATCCCGGATGGGTGCGGGCGGCCCGGTGTCGTAGTATCCGCGCCCATGCACGCTCCCCTCGTCCTCGCGCTGGTCCTCGCCGCCGGCGCGCCCATCCCCCCGCGCACCTTCCGCGTCGACGCCTTCCACACCGGGAACGCGACCGAGGAGCGCTTCGCCCTCGACCGCCTCGTGCTCGAGCCGCTCCCCTGGCCCGGGAACCCGGACCGCCCGGTGGACGACCTGAACCTCGGAAAGTACCTCTTCGAGGTCCGCGACCTCGCCACCCAGCGCATCCTCTACTCGCGCGGGTTCGCCACCGTGTACGGCGAGTGGGAGACCACCGCCGAGGCCCGGGAGGTGAACCGGACCTTCCACGAGTCGTTCCGCTTCCCGGCGCCCGACGAGCCCGTGCAGCTCGTCGTGAAGAAGCGCGACCGGCGCCAGGCCTTCCGGGAGATCTGGACGCTCACCGTGGACCCGAAGGACATGTACGTCGACACCGCGCCGCCGCTGCCGGCGGGCAGGCCGGTGGACCTGCACGTGAGCGGCCCGCCCGGGCACAAGCTCGACCTGCTCGTCCTCGGCGACGGATATACCGCGAGTGAATGCGGCACGTTCGAGGCCCAGGCGCGCAAGCTCACCGACGCGCTCCTCGCCGTCGAGCCGTTCCGGTCGCGGCGCGGGGACCTCAACGTGCGCGCGCTCTGCCCGCCGGCCCGGGAGAGCGGCGTGTCGCGCCCCTCCACCGGGATCCACCGCAACAGCCCGGTGGGCGCGGCCTACGACGCCTTCGGATCCGAGCGCTACGTGCTGGCCCTCGACAACCGGCGCTTCCGCGAGGTGGCCTCGCAGGCGCCCTACGACTTCGTGGCCATCCTGGTGAACGCCGAGACCTACGGCGGCGGCGGGATCCAGGGCCTCTACGCGACGGTGGCGGCCGGCAGCCTGTGGGCCCCCTACGTCTTCGTCCACGAGCTCGGCCACCACATCGCCGGCCTGGCCGACGAGTACTTCACCTCCGACGTGGCCTACCTGCCCGGCGAGCGGATCGAGCCCTGGGAGCGGAACGTCACCCGGCTGCTCGATCCCGCGCGGCCCAAGTGGCCGACGACGGCCGGGGTGCCGCTGCCCACGCCCTGGGACCAGGCCGACTACGACCGTCGCGCCCGCGAGTACCAGGACCGGCGCAAGGCCATCCGCAAGCGCAACGGGCCGGAGGCGGAGATGGACGCCCTCTTCCTCGAGCAGAAGAAGGTCGAGACCGGGAAGCTCTCCGCCGAGAAGTACGCCGGGAAGGTGGGCGCCTTCGAGGGGGCGAACTACGAGGCCAAGGGGCAGTTCCGCTCCGAGGTGGACTGCATCATGTTCTCCCGCGACGACGTCCCCTTCTGCCGGGCCTGCCGCGGGGCGCTCGAGGACGTCATCGACCAGTACGCCGGGCCGGCCCGCTCCCGGACGGCCGGGCGCTA
>JBBIOL010000044.1:0-25845 GCA_037443385.1 Anaeromyxobacteraceae bacterium
CATCGACGCGGCGGGACACCCCGTTCGCCCGCCCGCCGACCCGGTGGTGGCGCTCGGGCTGCGGGGGAGCGTGCCCGACGCCTTCGCCCGGAGGCTGCTGCGGGACCTGGGCGCCGGCGGCGCCGCCGCCTGCCTCGAGGCGATGAACCGGGACCCGCCTCCCACGCTCCGGGTGAACGTCGCGCGGGCCGGGCGGGAGCAGGTCCGGGCGGCCCTGGCCGCCGCCGGGATCCGCTCGGAGCCGGGGGAGGGGCCCTGGTCGCTCCGGGTGACGGACCGGACGGGCCTCTTCGACGCGGAGGTGATGCGGGCCGGCCTCGCCGAGGTGCAGGACGAGTCCAGCCAGCGGGCGGTGGAGGTATGCCGGCCGTCGCCCGGCGAGCGCTGGCTCGACCTCTGCGCAGGCAGCGGAGGCAAGGCGCTCGCGCTCGCCTCCCTGGGGGCCGAGGTGGTGGCGTGGGACGCGAGCGCGCGCCGGCTCGGCGCGCTCCCGGCCCGGGCCCGGCGCGCGGGGGCGCGCGTGGAGGTCGCGCGGGAACCGCCCGGCGGCGCCTTCGACGGCGTGCTCGTGGACGCGCCCTGCAGCGGATCGGGCGCGCTGGCGCGGGAGCCGGACGCGCGCTGGCGCATCGACGACGCGGCGGTGGAGCGTTCCCGTGCGGCGCAGGCCGAGGTGCTGGTCCGGGGCGCCGCGCGGGTGCGCCCCGGGGGCGTCCTGGTCTTCGCCACCTGCTCCGTGTTCCGGGAGGAGGGCGAGGAGGTCGTCGAGGCCTTCCTGGCGGCGCACCCCGACTTCCGGCTCGCCGCCGAGGAGCGGCGCTGGCCTCACACCCACCCCGGCGCCGGCTTCTACCTCGCCCGCATGGAACGGGCCGCCCCGGTCCCCGCCCGGAAGGGCAGGGCGACCGCCCGAACCCGCTTGACGGGGAACCGCGCGACGCGTTAATAACCGCCCTCCCGTCGGGGGCATGCAGTCGTTCGGGCCCGCGCAGGGAGGGTGACGTGGCACTGGGTGACTTCCTCGTCCGCATCCGCGACCGCATCGTCACGCGGTCCCAGATCGGCAAGGAGAAGCTGGATGCCGCCTTCGCCCGCAGGGAGCTCGACCGGCGTCTCCTGGACCTCGGCGAGCGGTACCACTCCCTGGTGCGCCAGGGAGCGGCGGCCGTCCCGGAGGATCTCCGGGGCCTCCTCTCGGAGGTCGACAGGCTCGCCGAGCAGCTGCAGGCGCTTCGGGAGCAGGTGAGGCGTCTGAAGGAAGGAGCGGCCTAGGCCGCGGACATAGACGGGCCCGTGGCGCAGCTGGGAGCGCGCCTGAATGGCATTCAGGAGGTCACCGGTTCGATCCCGGTCGGGTCCACCAATTGGCAGCGAAATGACGGGGGAATCCGGGCAACCGGGTTCCCCTGTCCCTTTTCTCCCGTTCACTCGACGGTGACGCCGACCGGGGACCCCGGTGCCCCGAACAGCATGAGGCGCCAGGTCCCGGCGCCCGCCGGGACCGTCATCCGACCCGTCGTGCCCCCGCTCCCGAAGAGCCCGAAGCCCGGGTCGTACAGCTTCCAGGAGGTGGCACCGGTGACGGAGACGATCCGCGGCGCGAAGCCCGCCTCCACGTCGCGCCACTCGGCGTAGCCTTCCGCCCCGATGGGGACTGGCGTCGTCGCGCCGAGGGGAAGACGCGGCACCGTCGCCAGCGGGCGGTACATCCCGTCGCCCCAGCGCACCCACTCCTCGCCCTCCTTCACGACGATGACGAGGTCGTTCAGGTCGCGACCGTTGTTGGTCGGGATTACGAGCATCATCTCCGCCCTGTCGTCGCTCCGGGACGGATCGAGGACCTGCAAGACGCTGCCCGGGAACCGGGCGACGAGGAGGCCCGCGAACTCGGGCGAGGCGGTGAGCCCGAGCCACGGCGCCACGCCCCCCGCGAGCATCAGCGAATCGGACCGCTCGTTCACGACGAGCCAGGTCGCGCCCGCGCGCCGGCTCCAGGACGGCGAGAGCGGCGAGCCGTCGCCGCGCACCCGCTCCGCGAAGGGCGCCTGGTCGAGATAGTGCCTGTCCCCGCCCGCCGCGCGCTGGGCGATGTACCGGGATCCGTCACCCTCCACGACGCGGATGGAGTCGAGCGGCCTCGCTTCCGAGGTGAACCAGCCATCGCTCCGGTAGCGGAGTCCCGGCATCGAAGGAACGAACGCGCCCTCGTCGAACACGAGCAGCGTCAGCGACCCGTCCTCCTCCGGGCGAAGGCGGTACAGGTCCGTGTGGTTCGCGTACTCCCCGGCGAGGGAGGCGAGCAGGCCGTCGGGCACCGGAGCCACGGGAGCGGCCACGGGTGGAAGCGGGTCCGGGAGGCCGGGGATGCGCCCGGTCTCCAGGAGCGCCCGCAGGAGGACCCGCTGCGCGATGGCGAGGGGGTCGTAGCCGGCGCCGAGCGTCCCCATCACCACCACCCCGAGCCCCTCGCCGGGGGCCACGATCACCTGGGCCCCGTAGTGGGCGGACGCGCCGCTCTTGGCCCACCCCGGGATCCCCACGGCCCGGAGTCCGGGCTCGGTGACGGTGTCCCATCCGAGCCCGTACGCCAGGGCGGCCGACGGGGCCGGGTTGAACGAACCGGCGGTCTGGTCGACGGCCATCGCGTCCACGGACGACGGCAGGAGGATGCGGGCCCTCTCCAGCGTCCCGCCGTTCAGGAGCATGCGCAGGAACGCGCCCATCTCCGTCGGCGTCGAGTAGAGGCCGGCCGACGCCTGCGGTCCGAAGAACTCCTGCGGCAATGCGACCCCGGAACGGTAGGACCTCGCGTACGCGTCGTCCGGAAAGGGCGCGAGCGTGTACGAGGAGCGCGACATGCCGAGCGGCGCGAGAACCTCGGCCTGCACGTACTCGACGTACGTCTTGCCCGTGACCGACCCGACGAGCGACTCGATCAGCGTGAAGCCGTCGTTGCAGTAGACGCTCATGTGGCCCGGGGGCGCCTTGAGGCGTTCCTCGGCGAGAGCCGCGAGGACCTGCCCGGAGTACCCGGGAAGAGGCGAGGTTGCCTCGGCATTCCGGTGGGTCGTCCCGGGAAGACCGGAGGAGTGATCGAGCAGCATGCGGACGGTGACGTCGACGAAGCGGGGATCGGCCATGCGAAACGACGGCACGTAGCGCACCAGGGGCGCGTCGAGTTCCACGAGCCCCCGCTCCACGAGTTGCAGGACGGCGACGGCTGCGAACATCTTCGAGACCGAGGCGATGCCGAACAGCGTGGCATCGGTGGGGGCCCTGCGCGCATCGAGGTCGGCGAGCCCGAAGCTCTGGGCCCAAACGACCTGTTCCCGGTCGACGAGCGCGATGCCGAGCGCGGTGGTACTGCACTGGCGGAGGACCTCCCGGGCGGCGGTCTGCCCCTCCTGGATGGCCCCCGCGTAGGTCGGGCCGGCTGCGCCGCTGCACGCGGCGAGCGTGCAGAGGGCGAGGATGGCGGCGACGGGGCGAGCAGCCGGGCGAAGGTTCATCGGTGTGCCCTCCACGGAAGCCCCCGGGTCAAGGCATCGGGTCGGCGCATCGAGAGGTGCCGGGGGGCGCCGTCTCCGCCGAGCTCACGGGAAGCTCCACCCGGAACGTGGCTCCGTGCCCCGGCTCGCTGCTCGCCGAAATCGTCCCCCCGTGGGCGGTGACGATGGCGTGGCAGATGGCGAGACCGAGCCCCATCCCCTGTCCGATCTCCCGGGTGGTGAAGAACGGGTCGAACATCCTCCGCATCACCTCGGGCGTGATCCCGTCCCCGTCGTCCTCGACCTCGAGGACGGCGAGCCCGGGCGAGCCCGGTCCGGTCCGGATGCGCACCCGCGCCCGCCGGTCCGCCGGGACCGCGCGCACGCCGTTCGACACCAGGTTCGCGAGGACCTGGACGAGCTGCCCCTCCGACGCGGCCACCTCGGGCGCTCCCCGGTCCTCGAACGTCACGTCGGCGCGGGCACGCAGCTCCACGGGCACCCAGCGGAGCGCCTCCTCGGCGACCCGGGGGAGGGAGACCGGGACGCGCCGGGCGTCGGGCCCGCCGAGCAGGGCGAGGTCCTTCACGATGCGCGCCACGCGCTTCTCCCCGGCGTCCGCGTCGCCGAGCGCCTCCACGATCTCGTCGAGCCGGTCGACCGCCTCCCGCCGGTCGAGCGGGTGGCCCGAGCGGGCCTGGTCGCGGAGGCGCCTCGCCTCCTCGAGCGCGAAGCCGTGCGAGGCGATGGCGCCGCCGAGCGGGTTGTTGATCTCGTGCGCCACCCCGGCCACCAGGGTTCCCAGGGCGGCGAGCCGGGAGGCGACGGCGAGCTGGTCGCGGAGCGCCCGGGCCTCGGTGATGTCCCGGACGATGGCCCAGCCACCGACCATCCGGTCGCCGTCGTAGCGGAGGAAGATGCGGAGCTCCACCGGGAAGACCGTCCCGTCCTTGCGCCGGTACTCCTTCTCGTAGGTGACGACGGTGGCGCGCCGGCGGGAAGCCTCCGCCAGGATCCGGCCCTCCTCCTCGTGCCAGCGTTCCGGCGTGATCTCCTGGTAGGTGAGGCCGGCCACCTCCCCGGCGCCGTACCCGAGCATCCGGCAGAAGGTCCCGTTCGGCTCGTGCAGGCGGCCGTCGGTGTCGACGAGGACGATCCCGTCGCCGAGCCCCTCGTACAGTTCCGAGAGGTGGCGCCGGCTGGCGGCGAGGGCCGCCTCCCGCTCGCGCTGCGCCGTCACGTCCAGGATGCCGGCGACGAAGTGGAGGGGGGCTCCGTCCGGCCTTCGCACGAGCGACAGCGCCACCTCGGCGAATACGACGCCGCCGTCCTTCCGGAGGTATCGCTTCGAGAGGCGCGTGCTCGGCTGGCCCGCGATCATGTCCGCGCCGGCCTGGTGGCTCGCGGCGCAGTCGTCGGGGTGGGTGACCTCGAACGCCTCGCGCCCCTCGAGCTCCCCCTCCCGGTAGCCGAGCATCTCGTGGAGCGCGGAGTTCACCCGGACGAACCTGCCGGAGAGGTCGGTGAGCGCCTTCCCGATGGAGGCGTTGTCGAAGGCGGTGCGGAACAGCTCCTCGCTCTCGCGGAGCCGCTCCGTCACGAACGACTGGTCTCGCAGCGCGAGGAACTGGAGCCGCCGGGACCGGTGGAGCTTCCAGGCGACGAAGGCGCCGCCCAGGTTCACGACGAGCAGGTCGAAGGCGACGAGGATCACGACCGGGGCCGGCGGTGGAACCCGGAAGGCGACGATCCAGATCACCGCCGACGCCGACACCGCCGCCGCGGCGACGACCTGGAAGGCGAAGCGGCTCGGGATGACGGCGAGGACGATGAGGACGCCGATCAGGTTCTCGGTGATGGGCAGGAAGTAGTCGCGGGGACGGCTCGCCTGGGAGATCACGGTGAAGCAGGCTCCCACGAGGAAGTTGACGAGGAGGGCGAGGTCGAGCGCGCGGAAGCTCCGGGCGCGCAGGCCGACCACGACGACGGTGTTGCCGGCGAGCGCGAAGACGGCCCGGGCGGCGAGCGTGAGTGGCAAAAGCCCGGCGGGCGCCGCCCACCGGAGATCGTTCGCGACGTAGACGGACGAGACGACGAGGAAGAGGCCGACGACGAGGGCCGCCGTCCGACCGTCGTCGCGGAGCGTGGAGGCGCGGAACGCGGCCTCCAGGGCGGGCGGCTCGAGCGACGTGCCGCGGAGGCGGCCGCCCGAGGCGACACCTTCCCGTTCGACCATCGAGACCAGGCCAGCCCTCCCGCGCCCGGTGATCTTCACCCGCCGGATCGGGGATGGGCAAGGCGACATCCGGGTGCAGGCCCACCTGTCCGACCCGGATCCGGGAACGTCCCGTCCACCGTGTGTTCACCCAGGGGCCCGCGCGCGCGTCCCCGCTCGTCCGGTCAGGCCGGGGGTTGCGCGGCGAGCCCCGGCACGAGCAGGAAGGTCACGTTCCGCGCGCAGCCGGCCCGGAGCCGGCGCGCCTCCCGGTACGCATTCCCGTCGTACCAGCGGCGCGCCGCCTCCACCGTCGGGAACTCGAGGAGCACCACGCGGCGACCGTCGTGCGCGCCCTCGAGCGCCACCACCTCGCCGCCCCGGGTGACGTAGCGCCCCCCGGCGGCGGCGATGGTCGCCGGGCTGGCGGCCTTGTAGCGCTCGTAGGCGGCGGGATCGGTGACCTCGAGCATGGCGATGACGTAGGCGGGCATCGTTCCTCCTCCTCCCGGGAGAGACCCCTTCCTATCGCGGAACCGCCCGGCGCCGCTTGACCGCGCCCGGGATGGAAGGTATACGAACGTTCACTCAGTCTCGACTCGACCCCGAATGGCCGCCCGGATCCCCGCCCGCCGTCCCCGCCCCAGCCGCCGCGCGGCGCTGCTCGACGCCGCGGCGCGCCTCTTCGACGAGCGCGGATACCACGGCACCTCGATCCGCGACATCGCCGAGGCCACCGGGGTGACGCCGGGCGCCATCTACAGCCATCACGCCTCCAAGGCCGACCTCCTGCTCGCGGTCTACGCGGAGGGGGTCCGGCGCATCGCCGCACGGGTGGAGGAGGCGGTGGGGCGACAGGCCACGCCGCGGGGCCGCCTGGGGGCCGCCGCCGAGGCGCACCTCGAGACCCTGCTTGACGGGAGCGCCTACGCCGCGGTGGTGGTCCGCGTCCTCCCGCGCGACGTGCCCGGAGCCGAGGCCGAGCTGGTCCGGCTCCGGGACGGATACGAGGAGATCTTCGCCCGCCTCGTCGACGACCTGCCCGGCGTGGACGCGCGCAGGCGCCGGGCGCTGCGGCTCGCGCTCTTCGGCGCGCTCAACGCCGCGCAGACCTGGTACCGGCCCGGGCGCGGCCAGGGACCACGGGCCATCGCCCGCAGGACGGTCGCGCTCATGCTGGGCGAGCCGGAGGACGCATGACCGAGGCCGTGGGACGACGCGCGCGGGTGCTGGTCACGAAGGTGGGGCTCGACGGGCACGACCGGGGGAGCCGGATCGTGGCTGCCTACCTGCGGGACGCCGGCATGGAGGTGATCTACACGGCGCCCTGGCAGACGGTGCAGGGCGTGGTGAAGCTGGCCGTCGAGGAGGACGTCGACGTCGTCGGCGTGAGCTCGCTCGCCACCGATCACCTGCTCGTGCCGGGGCTGCTGGCGGCGCTGCGCGCGGCCGGCATGGGGCACGTCCGGGTCGTGGTGGGCGGCATCGTCCCGGTGCGTGAGGAGCGGGTGCTGCTCGCCGCCGGCGTGGCCCGGGTCTTCCACCCCGGCAGCTCGCGGGAGGAGATCGTCGCGGAGGTCGCGCGCCTCGCCGCCGGGGCGCAGCGGGACCTGCTCCAGCAGGAGGCGTCCTGATGGCGCCGTCCGACCCGGCCGGGGAGGCCGCCGTGCGCGCCGCCGCGTGGGAGCGGGAGTTCGCGTCCGATGGCACGGCCAGCGCGCGCGTGGTGCGGAACCGCTCCGGCATCGAGGTGAAGCCGCTCTACGCGCCCGCGGCGCCCGACCCGGACTACCTGGACCGGCTCGGCTGGCCGGGCCAGGCTCCCATGACCCGAGGGATCTACGCCACCATGCACCGCGGCCGGACCTGGTCGCAGCGGCAGCTGGTGGGGCTCGGCACGCCGGAGGAGCACAACGCACGCCTTCTCCGCCTCGTGGCCGCGGGCGCCGAGGCGGTCAGCCTCATCCCCTGCAACTCGGTCTACCGCGGCTACGACGTCGACCAGGTCGAGCCGGAATTGCTCGGCACCTGCGGCGTCACCGTCAACACCGTCGAGGACATGGACGTGTGCATGCGCGGCGTGGACCTGGCCCGGGTCTCCACGGCGGTGAACGATCCAAGCCCCTTCACGCTCCTCGCCCTGCTCCTCGTCGTCGCCGAGCGGCGGGGCGTGCCCTGGAGCCGGATCAGCGGCACGTCGAACCAGAGCGACTACCTGTCCCACTTCGTCGCCAACCACATGTTCTTCCGCCTGGCCCTGCCCGGTGCGCGCCGCGTGCTGCTCGACCACGTGGCCTTCGCCGGCGCCCACCTCCCGCGCTGGAACCCGGTGAGCGTGGTGGGCCAGCACATGCAGCAGGCCGGCGCCACCCCGGCCGAGGCCATGGGCTTCACGCTCTCCACCGCCATCCAGTACGCCGAGGACTGCCGGGGGCGCGGGCTCCCGCTCGAGGCCGTCCTCCCGCGATTCACCTTCTTCTTCGACGTGTCGGTGAGCTTCTTCGAGGAGGTGGCCAAGTTCCGGGCCGGGCGCCGGCTCTGGCAGCGGATCGTCCGCGAGCGGCTCGGCGTCGTGGACCCGCGGGCCTGGCGCTTCAAGTTCCACGCCCAGACCTCCGGGGTGGACCTCACCCGCCAGCAACCGCTCGTGAACGTGGCCCGGGCCACGGTCCAGGCCATCGCCGGGATCTTCGGCGGGCTCCAGTCGCTCCACGTCGACTCCTGGGACGAGGTGCTCTCGGTGCCCACCGAGCCGGCCGCGCGCATCGCCGTCGCCACCCAGAACGTGCTGCGCGAGGAGGCGCACCTCACCGACGTGATCGACCCGCTCGGGGGCTCGTACTACGTCGAGACCCTGACCGACCAGATGGAGGCCGAGATCGAGAAGGTGATCGCCCGGGTGGACGCCGCGGGCGGGATGTACCGCGCCGCGGAGACCGGGCTCGTCCAGGGCATGATCGGACGCTCCGCGCTCGACCACCAGGAGCGGCTGGAGCGCGGAGAGGAGAAGGTGGTCGGCGTGAACGCCTACCGGGTCGACGAGGAGGAGATCCCGGACGGGCTCGAGCGGCCGGACCGCGCCTCCATCGACGCGCAGGTCGAGCGCCTGCGGCGTCACCGGCGGACCCGGAGGAACGGGGAGGTGCAGGCGGCGCTCGACGGCCTGGCCCGGGCCGCGGCCGACGGGAAGGCGAACGTGTTCGGGGCCGTGGTGGCCGCCGCCCGCGCCGAGGCCACCCACGGGGAGGTCTGCGCGGTCCTGCGCCGGGAGCTGGGCTTCGGCCAGCCGGCCGTCGTCCCCTGAGGTGCCCGGATGCCCGTGCTCCGTCCCGGCTCGATCCTCGACACGGCGCTCGAGACCGAGCCGGAGGCGGCGCGCCGCGCCCGGCTCGGGGCGGCGCTCGCGGAGGTGGTCGACCGCGCGCGCAGGGGCGCGCCCCGCGTGGCCCGGACGCTCGCCGCGGCCGGCATCGGACCCGGCGACGTCCGCGGGCTCGACGACCTGCCGCGCATCCCCATCACCCGCAAGGACGCGCTCCCCGCGCTGCAGGCCGGGGAGCCGCCCTTCGCCGGACTGCTCGCGGTCGCGCCCGGGGCGCTCGCGCGGATCTACGCCTCGCCTGGACCCATCCTCGATCCGCAGGGCGCCGACGGAGACGCCTGGCGGATGCGGCACGCCCTGGCCGCGGCCGGATTCCGGTCGGGCGACGTGGTCCTGAACAGCGCCAGCTACCACCTGACGCCGGGTGGGTTCATGGTGGACGGCGGCGCGCGGGCGCTCGGCTGCGCCGTCATCCCGGGCGGCACCGAGGCGACCGACCTGCAGCTCCGGGCGGCGAGCGCGCTCGGCGCCACCGCCTACACCGGGATGCCCTCCTTCCTGTTCCACCTCCTCGAGCGGGCAGGGGAGAGGGGCGTTCCCCTGCGGATCGAGACCGCCTTCGTCTTCGGGGAGATGCTCCCCGGGTCGCTGCGGGCCGACGTGGAGGCGCGCGGCGTCCGCTGCCTGCAGGGCTACCCCACCGCCGACCTCGGCTGCCTGGCGTACGAGTGCACCGCGCTCACCGGGTGGCACCTGCACCCGGAGGTGCTGGTGGAGGTGCTGGACCTCGAGACGGGTCGGCCCGCCGAGCCCGGCCAGCCGGGGGAGATCGTGGCGACCGTGTTCGACGCGGCCTACCCGCTGCTCCGGTTCGCCACCGGGGACGTGGGGGCGCTCACGGCGTCCACGCCCTGCCCGTGCGGGCGGACCGCACCCCGGCTGGCGGGGATCCTGGGTCGCGTGGGCGACGCGGTGAAGGTGAAGGGGATGTTCGTCCGGGGCGCGCAGGTCGAGGAGGTGCTGCGACGCTTCCCCGAGGTCGGGAGGTTCCGCGCCACGGTGACCCGCGCCGGCCACCTCGACCGGCTCGCCTACGCGATCGAGGTGGCGGACCCGCGGAGCCCCGGGCTCGCCGAGCGCGTGGAACGGGCGCTGCACGAGATCGTGAAGGTGCGCGGGGAGGTGCTCCTCGTCCCGGCCGGATCGCTCGGGGAGGTCCGCAGGCGGATCGAGGACCTGCGGACCTGGAGGTGAGGCGACGTCGTGGCTGGCCGGGCGACGGTCAGTCCTCGTCGTCGCAGTCCTCGCCGGGCCAGAACAGGTTCCCGGCGCCGGTGTCCCGCACCGACCCGGTGAAGCCGGACACGACGTTGCGGTCGCCGGCGAGCCACAGGTCGACGTCGGAGGCCGTGAATCCGGCGACGACGTTGCAGGCGAGACGGCCGTCGTCGGGCCGGACGGCGGGCACCGCGGGGAAGAAGGGGACGAGGGCGATGGCGCCGAGGCCGCTCCCGGTCACCGTGTTCTCGACGATCCGCGCGCCTGGCGAGGAGACCACGATCCCGTGCGCCCCTCCGGCGAGGGCCACGCGGTTCTCCGCGACGCGCGCGCCCGCCGTGGAGGCGAAGATGCCGGCCGACTGGGGTCCGTCGCAGGTGATGTCGTTCTCCCGGATGCGGTGGGGCACGTTGCGGGCCGGATCGACGGCGCCGCCGGGGTCGAAGAACCACCCGGCGATGATCCCGTTCGGGCGCGACGGGTTGGGGTACGGGACGCCGGTCGCCGGTGCGTGGATGTGGTTCCAGGCGATGTCGATCCTCCCGCCGCCGCTGGAATCGAGGACGTTGTCGAGCACCTCGATGGCGTTGCGGGAGCATCCGCTCACGGTGTTCCCGACGATGCGCGCCCGCACGCCCTGCCCGCGCGAGAGGAAGATCCCCTGGCAGAGCGTCCGCTCCGGGGCGCTCCCCGTCATCTCGATCTCGTTCCCGGAGACCACCACCGGGCCGGTGAACCCGCCGGGGACGACGGCGGGCCGGTAGGCGTAGTACGTCCCGAGGAGGATGCCGGCCTGCACCTGGAACCCGGGAACGGGAATGGCCGGGTTCGGCGGCGTCACCAGGGGGTGGACGTTCCGGATCCGGTTGCCGCGCACCTCGACCGCCCGCGCGTGCGCGAGGTGCAGCGGCGCCCGGAGCGCGCCGTCGAAGGTCAGGCCGCGGATCGCAATCGATGGCCCTGGAGCGGTGATCGGGAGCGGGGGAAGGGGGGAGTAGAAGGTCTGGAAGCCGCCCCGGATGGTGGCGCCATCGTCTCCCCGGATGGCCACGTCGCGCGTGATCACCACCTGCCCTTGCGGCCCGAAGTCGAAGGTGCCCGCGAGCCGGACCCGGCCGCCGGCCGTCACGGCCGCCTGCACGGCGGGCACGTCGAGGGCGGGGTCACCCGCGCCCGTGAGGTGAACCTCCGGGGACTCCCGGTGAGGCGCCTCGCGAGCCGCGCTGGCGCCCGCGCCCGTCCCGGAGGTGGGCGCGCCACTCCCGCAGGCGGCGACGAGCACCGTGGCGATCCAGAAGCCGTGCAGCGGTGAAAAGGAAGGATGCGACATGGGTCACCTCACCCACCCGCCTCTCGGCGGGCGCTGGCCAGCGTGGGCTTCCGGGTCGAGGTGCGGCTGGCGAAGGGAACGGCCTACCTGCGTCCCCATGGAGACGGGCCAGGGTCGGATGTGACCAAGAGTTTAATCACCCAGGGTGTACGGGGCGCCGGCGCCTCGCCGGCCGGTCGCCGCCGGTCCGGTCTGGAGGCGCCGATCCCCGGTTCCGATCTGCGAAAGCTCCCGGAAAGCGGACGCTTGCGCCCCCTCCGGGACTGTCCCGAAAAGTCGCCGTCGTTTGTCCATGGGGCAACGGGGGTTGGACATGCCCATGGTCGTGACGGGGTTCATCCCGCTGGACCGGCAGCACCGGCAGATCGACCGGTGCCTGGCCGAACTCGCTGACGCGGTGCGTCTTCGGGAGTCGAGCGAGGCTCGGGGTCGCTGCTGCCTTCTCCTCGAGACGCTCGAGGAGCACTTCGCAGCGGAGGAGGGGCTCATGCACACCCGCCGCTGGTCCCCCCTCGATCACCACCGGGAGTGCCACACCTCGATCCTTCTCCAGGTCGGTGCGGTGGAACGTCGCCTCGCCCGCCACGGTCTCTCGCACGAGCTCGCGGCCTGGGCCGTGAACCACATCCCGGAGATCCTGCGCTTCCACGCCATGGCGAGCGACTTCGGGTTCGGGAAGTTCGCCCTGGGCGTGGCGGGGGATCCGGGCCCCTTCCTCGCGCGATGGGCGGTGGCCGGGTAACCTGCCGGGGTGGTGCCACCCGGCATGAGAAGGCGCTCAGGCTCCCGGTGGGCGGCCTGGGCGGTCGCCGTGGTGGCGCTCGTGGCCGGGCTGGCCGGCGCGGCCGTCTGGAGGGCGAAGCGTGGGCCAGCGTCCGCCCCCGACGTCCCGGCGGTGGCACCGGGGACAGGCGCCGTCCCCGCAGAGCAGGCGCCGGCCCCGGTGACGGCCGACCCGCGCCCGGCCCTGCTCGCCGCCCGCGCCACCGTCACGTGCGATGGTGGGGCCGGAGAGGCCGCCTTCGTCTCCCCGGAGCGGGTGATCGCCGGGCTCGCCTGCCCGGAGGGCGCCGCACAGGTCCGGCTCTCCGACGGGCGCGAGCTCCTCGCCCGGGCCCTGGCCGGACCGTTTCCGGGGACCTCGCTCCTCGAGCTGCCGGGTGCGGCGGCCGCGTACCTGCCCCCGGGAGAGGCGTCGGCCCTCACCGAGGGCGCGCCGCTCCTCGTCGGAGCCCTGGGAGGGAACCCGGCGACACCGGTGGAGGTGACGGCGCGCGGCCTCGTCCCCGTCGGCGGCCTGCCCATGCTGCGCGTCGAGGGCGCTCCCGGACCGCTCTCCGGACCGGCGGTGGATGCGAAGGGAAGCTTCGTGGGAATCGCGCCCGCGACGCCCCCCGATCCGGATCGGCCCGGGTTGCTCGTGCCGGCGGAGGCCTTTGCCACGCTGCTCGGGCGCTCCGCCCCCCCCGCGTGGACCCGGGCCGCGGAGGAGGCGGCCGACGACGAGCGCCGGGTCCAGGGAGAGCTCTGGAACGCCCTCCGGCGGTCGCCCGTCCTGCTCGCGGCAGGTCCGGAAGTAGACGGGGTGACCGCCGTCGTGGTGGTCGTGAGCCGGGGCCGGCCGCCGATCGAGGAGCTGCGCCTCGCCGTCGACCCGCCGGCACGGGACTGCGAGACCTCCGCACGCATCGTCGACTGGAGAACCGGGGCACGCGCGTCGGACGGGCTCCCGGTGCCGTCCGAGATCGGGGCGCGCCTGGCCCGGCTGTCGCCACCGCCGGGCGGTGGGTCGGTGTGGATCGGACGGGGCAAGGCCCGGCTCGCGTGCAACCCGGCCGACCTCGCTCCGGGCGCGACCCTGCTCGTCCCGGGCAGCGATCCACCGCGCCGGGTGCCGTTCCCGGTGGGCGCCGCCGGGGCGCCCCGGCCCGGCCCCCCGGGCCTGGCCGTGCCGGGTCCCACGCCTCCGCCACCCGCCGACGAGGACGGGATGGCGCGGGCCGCCGCCGCGGAGGAGGCCGCCGCCTGGGAGATCGGGTGGCGGCAGGCCTTCCAGGAGGCGAACGACCGCCTGGCCGCCGCGAGGCGGTCCAGGCTCGACGTCGAGGCGCAGCGCGAGGAGGCCCGGAGCAACCTCCAGTGGGTCCTGGAGCAGCAGCTGGACGGGGACGTGGAGGCGGCCCGCCTGGAGGAGAAGCGGGCCGAGCAGGCCCTCCACGACCTCGACGTGCGCGCCTCGCGTGCCGCCGTTCCGCGCGCCTGGCGGCGCTCCCCCTGACCCGTCCGGGAAATCTCCGTCACGAAACGGCCGGGAGGGACTAATGGGAGGAAGAGCCCGACCCGTGAGACTTCCCTGGCCCATCCGGGAGGCGCGCCTCTCCCGCCTCGCCACCCGCGCCGCGCGCGGGGAGCGGTCCGCGGTCGTGTCCCTGTACCGCGCCCTCCATCCGGGGGTGAGCCGCTTCGTGGGGCGTCGGGTCCACGGGCAGGCGGCCGCGGAGGACGCCGTGTCGACCACGTTCCACCGGCTCCTCGAGTCCCTCGCCCGGCTCGACCCTGCCCGTGGCTCGGTCGAGGGCTACGCGCTCTCCATCGCCCGGAGCGTCCTCCGGGAGGGGAGGCGCGAGTCCCGGGAGGCCTTCCGGATCGAGGACGCGCCGGAGCCCGCCGATCCCCGGGGAGATCCCCTGGGAACGCTGCTCGAGGCGGAGGGGGACGCCCGGCTGCGCCATCACCTCGCCGCCCTCCCCGACGCGACCCGCGAGCTGCTCGCGCTGCGGTTCGCCGACGGGCTCCGCTTCCGGGAGATCGCCACCGTCCTCGGCGAGCCGGAGGCCACGCTCCGCCAGCGCGCGTCGCGGGCGGTCCGCGAGCTCCGGGAATCGCTCCGCGAGGACGAGGGAGGAGAGCTGGCCCATGGATGAGACCGTCCCCGCTCGCCTCCGCCGCCTGGCCCGGACTCCGGTCCTGCCGGGGGAGGAGCACCGCCGCGCGCTGGAAACCCAGATCGCCAGCCGATTCGGATCGGCCCGGAAGGAGAGCACCGTGCACACCGTCCTGTTCCGCTCCACCGTCGTCGCCGGGCTCCTCGCCGCCGTGGGCGCGGGGGCCTCCCAGGTCCCCGCCACCTACCAGGCCGAGGTGGGCAAGCACGTCGAGATCCGCACCGACGCACCTCCGGAGCCGGGTGCCATCCGGGCGGCGATCCGGGCCATCGAGGGAAACGCGGGCGGCGAGCGCCGGGCGGTCCGGGTGCGCGTCCGGGTGGAGGCGACGCCGGATGGCTCGCTCGCCGCCATCGACGTCCACGGGGACACCATCGGGATGGAAGGCATCCCGGACGCCATCCGCAAGGCCGTTCCCTCGCTCGCCGGGGCGCGGATCACCGTCCAGCCGGTCGAGGGTTCCGTGGAGGGGGACCTGGGTGGGATGGTGGGGACCAAGGTGCTCGGCGAGCGGCTCTCGGCGGCCCAGATCGAGGCCGAGGTGCGGCGCGACCTCGCCGCGGCGGGAGTCGACGGCTCGGTCTCGGTGGAGGTGAAGGAGGACCAGGCGGACGGCGAGTCCCGTCGCGAGGTCCGGGTCATCGTGACGAAGGAGAAGGAAGAGGGCGGCGCCCGCTGACGCCCGGTTCGGGGTAGACTCTCGGCCCCTCCCGCCCGAGAGAATCCTTGCCCCCCGTCACGCGAATCGAGGTCGGCACCCGACCCGGATACAGAGACAGCCTGGGGACGTCGGTGGCCCGCCGCATCCGGGAGCACCTGGGCCTCCAGGCCGGCCGGGTCCGCACCCGGGACGTCTTCCTGGTCGAGGCCGACCTCTCCGCGGAGGAGGCGAGGGCCGTCGCCGCCGAGTTCGCCGGCCCGGTCGTCCGGCAGGGCGCTGTGGGACGCCTCGACGACGGTCCCTTCGACGTCGCGGTCTCGGTAGGGTTCAAGCCCGGCGTCACCGACCCGGTGGCGAAGAGCGCACGGGTGGCCATCGAGGACCTCCTCGGTCGTCCGCTCGGGGAGGGGAGCCAGGTCTACACCGGCCGGCTCTACCTGCTGGACGGCGTGTCGGAGGCGGAGGCCGGGCGCATCGCCCGGGCGCTGCTCGCCAACGAGGTGATCGAGCGGGTGTCGGTGCAGTCGTACGACCAGTGGAAGGCTTCCCCGCCCGATCTCTCCGTCCCGCGCGTGGTCGAGCACGCGTCGCGGCCGGTGGAGACGGTGAGCCTGGAGCGGTCCGACGACGCGCTCCTCGCGCTGTCGCGGGAGCGGTTGCTCGCCCTCACACTGGAGGAGATGCGCGCCCTGCGCGACTTCTACCGCGCCTCCGGCGGCGACCCGGCGCGCCGGGCCGCAGGGCTGGGCCCGGATCCCACCGACGTCGAGCTGGAGTGCCTGGCCCAGACCTGGTCGGAGCACTGCAAGCACAAGATCATGAACGCCACCGTCACCTACCAGGAGGACGGGCGTCCGGCCGAGGAGATCCGGTCGATCTTCAAGACCTACATCCGCGGCACCACCGAGGCGGTCGACGCCGCCATTCGCGCCCGGGAGGGGAAGAGCTGGCTCGTCAGCGTCTTCCACGACAACGCCGGCGTGATCGAGGCCACCGACCGCTGGCACCTGGTCTACAAGGTGGAGACCCACAACAGCCCGTCGGCCCTCGACCCCTACGGTGGCGCCATCACCGGCATCGTGGGCGTGAACCGGGATCCCTTCGGCACCGGGATGGGCTCCGACCTGCTCGCGAACACCTGGGGCTACTGCTTCGGCCCGCCCGGCTGGGACGGCGAGCTTCCGCCCGGGCTGCTCCACCCGCGCCGCATCCGCGACGGGGTGCACGCCGGGGTCATCGACGGCGGCAACCAGTCGGGCATCCCCTACGGCCGCGGCTGGGAGATCTTCGACGACCGGTTCCTGGGCAAGCCGCTCGTCTACTGCGGGACGGTGGGGCGCATGCCGGTGACGGTGGACGGCGCGCCCGGCGAGGTCAAGCGGGCCCGCCCCGGCGACCGCATCGTCATGGTGGGCGGGCGCATCGGCAAGGACGGCATCCACGGGGCCACCTTCTCGTCGGCCGAGCTCACCGAGGAGAGCCCGGTGCAGGCGGTGCAGATCGGCGACCCCATCACGCAGAAGATGATGTTCGACTTCCTGCTCGAGGCCCGCGACCGGGGCCTCTACTCCGCCATCACCGACAACGGGGCGGGGGGGCTCTCGTCCTCCGTCGGCGAGATGGCGAAGCAGCCGGGCGGGGCCCGGCTCGACCTCTCCCGGGCGCCCCTCAAGTACCAGGGGCTGGCTCCCTGGGAGATCCTGGTGTCCGAGGCGCAGGAGCGCATGACGCTCAGCGTGCCCCCGGAGAAGCTCCCTGCGCTCCTCGAGCTCGCGCACCTGCGCGAGGTGGAGGCCACCGACCTGGGCGCGTTCACCGCCGACCCGGTCCTGCAGGTCGAGCACGGCGGGCGGGTGGTGGCGCGCATCCCCATGACGTTCCTGCACGACGGCGACCCCGAGATGCGCGTCGACGCCGTCTGGACGCCCCCGGCACGGCCGAGCATCCCGCTGGCGCCCGCGCCGTCGGCCGCGGAGGGGAACGCGCTCGTGGCGGCATTCCTGGCGCGCGACAACCTGCGCTCGGCCGAGTCGCTCGAGCGCACCTACGACCACGAGGTGAAGGGGCTCACGGTGGTGAAGCCCTGGATCGGGGCGCACCGCGACGTCCCGGCCGACGCCGCGGTCTTCCAGGTGGCCCACGACGGCTCCACTACCGGCTACGCGCTCGCCGAGGCGGTCTTCCCCACCTACAGCGACGCGGACGCCCATGCCATGGCCCAGGCCGGGGTCGACCTGGCGCTGCGGCGGGTGCTCGCCGCCGGGGCCCGGCTCGACCGCGTGGCGCTGCTCGACAACTACTGCTGGCCCGATCCGCTCCCGGGCGCGCGCAACCCCGACGCGGCGCACAAGGCGGCCCAGCTCGTGCGCGCCTCGCGCGGCCTCTCCGAGTCCTGCCGCGCCCACGGCACCCCGCTCGTCTCGGGCAAGGACTCCATGAAGAACGACGCGGTGGTGGGCGGACGCCGCATCAGCATCCCCCCCACGCTGCTCGTGTCCGCCATCGCGGTCGTGCGCGACGTGCGCCGCGCGCTCACGCTGGAGGCCGGCCGGGCCGGCACGCTGCTCTACGCGGTGGGCGAGACCGCCGACGAGCTGGGATGCACCGAGTGGGCCGCGCACCGCGGCGTCGCCGGCGGCGGGGTGCCGCGCTGCCGTCCGGCCCTCTTCCACTCCTGGTACGAGAAGGTGGCCGCCGCCGTCGCCAGCGGGCTCGTCGCCGCGGCCCACGCTCCGGGCCGGGGCGGCCTGGCCCGCTCGCTCTTCCTCCTCGCCCGCGCGTCCGGGCTTGGGCTCGAGGCCGACCTGTCCCGGCTGCCCGGACCGGCCGGCCTCACCTGGGAGGCGCGCCTCTTCTCCGAGTCGGCCGGGCGCCTGCTCCTCGGGGTGGAGCCGGAGCGCGCCGCGGCGCTCGAGGCGGCGCTCACCGGCGTCCCGCACGCGCGGATCGGCTCCTGGCGGGAGGGCGGGCGGCTGCGCGTCACCGCGGCCGGCGCCCCGTTCGTGGACGAGGACGTCGCCCTGCTGGCACGGGCCTGGAAGCGGGAAGGGGGGCGGCCGTGAAGCCGGTACGCGTCCTCATCCCGGTCGGGTTCGGCTTGAACTGCGAGGACGAGACGGCGCGCGCCTTCCGGATGGTGGGCGCCGAGGTGGATCTCGTCCACCTCACCGACCTCTTCGCCCGGCGCCACCCCCGCCGCATCGCCGACTACCAGGTGCTCGGCATGGTGGGCGGCTTCGCCTACGGCGACCACGTGGCCGGGGGGCTCGTGCTGGCCACCCGGATCCGCGCCCACCTGAAGGCGGACCTGGCGGCCTTCCTGGCCGGCGGCGGGCGCGTCCTCGGCATCTGCAACGGATTCCAGACCCTCACCCGGCTCGGGCTCCTGCCCGGCCCGGAATCGGGCCCCCCCGACTTCGTCCCCACCGCCACGCTCACCCAGAACGAGCGGCTCGGCTACCGGGACGCCTGGGTCCGGGTGGCGCCCGATCCCCGCAGCCCCTGCGTCTGGACCCGGGGCCTCGGCATCCTGGACCTGCCGTCCCGGCACGGGGAGGGGCGCTTCGTCGCCACCTCCGACGAGGCCCTGCGACGGTTGGACGCGAGCGGGCGGCTGCCCTTGCGCTACGTGGACGCGGACGGCCGTCCCACCGAGGCCTGGCCAGACAACCCCAACGGCTCGGCGCTCGGCATCGCGGGCGTCTGCGACGGCAGCGGGAGGATCCTGGGGCTCATGCCCCACCCGGACGCCTTCCTCTACCCCTGGCACCACCCCGACTGGCCACGGCGCCGGGCCGAGATCGAGGCCCGGGAGCCGGGCGGGCTCGCGATCTTCCGGGCGGGCGTCGAGGCCGTCTAGATGGCGGGCACGGGCCGGCTCCTGCTCCTCGTCCCCACCCAGAGCTACCGGGCGGACGACTTCCTCGGCGCCGCGCGACGCCTGGGCGTCCCGGTCCTCGTGGGAACCGACCGCTGCCACCGGGTCGAGGACGCCTTCGGCCCCACCCGCGGGCTGCTCTCGCTCGACTACCGGGACCCGGAGGGCGCGGCCGAGGAGATCGCGCGCGCCGCGGAGGGTGATCCCATCTCCGGCATCGTGCCGGCCGACGACGGCACCGCGGTCATCGCCGCGCTGGCCGCCGAGCGGCTCGGGCTCCCGCGCAATCCCCCCGGGGCGGCGCGACGCACGGTGAACAAGCTGGCCCAGCGGGAGGCCCTCTCGGCGGCGGGCCTCCCGGTCCCGGCGTTCCGGGCCTTCGAGGCCGCCGGCGGTCCCGACGGCCCGGCGGACGCCGTCGCCTACCCGTGCGTGCTGAAGCCGCTCGGTCTCTCCGGCAGCCGGGGGGTGATCCGCGCCGACGACCCGGCCTCCTTCCGGGAGGCGTGGGGGCGCATCCGGTCCATCCTGGCCACGGCGCGGGCCGAGCGGAAGGCGCGGGAGGCCGGGGTGGGCGATCGCATCCTGGTCGAGTCCTTCGTGCCCGGGCCGGAGGTGGCGCTGGAGGGGCTCCTGCGGGGCGGGCGGCTGGACGTGCTGGCGCTGTTCGACAAGCCCGACCCGCTCGACGGACCGTTCTTCGAGGAGACGCTCTACGTCACCCCCTCCCGGCATCCCGCCGGCCTGCAGGACGCCGTGATCCGCACCGTCGCCGCCGCGGCCGCGGCGCTCGGGCTCCGCGAGGGGCCGGTGCACGCCGAGGCGCGCCTGGGGCCGGACGGGCCGGTGATCCTGGAGGTGGCGGCGCGGACCATCGGTGGGCTCTGCTCCCGCGCGCTGCGCTTCGGGACCGGCACGTCGCTCGAGGAGGTGGTGGTCGCCCACGCCGTGGGCCTGCCGCTCGCCGCGATCCGCCGCGAGGCGCGGGCCTCCGGTGTGATGATGCTCCCCATCCCGCGGCGCGGTGTGCTGCACGGGTACGCGGGCCGCGAGGAGGGGCTCGCGGTCCCGGGGGTGGAGGACGTGGTCGTGACCGCGCCCACCGGCCGGGAGGTGGTCCCGCTCCCGGAGGGGGACGCCTACCTGGGCTTCGCCTTCGCCCGCGCCGCCACCCCCGCCGAGGTGGAGGCCGCGCTCCGCGAGGCCGCCCGGCGCCTGGTCTTCGACATCCGCCCGGCGCTGCCCACCGTCCGGTAGGCCCCGCGGTCACTCGCGATCGAGCGGGGCCAACTGCCCCGCGGTGGGCTCGGCTCAGCAGAACCAGCTCTCGGTGAGGCGCGGCGTCCCGGTGGTCGCGTACGGGCGGGCCACGTGGACGTGGCGCCGGCCGGCGGCGGCGAGCGCCAGCGCCTTCACCTCGGCGAGCGTGATCCCGGGCTCCTCGCCCCGCTCCGCGGCGGTCGCGACCCGCCCTGCCACGCGTGCCTGCAGGGCGTCCATGCGCGGGTCGGGGTGCTCCCAGCGCCAGGTGAGCGCCTCCGGGTCGAGCGCGACCGGCGGGAGCTCCGGGTCGCCGAGGAGCAGCGATCCGGGCGGGACGAGCAGGCGCAGCGAGAGCTGGACCGGGTCGATCCGCGACATCCACCCCTGCTCCTCGAAGGTGGCGACGAGGTCCAGGTAGCCGTCGAGCGTCTCCCAGGGAGTGAACGGGACGAGCGTGGGGCGAAGCGGCAGGCCGGCGGCGTCGCAGGCCGCGAAGGCCCGGAAGACGTCGGCGCGGACGTGCCCCTTGGCGAGGCGCGCGAGGACGTGGTCGGAGAGGGATTCCACCGCCGAGACCGCGAAGATCGCGCCCGAGGCCACCAGCTCGGGGAGGAGCGCGGCGTGACGCACGAGGTGCTCGATCTTGGCGGTGAAGTCGAAGGTGAGGCCGGGGAGCCGGGCCCGCAGCGCGCGGGCCACGCGCAGCGCGTGGGTGGGGCCGTTCAGGAAGTCGGGGTCGCCGAAGGTGACGTGGGTGGCCCCGGCGGCGGCCTGGCGCTCCACGTCGGCGATCACCGTCTCCACCGGCACCGCGACGAACCGGCCGCCGTACACCGCCGGGACCGGGCAGTGGCGGCAGAGGTGGAGGCAGCCCCGCGTGGCCTCGGCGTAGCCGGCGGTGCGCTCGCGGCCTCCGGCCTCGCGCAGGCGCGCGTAGCGATCGAGCGGGGGCAGGGACGCGCGCAGCGGCACCGGGAAGTCGAGCCGCGGGAGGCGGCCGGGCGCGCCGGCGCGCCGGACGAAGCGGGAGAGCGCCTCGCCCCGCTCCGCGGCGGTGGCGAGCAGCACGAGATCCTCCTCGCACTCCGCGCCCAGCACCGCGGAGGCGCCGGCCCGGACGAGGAGGTCGGCGTGGAGCGGTGCGTAGAGGCCGTGGAAGGCCAGGACCGCGCCCGGGTTCACCGACCGGACGCGCGCGGCGAGATCCAGGCCCAGCCGGAGCGCGGTGTGCATCGGCACCGACACCGCCACGAGGCGCGCCCGCCGGATGCGGTCGCCGTCGAGGGGCTCGACGGCGAGGTCGAGGGAGGCCGGGCGGAAGCCGGCGCGCACGAGGAACGCCGCCGGCCAGGCGATGCCCTGGGGCGGGTGGCCCAGCTCGTAGGTGGAGACGAGGAGGACCTCTCCCTCGCCCCGCATCGGCTACCCCTTGCGCGGGGGCGGGACGTAGTCCGGCGGGAGCTGCGCCCCCTCGCCGAAGAAGAACTGCTCGGCCTGCTGGTAGAGGATCTGGTTGGTGCGCGGGTCGCCCGGGGCCAGCCGGTACTCGTTCAAGATCATCTTGAAGTGCTCGAGCCACATCTTCCAGGCCTCCTGGGAGATGGAGTCGAAGATGCGCTGGCCGAGCTCGTTCTGGAACGGCTTCGAGGCCATGCCCGGCAACTCGCGGCCGAGCTTCTTGCACTGGACCATTCGCGTCATCGCAGGCGACCGGATCAGGAGATGAGCGAGGCCGGCGTGACGCCGAGGGCCTTGGCGAGGGCCTCGAGCGTGTCGAGCGGGGGCGTGCGCTGCTCGCGCTCCAGCATGGAGATGTACGAGACCGAGAGGCCGGCCTTCTGGGCCAGCGTCTCCTGCGACAGCTTGCGCTTCAGGCGTTCGGCCTTCAGCTTGGCGGCGAACTTGGCGGCGAGGGTGACGGGACGTCGGGTCTTGGTGTTGGCCATGGTTCCTCGCTACCTAACATCGACTGCACCGGTGGTCGAGGAATTCCACGCGCCCGGGCGGGTCTACCCGGACGGAGCGCGAACCAGGATCACGTCCACCCACTGGCCGCGGCGCAGGCGCCGGGAGCCCGGGGGAAGCACCGCCAGTCCGTCCACGCCCACCACCGAGGTGAGGTGCCCGCTCTGCTGCGTGCGCAGCCCGTCGACCCAGAGTGCATCGCCCTCCCGGCGGAGCCGGCAGCGCAGGAAGAGGGTGAGCTCCTCCGGCTTCTCCTCCGGCGCGCCGAGCCGGGCGCGCAGCACCATCCGACCGGTCCCGCGCAGCCCGGCCAGCGCCCGCAGCGCGGGACGGACGAAGAGCTCGAAGGTCACGAGGGAGCTGGCCGGGTTCCCCGGGAGCCCGAAGACCGCCATCCGCCCCCAGCGCCCGAACGCCACCGGCTTGCCCGGCCGCATGGCCACCCGCCAGAAGTCGAGCCGCGCACCGGAGCCCTCGAGCCCGGCCCGGACCAGGTCCCGGTCCCCCACCGAGACGCCGCCGATGGAGACCAGCGCATCGAGGCCCCGGGCGGCGGAGAGCGACCAGCGCAGCGAGGCCGGGTCGTCGCCGGCCAGCGGCAGCCTCACCGGGAGTGCACCGGCCTCGGCGCAGGCCACGGCCAGCTGGTGCCCGTTCGACTCGAAGATCTGGCCGGGGCGCGGCGAGCCGCCCAGCGGGACGATCTCGTCCCCGGTGGCCAGGATCCCCACCCGGGGCCGGCGGTGCACCGAGAGCTCCGGCAGGCCCAGCGCGGCCGCGAGCCCCACGGCGCCCGCGTCCACCTCCAGCCCGGCTGGCAGGGCCAGCGCGCCGCGCGCGACGTCGGCCCCCGATGGACGGACGAAGCGGCCGGCCACGGCGGGCCTCCGGAAGGTGGCCCAGGCCCCGCGCCGCGTCACCTCCTCCTGCATCTCCACCGCGTCGGCGCCCCGGGGGAGCGGAGCCCCGGTGAAGATGCGCGCGCAGGCCCCCGGCGGGAGCGGACGGTCCTGCCCGTCGCCGGCGAAGATCTCGAAGGCCACCCGCAGCCGCGCACCGGCGCGGCCGGCGTCCCCGGCGCGCAGCGCGTACCCGTCCATCTGGGCGTTGTCGAACGGGGGCAGGGGGCGGTCGGCGTGCACGTCGGCGGCGAGCGCACGCCCGGCCGCCACCGCGAGCGGCACGCGCTCCGGCGGGAGGGGCGCGACGTCGCCGAGCGCCGACAGGATCCGTGCCAGGGCCTCGGGAGGAGTGAGCACACCCCGGTTCTAGCGGGGCGGGCGCGTCCGTGACAACATCCCCGCATGCCCCGAAGACCCGTTCCGGAGGTGCGCCCCGAGGCGCTCGTCGCCGAGCTGCGCCGTGCCGGGGGGAAGGCCGTCTCGCTCCCCGAGCTCCTGCAGCGCCTCGGGATCCACCCGAAGGCCCGCCGGCCGGCGGCCAAGGTGGTGAAGGCGCTGGTCCGGGAGGGGCGGCTGCTCGAGCTGGGGGGCCGGCTCGCGCTGCCCGGCGAGCGCCCCGGGACCCGGGCGCAGGCTCCGGGCGAGGCGGGACGCCGGGCCGACGGTGCGCGACGCCCCCGGCCGCAGGCGGACCCGGCCTTCACCGGCTTCTACACCCGGCACCGGGACGGGTTCGGCTTCCTCGCGCGCATGGACCGGCAGGGGCCGGACCTCTTCGTGGCGCCCGGCGACGGCGGCGGGGCGGTCGACGGCGACGTGGTCCGCTTCGAGGTCTTCACCGGGCGGCGCGGCGCGCAGGCCCGCATCGTCGAGGTGGTGGAGCGCGGGCGCCGCATGCTGCTCGGCGCCTACGCCGCGCGCGGAGGCGAGAGCTTCGTGGTCCCGGTCGACGACCAGCTCCCGCCGGTGGTGCCCGTCCCGGAGACCCGGCTGGTCCGGAACGGCGAGGTCGCCAAGGTCTGGCTCGAGCCCGGGTCCGGGCCGCTCGCCGGCCGGGTGGTGGAGCGGGTGCCCAACCCGCGCTCCCCCTCGGTCGAGGTCCTCCGCACGGCCTACGCGCACGGCTTCGCCGACCTCTTCCCCCCCGAGGTGGCGGCGGAGGCGGACGCCATCCCGGATCGCGTCCGGCGCGAGGACCGGGAAGGTCGCCGCGACGTCACCGGGCTCCCGCTCGTCACCATCGACGGCGAGGACGCCCGCGACTTCGACGACGCCGTGCACGTGGAGAAGCTGCCCGGGCGCGGGTACCGGCTGGTGGTGGCCATCGCCGACGTGTCCCACTACGTCCGGCCGGGGCGGGCGCTCGACGCCGAGGCCCTGCGGCGCGGGACGAGCGCCTACTTCCCCGGCACGGTCCTGCCCATGCTCCCGGAGCGCCTCTCGAACGGGATCTGCTCGCTCAACCCGGAGGTCGAGCGGCTGTGCATGGTCGCCGACATGCGCTTCGACGCCTCGGGGAAGCCGGGCGCGGTCGAGGTCTACCCGGGCGTCATGCGCTCGGCGGCGCGCTGCACCTACACCGAGGTGGCGCGCATGCTCGACGGCGAGCGGGTGCCCCACCGGGAGTTCCTGCGCGATGCCTTCGTCCGCATGGGCGAGCTGCAGGAGATCCTGGGCGGCGTCCGCCGGCGGCGCGGGTCGATCGACTTCGACCTGCCCGAGTCGAGGATCGTGCTCGCCGAGGACGGCGAGGTCCTGGCCATCGAGCGGCGGCCGCGCAACCGCGCCCACCGCATCGTCGAGGAGTTCATGCTGGCGGCCAACGAGGCGGTGGCCCGCTGGTTCGGCGATCGCGACCTCCCCACCATCTACCGGGTCCACGGCCTTCCCGACGAGGACAAGCTGCAGGTCTTCCTCGACCTGGCCCGGGCGCAGGGGTTCGACGCCCCCGAGGCCGGGGCCGGTCCGCTCGGCCTCGCCGACCTGCTCGACCGGCTGGCCGGCCATCCCCAGCAGCGGGCGCTCAACCAGCTCCTGCTCCGGGCCATGATGCAGGCGGTCTACAGCCCGGAGAACATCGGTCACTACGGGCTCGCCGCCGGCCACTACCTGCACTTCACCTCGCCCATCCGGCGCTACCCGGACCTGGTCGTCCACCGCCTGCTCCGCGAGGCGCTCTCGGGCGCGTCCGGGAGGCGCGTGCGCCCCGGGGAGCTCGAGCGCATCGCCACGCTCTCCTCCGACCGGGAGCGCGCCGCCATGAAGGCCGAGCGGGACGTGGCGGGCTACTACGCCGCCCGCTTCATGGCCGGGAAGGTGGGGGAGCGCAGCGCCGGGACCGTCTCCGCGGTCGTCGAGTTCGGGCTCTTCGTGTCGCTCGACCGGTGGCACGTGGAGGGGCTCGTGAAGGCCGAGGACCTGGGCGACGGCTTCGCCCTCGACAAGGACGGCCACGCGCTCGTGAACGCGCGCACGGGCCGGGCCTTCCGCGTGGGAGACGAGGTGGAGGTCGAGGTGGCCGCCGCCGACCCGGCGCGCCGGCGCATCGATCTCGCCCTCGTCGAGGGGGGCGAGGCGCGGCAGGCAGCCCCAGCCGGGC
>JBBIOL010000045.1:0-25742 GCA_037443385.1 Anaeromyxobacteraceae bacterium
CCTCACGAAAACCCCGTCAACACAGCGAATGCTTACGCCCCACTTGCCCGCGGGGTCCGCGGATCGGACGGTCGGCCCGGCACGGCGGCCGGCGCCGCCATTGACGTAGCGTGTACGAACCCGGAGGCCCCGCGATCCGCGTCCCGGCGTCCCGCTTCCGCGGAGCCGGCCCGGCGGTGTAAGTACCACGCATGCGCCGCAAGGTGACCCGGGACGAGGTCTCCCGCGAGCTCCTCCCCGGAAGCTCGAAGGCACTCCTCCAGGAGCTTCACCTCCTCACCCGCGACGGCGACCTCAACGCTGACAGCCTGCGCAAGCTCAAGCAGGTGAACCACTTGGTGCGCCTCCTCTCGCCGGCCCTCGACGACGTCCTCGGCCGCTTCGGCGACCCGGTCCTCGTGGACTGCGGCGCCGGCAAGGGCTACCTGGGCTTCATCCTCTACGAGGTGGCGGTCGGTCCGGCCGGGAAGGGCACCCTCCTCGGGATCGAGTCCCGACCCGAGCTCGCCGCCGCCGCCACGGAGCGCGCCCGGCGGCTCGGCTACGACCGCATGCGCTTCCTCCCCGCCGAGGTCGCCCAGGCTCCCGTCCCACCCCGGGTGAACCTGGTCACCGCGCTCCACGCCTGCGACACCGCCACCGACGACGCGCTCGTGCTCGCCGCCCGCCACGGCGCCGACCACGTGGCGGTGGTGCCCTGCTGCCAGGCGGAGGTGGCCCGACAGCTGGCGGACGGCGCCGGCGCCGACCCGGCCCTGGCCGAGCTGCACCGGCACCCCTGGCACCGGCGCGAGCTCGGCTCGCACCTCACCAACGTGATCCGGGCGCTGGCGCTCGAGGCGCTGGGATACCAGGTGACGGTGACCGAGCTCGCCGGGTGGGAGCACTCGCTCAAGAACGAGCTCATCCTGGGCCGGAAGATCCGCGGCGAGTCGCGCGCGGCCCGGGAGCGGCTGGACGCGCTGCTCGCCGCCACCGGCGTCCGGCCGAAGCTGGTCCGCGAGCTCTGGGGAGCCGCGCCCGCCCGATCGTGAAGGAGAATTGCCGGCCCCGGGCCGTCCTTGTCTTCGACGAAACGTGGGGCTATTCCTCCCCGGATGCACCCACCGTCCCGGGCCGGGCGCCTCCTGGCGTTCGCCCTCCTCCTCGCCCTCTCCGCGTGCAAGGGCGGCAGCACGGCTCCCCGGCAGCGGCCCCCCCCGGCCGTCACCGTGGCGCCGGTGGAGGTCCGCGACGTGCCGGTGGAGATCCGCGCGCCGGTGGACCTGCGGCCGCTCTTCCAGGCCGACGTGGGCGCGAAGACGCTCGGCTACCTGGACGCCGTGACCGTCGATCGCGGGGACCTGGTGCGCAGGGGCCAGCTCCTCGCCGTGGTCCGTCCCTCCGACCTCCCCGACCAGATGGAGGCGGCCCGGGTGGCCTTCGAGAACGCCAAGGCGAACAAGGCCCGCGCCGAGGCGCTCGCCCCCTCCGGCGTCGTGTCGCAGCAGGAGCTGCAGAACACCCAGAGCGCCTACGCCACCGCACAGGCCAACCTGCAGGCCGTCTCGACCCGGCTGGGGGAGACCCGCATCGACTCGCCCATCGACGGGGTGGTCTCCCAGCGCCGGCTCGACCCCGGCGTGCTGGTCGGCCCCAACGCCGGGACCGGCTCGATCCTCACGGTGCAGCGCATCGACATCCTGCGGGTCTTCGTCCCGGTGAACGAGAAGGACGCACCGACGGTGAAGGTCGGCCAGCCGGCCACGCTCGAGTTCGACGCGCTGCCGGGAAGGCGCTACGCCGGCAAGGTGGTCCGCATGTCCCCGGCCTTCGACCCGGTGACCCGCACCGTGGACGCCGAGGTGCACATCGCCAACCCCGGGGAGCTCCGGGCCGGGATGTACGGTCGCGGGATCCTGGTCACCGCCGTGCACCCCGCCTCGGTGGTGGTGCCGGTGGGCGCCGTCCAGGTCTCCGACGGGCGGACCTTCGCCTACGTGGTGCAGGGTGACCGGGTCCGGCGCGTCGAGATCCGGGTAGGGGTCGACGGGGGCAACTGGTTCGGGGTCCGGGACGGGTTGAAGCCGGGCGACGAGATCGTCACCGCGGGGACCGACACGCTCTCTGACGGGAGCCCGGTGCGGCCGGTCCGGGGGATCGACCCGTTCAGCGGCAAGCCCACCGGCGCCGCCGGGGAGCGCCCGGACGTCCCGGCGGGCGGGGCGTCCGCCGCGGCCTCGAAGTAGACGGGAAGGGACCTGCCGCCATGTGGCTGACCCGGCTCGCGCTCCGCAATCCCATCTTCATCCTGATGATGTCGCTCATGACGCTCGCCCTGGGGTGGGTGTCGCTGACGCGGCTGCCCGTCGACCTCTTCCCCAACATCGACATCCCCCAGATCCGGGTGGCCACCTTCTACACGGGAGCCGGCCCCATCGACGTGGAGAAGTCGATCACCGTGCCCATCGAGCGGGCCGTCTCGGCGGCCCCGGGCGTGGACCGGGTGGAGAGCGTCTCCAAGCAGGGCTTCTCCGCCGTGACCGTCTGGTTCCAGTACGGCGTGAACCTCGACAACGCCCAGTTCGAGGTGCAGCAGCGCGTGGCCCAGATCCTGAACACGCTCCCGCCCGGGATCGACCAGCCCTTCATCGTCAAGTTCGACGTCTCCAACATCCCCGTGGCCTTCGTCTCCATGAGCGCGGAGGGGCTCGACGAGAAGGAGCTCTACGACCTCGGCTACAACGTGGTCGAGCCCCAGCTGGAGCGCATCAAGGGCGTGGCCAGCGCGCCCATCGGCGGCGGCAAGGTCCGCGAGATCCAGGTGCTGCTCGAGAACGACGCGCTCCGCTCCCGGGGCCTGACCGTGCTCGACGTGGTGAACACGGTCCGCGCCTCCAACCTGCTCCTGCCCAGCGGCACCCTGCGGGCGGGCGACCGGGACTACAACGTCTTCTCGAACACCCAGATCGGCGCGGCGCGCCCGCTGCGGGACGTGGTGATCCGCCCCGCCCCGCGGGGGTCGGGCGCCGCCCCGGTGCGCATCTCCGACGTGGCCCGGGTGGTGGACGGCACCGCCGACCAGACCGAGATCGCCCGGGTCAACGGCTCGCGCGGGGTCTACTTCCGCGTGCTCAAGCAGCCCGGCGCCAACACCGTCGACGTGGTCGACCAGCTGCGCAAGGAGATCCCGCGCCTGCGCGGCGTGCCGGCCAGCGTGAAGCTCACCGTCTCCTTCGACCAGTCGGCCTACATCCGCGCCGCCATCTCCTCGCTGGAGCACGAGGCGCTCTGGGGCAGCGGGCTCGCCATCCTCGTCATCCTGCTCTTCCTGGCCAGCTGGTCGGCCACCGGGATCATCGCCGTGGCCATCCCGCTCTCCATCGTGGCCACCTTCGTGCTCCTCTACTTCTCCGGCCAGACGCTCAACGTCTTCACCCTGGGCGGCCTGGCACTCGGCGTGGGCCGGCTGGTCGACGACTCCATCGTCGAGCTGGAGAACATCCACCGGCACCTCGCCATGGGAGGGGACCGGCGCGGCGCCGTCCTGGCCGCCGCCCAGGAGGTGGCCATGCCCATCTTCGTCTCCACCATCACCACCATCGTGGTCTTCTTCCCGGTGGTGTTCCTCACCGGGGTGGCCCGCAACCTCTTCATCCCGCTGGCGCTCACCATCGCCTTCGCCCTCATGATGAGCTTCCTCGTCTCGCGGACGGTGACGCCCATCCTCTGCCTCCGGTACCTGGACCGCGGCGGGCACGGCATCGGGGAGAAGGGCCTGGCGCGACGCATCGTCGAGGACCTGAACCGCGTCGACGAGGCCTACGCCCGGGCGCTGCGTTGGGTGCTGCGGAACCGGGGCAAGGTGATCGTGGCCATCCTGGTCTTCTTCGTGGCCTCGCTGGGCCTGGCCGGCCGGGTGGGGACCGAGTTCTTCCCGCCCACCGACGAGAGCCAGTTCCAGGTCATCTTCAAGGGGCCGGTGGGCACGCGCGTCGAGCGCTCCGAGGAGGTGACCGGGCGCATCGAGGGCGCGGTGCGGACCGCGCTCGCCGGGGAGAAGGCGGCCGACGGCGGGCCGGTGGCCACCACGGTCATCTCCACGGTGGGCCTGCCCCAGGGGCGAACCGCCCTCTTCACCTCGAACACCGGGCCGCACACCGGCACGGTCCAGGCCTACCTGGTGCCGCACACCCAGCGCCGCCTCACCGACGAGGAGGCGGCCGACAAGGTGCGCGGCACGCTGCGGGACGCCATCCCGGGCGTGCAGTCCTACTTCTTCGTGGGCGGCATCGTGAAGCGGATCCTCAACTTCGGGGCCGCCGCCCCCATCGACGTGGAGATCGTGGGATACGACCTCGACGCCGGGAGCGACTACGCCCGACGATTGCTCCCCCGGCTCCGCGCCCTGTCCCGCCCGGACGGCCAGCCGTTGCTCACCGATCTGCAGATCTCCCGCGAGGAGAACTATCCCGAGCTGGACGTGGAGGTGGACCGGGAGAAGGCCGGGATGCTGGGTGTCAGCGAGCAGCAGGTGGCGCAGACCGTGCTCACCAGCCTGGTGGGGAACACGCAGTTCGCGCCGGTGCCGTTCACCGATCCCAAGACCGGCAACCAGTACTTCATCAACGTCCGCCTGGCCGATGCGGGGAGGAACGAGGTCGGCGACCTGAAGGACGTGCTGGTGAAGGCCGGGGACGGCACGGTGCTGCCGCTCGCCAACGTGGCCGAGGTGCGCCGCTCGGCGGGGCCGGTGCAGGTGAACCGGAAGTACCTCCAGCGCATCGTGGACCTCACCGCCAACGTCGCGGCGGGCGCCGACCTGGGCACGGCCAGCGCGGCGGTGGAGCGGGTCCTCGACGAGGTCCCCCCGCCGGAGGGGTTCACGGTGCAACTCTCCGGCCAGACCCAGGCGCAACGGGAGGCCTTCGGCAGCCTGCGCTTCGCCGCGCTCATGGCGCTCGCGCTGGTCTACATGATCCTGGCCTCGCAGTTCCGGTCGCTGCTCGACCCGCTCGTGATCATGTTCTCGGTGCCGCTGGGCGTCTCCGGGGTCTTCATCGCGCTCTGGCTCACCGGGACCACGCTCAACGTGAACAGCTTCATGGGCATCATCATGATGGTGGGCATCGTGGTCTCGAACGGGGTGCTGCTCGTCGACTTCGCCCGCGTGCTGCGCGAGCGGGGGGAGGGCATCCTGGAGGCCACCGTCCAGGCCGGCAAGACCCGGCTCCGCCCCATCCTGATGACCACCATCGCGACCATCGCCGGCCTCCTGCCGATGGCCCTCGGCATCGGGGAGGGGAGCGAGACGAACATGCCGCTCGCCCGCGCCGTCATCGGCGGGCTCACCGTGTCCACCTTCTTCACCCTGTTCCTCATCCCCGCGCTCTACACGCTGCTGGCGCAGTTCGAGAAGCCGCCCGCCCCCGAGCCCATCGAGCCCGAGGACGCCGGCGTGGAGGCTGCGACGTGATCCGGAAGTCACTCCTCGTCCTGGTGTACGCGCTCCCTGCGCTCGCCGCCGCCCAGGCTCCCGCCCCCGCCCCCGACCCGGCGGCCTCCCGCGCCGCAGCGCGGCCGGCCGACGCGACGGCGCCCATCCTCGCGCCGCTTCCGCCGGCGCTGGCCCCGGTGCCCGACGTGGTGCTCTCGGCGCGGCTCGAGGTCCCGGAGCCGGTCACCTTCGACGAGGCGGTGCGGCGGGCGCTGGCCCACAACACGAACGCCCTCATCGCAGCGCAGGAGGTGGCCCGCGCCAGCGCCCTCATGGGGCAGGCACGCGCCGGGGCGTTGCCGGTGGTCACGCTGGGCGGATCCTTCACCTACCTCGACCACGACCGGGTGCTGAACGGCTCCATCTTCCAGTCGGGCCAGGTCCTGCAGGCCACCGCGGGAGTCGCCGTGCCGCTCGTCGCCTTCTCGCGCTGGTACGGGTGGGCCCACGGCGTGGAGGGGGTGGACGTGGCGTCCCTCTCCGAGGCCGACGTCCAGCGCACCGTGGCCATCACCGCGGCGCGCACCTACCTCACGGTGGTGGCGGCCCGGCGTGCCATCGACGTGAGCGAGACGGCCGTCCGCGTCGGGCGCGCCCACGAGGACTACGCCGTGGCGCGCCGCAAGGGCGGCGTCGGGAACGAGCTGGACGTGAAGCGCGCCGAGCAGGAGCGCTGGGCCGCCGAGGTCCAGCTCCAGGCGGCCAACGCGATCCTGGCCCGCAGCCGGGAGGCACTCGGCGTCATCTGCGGGGGGGACAGGCCGCTCGACGCCACCGGCGTTCCCCCGGTGCGGTTCTACCCGGACCTCGGCGAGGCCGACGCCGCCGTGCAGGGCCGCCAGGACGTGAAGGCCGCCGCGGGGCGGGCGCACCTCGCCGACGCGGTCTGGTCGGACAGCTGGACCGACTGGATGCCGGTGCTGGCGGGCACCTTCCAGGCCTACGCCCAGACCAACGCCATCATGCCCACGCCGCCCAGCGGCTACGTGGCCCAGCTCGTGGCGGCCTGGCCGATCTTCGAGGGCGGGCTGCGCACCTCCCAGGCGCGGGAGCGGGAGGCGCTGGCCCGGGAGGCCCAGGACGCGTTCGAGGGCGTCCTGCGCCAGGCGCGCTCGGACGTGCGGGTCTCCTTCCAGGCCATGCGCTACGCCTACGCCGGCTACGACGCCGCGCGGCGTGGCGCCGAGAGCGCGGTGGCCACGCTGGACCTCGCCAACAAGGCCTACCAGGCCGGCGCCACGAGCAACCTCGAGGTGATCGACGCGGAGCGGCGCGCCCGCGACGCGGCCACCACCGCGGTCGTGGCCGAGGACGCGGTCCGGCAGGCCAACCTCGACCTGCTCTCCGCCGCCGGCCGGTTCCCGTGATCGGGGAGCCGCGCGGCGCGGCCCCGGAGGCGGCCGCCGCGCGCCCGGGCGGGCCGGCGGGCCTCGCCGGCATCCTCGCGATCTGGCCGGCCGTGATCGGCGCGATCGCCTTCCGCTACGCGGCCTACGCGGCGATGACCGCGCTCGCGCTCCTGTCCGAGCTGCGCCCCGCGCCCACGCTTCCCGACGCGGTGCTCGCGCGCCTGCCCTACCTGCCCTGGGTGGACCGGGTGAACTACTGGATGTGGCTCGGGCTCTACCTCCCGCTCACCGCGGCGCTCCTCTGGACCGCGCCGCGCCGCTGGGTGCGCTACATGGTGACCGGCGCGCTCGTCTCGCTGGCCCGCGGGGTCACCATCGCGCTCACCGGCCTGGGGGTCCCCGACCCGGCCCACGCCGGCCCCGGCATCGGGGGGCGGGACTTCTGGACCGCCTACGGGGAGCTGCTCTCGCCCGTGGGGGTCTTCCAGCGCGGCGCCATCGCCGCCTACCTCACGAAGGACCTCTTCTTCTCCGGCCACGTGGCGACCACGTTCCTGCTCTGGCTCTACCTGCGCGGCCGGCCGTGGCTGGCGGCCCCGGCGCTCGTCGCCACGCTGGCCGTCACCGCCTCGGTGCTGCTCGCCCACCTGCACTACGCCATCGACGTGGTGGGTGCATGGGCGGTGACCTTCGCGATCTTCGCGCTGCGGGAGGGCTGGCCGGCTACCCCTTCACCAGCCGGACCACGCCGGTGGTGATGGGCTCGAGATAGGTCACGAGGAGCACGCCCACCGACATGATGACGAGGAACGGGAAGGCCTTCCGGTAGACGAAGGGCAGCGGCTTCCCGAAGCGCTGGGCGGAGAGGAAGAGGTTGAGCCCCATGGGCGGCAGCAGGAACCCGAGCTCCAGGTTGGCCAGGAAGACCACGCCCAGGTGGATGGGGTCGATCCCGTAGGCCACGCCGAGCGGGGCGACCAGGGGGGCCACCACCACGATCGCCGAGTAGATCTCGAGAACGCTCCCCAGGACCAGCAGGACCACGTTCAGCATGAGCAGGAAGAGCGCCGGGCTCTTCACGTGGGCGGTCATCCACTCCACCAGCTGGGTGGGGATCTCGGCGTCCACGAACCAGCTGGTGAGCCCGAGCGCCACGCCGAGCAGGATGAGCACGCTGCCCACGAGCGTCCCGGCGTCGAGCAGCACGCGCGGGAGGCGCCGGAACGGGTCGAGCTCGCGGAAGACGAGCAGCTCGACCGCGAGCGCGTAGGCGGCGGCGATGGCGGAGGCCTCCACGATGGTGGCGAAGCCGGAGAGCACCACCACCACCACCAGCGTGGGGAGGCCCAGGTCCCACTTCGCGCCCCAGAGCGAGCGCAGGGCCTCCCCGGGGCGGAAGGCCTGGCGGGGGGCCTTGCAGCGCACGCCCATCCAGACCCCGTAGGCGGCCACCAGCAGGATCATGAGCGCGCCGGGCACGAGCCCGCCGATGAACAGGTCCTCGATGGCGGTGCCGGCCACCACGCCGTACAGGATCACCGGGAGGGAAGGAGGGAAGAGCAGGCCCAGCGAGCCGGCGGCGGTGACCAGCCCGACCGAGAAGCCCTCCGGGTAGCCGTCGTCGAGGAGCGAGGGCAGGAGCAGCCCGCCCAGGGCCAGGATGGTGACCCCCGAGGCGCCGGTGAAGGTGGTGAAGAGCGCGGCCACCGCCACGGCCATGACCGCCAGCCCGCCCGGCATCCAGCCGAAGAGACCGCGGTAGGCCCGCACCAGCCGCTGGGCCGCGCCCCCCTCGGCGAGCACGTAGCCGGCCACCGTGAGGAGCGGGATGGCGGCGAGCGTGGGGGACGACACCAGCGTGAACGTCTGGGTGGGGACCGCGGCCACCGGGGTGGCGTCCTTCACGAAGAGCACCATGGCCAGGCCGGCCATGCCCACGAAGACCGGCGCGCCGAGCAGGAAGGCGAGCACCACCGCCGCGCCGAAGGTCCAGACCAGCGGGCCAGGGGCGGCGAGCGGTCCGAGGACCTTCCCGAAGGCGGCGGCGACCGACGAGAGGGCGCGGCCGGGCGCCCCGAGCGCGTCGAGGGGCCAGGCGCCGGGGCCGGGCAGCGCCGCCTCCGCCCACAGGAAGGTGAGCACCACCACGCCGAGCCCGGCGGCGCGCATCGCCCAGCGTCGCGGGCCGGGACCGGCGCGCCAGGCGAAGGCCACCGAAATGGCGGTGAGCGCCACCGGCATCACCGACATGCTCCACCAGAACGGGACGCCGCCCACCACCATGCGGGTCTCGGCCTCGGCGTGGACGAGGCGAGCCGAGGCGTAGGCCAGGACCGCGGTCACCGCCGCGGAGACCCAGCGGGTGAAGACCTGAACCGCCTCGCGGGCGCGCCCCTCCGGGAAGAGGTCGAGCGTGGTGAGGTGCAGGTGCTTCCCGTACCGGGTGGCGAGCAGCGCCCCCAGGAAGCCGATCCAGAGGGTGAGGTGCTGAACCAGCACGGTGGCGCTGGGGATCGACTGGCCGGTGAAGCGGCGCCAGATCGAGGCCACCACCGGCAGCACGACCATGGCGAGGAGGACCACCACCACGAAGAGGTCGCCCACGCCGGTGGCGACGCGCGCGGGCAGGGAACGCGGCCGCGGCGACCCGCCCGGGGTGGCCGGATCCGTCCCCGGAGGGGCGCCAGGGGAGCTCGTCGGGACCGGTTCGCTCATGTGAAGGGCTCGTCACACGCGAGGTCGTTGACCCCGCGCGAAGTGGCGCATAGAAGTACCACGCGAACTCCCGTGAAACCCTGGAAAAATAGGCTGGCCGTCGCCTTCCTGGCGCCCCTCCTCCTCGCCGGGTGCAAGACCACCGGGGCGAAGATCGCCGCCGGCGCCTTCACCGGCTCGGGCGACACCTTCGCCCGCGACGACGACCCGGAGCTGGTCCGCGACGCCATCCCGTTCGCGCTGAAGACCATGGAGTCGCTGCACGCGACCATCCCGGACGACGTCGATCTGCTCCGGGCGCTCTGCGCCAACTTCACGCAGTACGCCTACGCGTTCGTGCAGCAGGACGCCGACCTCGCCGAGATGGAGGGGCGGACCGCCCAGGCGCGGGAGGGTCGCGAGCGGGCCCGGCGGCTCTTCCTGCGCGCGCGGAACTACGGTCTGGCCGGCCTCGACGAGCTCTACCCGGGCATCTCCTACCGGCTCCGCGCGGCGCGCGACCTGGAGTCGGCCCTGGAGCGGGTCAAGGCGAAGGACGCCGACCTGCTCTACTGGACGGCCGCCGCCTGGGCGCTCGCCATCTCCGACGGCAAGTCGGACATGCAGCTCGTGAGCGAGCTTCCCGCCCCGGTGGCGATGATGCGCCGCGGCCTCGCGCTCGACCCCTCCTTCGGGCAGGGGAGCTTCGACGAGTTCTTCGTCACCTACGAGGGCGGGCGCAGCGCCGCCGACGGCGGGGGTCCCGAGGTGGCCCGCCGCCACCTCGAGAAGGCGCTCGCCCTCTCGGGCGGCAAGAAGCTCGGGGTGCGGGTCTCGTACGCGGAGACGGTCCTCGTGCAGCGGCAGGATCGCGAGGCCTTCGAGGCCGAGCTCCGCGCCGTGCTGGCCTTCGACGTCGACTCGGCTCCGGAGTTCCGGCTGGCCAACATCCTCGCCCAGCGTCGCGCCCGGGCCCTGCTCGGCCACGTCGACGACCTCTTCGCCTGAGACATGGAGAGACCCAAAGTGAAGAAGACCCTCGTCGCCGCCGTGCTCGTCTTCCTGGCCGCCCCGGCCGCGGCCCAGCAGGTCCAGATCAAGCTGGGAACGCTCGCCCCCAACGGCTCGACCTGGCACGAGCTCCTGAAGGAGATGGCGGAGCGCTGGAGCCAGGCCTCGAACGGGAGCGTGAAGCTGCGCATCTACGCCGGCGGGACCCAGGGCAACGAGGGGGAGATGATCCGCAAGATGGCGGTGGGGCAGCTGCAGGGCGCCGCCGTCACCACCGTGGGCCTCCACGACATCGCCGCCGAGCCGCAGGCGCTCACCGTGCCGCTCATGTTCGACTCGGCCGCCGAGCTGCAGAAGGCGCTGCCCGTGCTCGAGCCCAGGCTCGACGCCCTGCTCGAGAAGAAGGGCTACGTCCCCCTCACCTGGGGGGCCATCGGCGCCATCAAGCTGTTCTGCACGAGGCCCATGAAGACGCCCGCCGACGCCGCCGGGGCCAAGATCTTCGCCTGGGAGGGCGACCCGGCGAGCGTCAAGGCCTGGAAGGCGGCCGGGTTCAACCCGGTGGTGCTCTCCTCCACCGACGTCATCACCTCGCTCCAGACCGGGATGATCGAGTGCATCCCGAACGTCCCGCTCTACGTGCTCACCGCGCGCCTCTTCGAGAAGGCGCCCTACATGATCGACGTGAACTGGGGCTGGCTGGTGGGCGCCACGGTGGTGCGCAAGGACGCCTGGGACAAGGTCCCCGCCGACCTGCGCCCGAAGCTCCTCGCCATCGCCAAGGAGCTCGGCCACAAGGTGGACGCGGAGGTGGCGAAGCTCAACACCGAGGCGGTCGCCGCCATGGAGAAGCAGGGGCTCAAGGTGGTGAAGGTCGATCCCGGCCCGTGGCGCGCCACCGCCGAGAAGTCCTGGCCGGTGGTCCGGGGCGAGGTGGTCCCGGCTGCCTTCTTCGACGAGGTGAAGGCGCTCAGGGACGCACAGCGGGCGGGGAAGAAGTAGGCGCCGTCCCGGCGGCGAGGTCCGCCGCCTCCCGCCAGGCCGCGGGGCAGGCCAGGACGAGCGTGAGGTGGCCGCGGTCGTGCAGCCGCAGCGGCGCGTGCCAGGCGTGCGCCAGCGCCTCCGCCCCGCCGGGCGCCACCGCGTCGAGGCGACCGCCCACGACGAGGACCCGGTCCGCGGTCGGACGCCGATCGAGCGGCGCGAGCCAGGCGAGGCGCCGGCCGAGCTCGTCCTCTCCGGGGATCGGCGCCCCGGCGCGTGCGGCCAGCGTCGCGTAGCGCCGCCCGATGGGGGTCTCGCGGAAGATCCCGAAGAGGTCCGCCGGCGGCGCCACCAGCACCGCCGCGTCCACCCGCTCGGGCGCGCAGGCGGCCCAGGCGCCCACGAGGCCACCCAGGGAGAGCCCCACGAGCGCCACCCGGCCACCCGCGTCGGCGGCCCGCGCGAGGCATCCCCGGACCTCGCGCACGGCGACCTCCAGCGACGCGCGCGTCCGCTCCAGATCCGGCCCCACCATGCCCTCTCCGGGGCGCTCGCCCGGCGGGGTCCGCTCGAGGTGGAACGGGGGGACCGGGATCCAGGTCTCGAGCCCGCGCGCGGCGAGCGCGCGGGTCCAGCCGGCGAGCACCGCCGTGGACCGGATCTTCCACGGGGGGACGAGGACGGCCGTGCCCCGTCGCGGGCCGCGCGCCGGGACGCGCCGCACGGGCGGGGCCGGCAGCGGCGGGCCGAAGGGCTCGAAGGGCTCATCCGGGCCCGGCCGGAATCCCACCGGGGGCCTCGAGGCCCGGTCCTCGACGGCCATGGCCAGCCGGTCCACCCAGCGGTGGAGGGTTCGCGCCGCGCCGGGTTGGCCTGCGTCTCCGGGCACCCGGGGATGGTACGACGGGCGCGGCCCGGGGGGGCACGCCCCGGCTGAGGTTTGCCCGGCGCGCCCGGGTCGGCTACAGGAGCCCATCATCCATGGTCCGCTCCCACGAGCCCGAGGCCGCCCCCGGCCGCTGCCCGCCACCCCGGGTGAAGATGCCCGACGAGGGCGCCTTCCTGGGAGTCGCCTGGAGCGCGGCGCAGGGCGCCGGCAACCAGATCGTGGCCGCGCGGATCCGGTGCGAGGGCGAGAAGGTCCGCCTGGCCCGCCTCTGGCGGCCCTTCCAGCAGCTCCCCGCGCGCAGGGCGGTCGTCGACCGCCTCGCGGAGTGGCTCGCGGAGGAGTCGCGCCAGGCCGACGCCCGCCTCGTCGTCGGCCTCGACTTCCCGTTCAGCCTGGCGGAGACCCAGCTGAGACGCCTGGGCGTGCTGCGCCAGGGGATCTCCGGGCCCGGTGCGCTGGGGAAGGCCATCCTCGAGCGGTACCTGCCGGCCGGAGTCGACGTCGGATCGGCCGCCGAGGTCGTGCGCGGGGAGCTGGGACGCGACCTCCCGCGGGTCACCGACTGCTTCCGCGCCGTGGCGCCGCCGCCCGGCCGGACCACGCTCCTGCGCCGCGCCCTCTCGGGGATCGCCGCGGTGTCCAGGGCCGAGGCGAGCTTCCTCCCCTGGGATGCCCCGCAGCCCGGGCGCCCGACGCTCGTCGAGGTCCACCCCCCGCACGTCCCGCGCGCGCTCGCGGGGACCTGCGCCTACCGCGACGACGACGGGCGGGGCGGGCCGGCCACGCGGGCGACCGTGCTCCGCACGCTGCGCAGCGCCGCGCGGCTGCGCTTCGAGATGGAGGAGGCGGCGGAGATCGTCCGCGACGGCTCCGGCGGGACGCTCGACGCCGTGCTGGGCGCGGTGGCGGCGGCGTCGGCCGCGCACGGGGCGTTCCAACAGGTGCCGCACGACGTGCCGCGCTGCGAGGGGTGGATCTACTCGATCCCCGACGAGCCGTGGCGACGCTGAGCCGGGCCGACCGGATCGCCGCGCTCGAGCGCGTCCACCGGGACATCCGCGCGCTCGACCTGCCCGGCTTCCAGGGGCCGGCCGTCCACGGGTCGGCGATCCTCTCGCGCATCTTCCTGCTCGGCCAGGCGCCCGGGCCGCACGAGGCCCGCTTCGGCCGACCCTTCGCCTGGACCGCCGGCAAGACCCTCTTCGCCTGGATGGGCCGAGCCTTCGGCGCCTCCGAGGAGGAGTTCCGCGCCCGGGTCTACATCGCGGCGGTGTGCCGGAACTTCCCCGGGAAGACCACGGGCGGCGGGGACCGGGTTCCCTCGCCGGCGGAGATCGAGGCCAGCCGGGAGTTCCTGGCCCGCGAGGTGGCCATCCTGCGGCCGCGCCTCGTGCTGCCGGTGGGCCGGCTCGCCATCGAGCAGGTGCTCGGGAAGGGCGTGCGGCTCGACGCGGTGGTGGGCACGCAGGTGCGGGCCCGGTACCACGGCGCCCGGGTGGACGTGATCGCGCTGCCGCATCCGAGCGGCGCGTCGACCTGGTTCAAGGTGGAGCCGGGGCGGACCCTCCTCGGCCGCGCGCTCGCGCTGCTGGGGAGCCACCCCGAGATCGCCCGGGCCTTCCCGCGGGCGGGGTGATTCACCCGGGGTTCGACCCGGGGGCCCGGGCCGGGGCGGATGCCGCGGCCGCCGCCGGAGCGGCGCGACGCGCCTTCTCGGCAGCCTCCCGGATGCCGGCGACGGCGACCCGGTAGTCGGGGGCCCCGAAGACGGCCGTTCCCGCCACGAAGACGTTGGCGCCGGCGGCGGCGACCTCGCCCACCGTGGAGGCCTTGATGCCGCCGTCCACCTCGATGTCGAGCGCGAGCCCGCGGGCGTCGGCCATGCGCCGCAGCCGCCGGACCTTCTCGGTCACCGCGGGGATGTAGCTCTGCCCACCGAAGCCGGGGTTCACCGACATGAGCAGCACGAGGGAGACGTCGCCGAGCACGTACTCGATGGCCTCCGGCGGCGTGGAGGGGTTCAGCACCACGCCGGGCTTCGCCCCGGCGGCCCGGATCGCCTGCAAGGTCCGGTGCAGGTGCGGGGAGACCTCGGCGTGCACGGTGACGAGGTCGGCGCCGGCCCGTGCGAAGGCCTCCACGTACCGTTCCGGCTCGACGATCATGAGGTGCGCGTCGACGGGGAGACGGGTGGCCTTGCGCACCGCCTCGACGACCACGGGCCCGATGGTGATGTTGGGGACGAAGCGCCCGTCCATCACGTCGACGTGGATCCAGTCGGCGCCGGCGGCCTCGGCGGCGCGGACCTCCTCGGCCAGCCGCCCGAAGTCGGCGGAGAGGATCGACGGGGCGATGCGGATCGGCAGTTCCATGGCGGCAGTCTAGTCGGTCGCGCCGGGGGAGACGAGGCGCGCGGCGTAGAACCCGTCGCCCCCGTGCCGGTCGGGCAGCGCGAGCAGGTCGCCCTCCGGCGTGAGGAGATCGGCGGGGAAGTCGCCGGGAGGCGGGGCGCGGCGGAGCCCGGGCCGTCCCGCGAGCGTCGCGGCGACCACGCCTGGCCCCTCGGCCCGCGAGAGGGAGCAGATGGAGTAGGTGACCGGCGCGCCGGGGCGCGCGAGCACGAGCGCGTTCGCCAGGATGGCCTGCTGGATCCCGGCCAGCCGGGGCAGGTCGGCGGCCGCGCGGCGGAGCTTCAGCTCCGGGTGGCGGCGCAGCGTGCCCAGGCCGGCGCACGGCGCGTCGACCAGCACCGCGTCGAACCCGGCCGGCTCGAGCCCGGGGATGGGGCGGGCGCCGTCGGCGCAGACCACCCGCAGGCCGCGCAGCCCGCGCCGCTCCGCCTCGCGCCGGAGCGCGTCGGCCTTGCGGGGGTGGATCTCGATGGCCACCACCTCGGACCCCGACGGCAGGATCTCGGCCAGGTGGAAGGCCTTGCCTCCCGGGGCGGCGCAGACGTCGAGCACGCGCACCGGCCTCCCCCGCGACGCGACGTCGCCGGCGGCGTAGAGCGTGACGAGCTGCGCCGACTCGTCCTGGACCTGGAAGGGAACGTCGCCGGCCGCGCGCGCCACCGCCTCGACCGCGCCGCCCTTCACCTCGACGCCGTGGGGCGAGCGGGCGGTGGGGACCGTGGCGACCCCGGCCGAGGCCAGCCGGGCCAGGAGCTCGTCCCGGCGCGGCGAGCGGAGCACGAGGGGCGCCGGGCGGTTCATGGCCGCGGCGAGCGAGCGCGCCCGCTCCTCCCCGAGCCAGGCGATCCAGTCGGCGGCGAGCCAGCCCGGCAGCGACTCGGTGATGGCGAGGTTCGCCACCGGGTCGAGCGCCGCGGGCGGCGGCGACGGCGGGGCGGGGGCGCGGGAGAGCGAGCGCAGGACGGCGTTCACGTACCCGGCGGCCCGGCCGTGGTCGACGTCCTTCACGAGGTCCACGGTCTCGCCCACCGCGGCGTGGGACGGCGTGCGCAGGAAGAGGAGCTGGTAGGCCCCGAGCCGGAGCGCCACCCGGGCGGCCGGGTCGACGCGGTCGGGCGCGCGCCGGGAATGGGGCGCGAGCGCGGCGTCGAGCTGCAGCGCGCGGCGCAGCGTGCCGTAGACCAGCTCGGTGGCGAGCGACGCCTCGCGCGGATCGATCGCGCCGGCCTCGGAGAGCGCGGCGTCGAGCGCGCGCGACGCGTAGGCCCCGCCCTCCTCGACCCGGCGCAGCACGGCGAAGGCGATGGCGCGCGCGGTCACGGGCCCAGGACCGTGCCGGCGGCGATGGGATGGCCCTTCAGGAACTCGGGGGCGGGCACGCGCCGCTTCCCCTCCAGCTGGACCTCGGTGACGAGCAGCGCCGAGCCCTCCCCGCAGCCCACCAGGATGCCGCCCGGGACCGCCCGCGCGGCGCCGGGCGGGAGCGACGGGCCGTCCCCGCCGGCGGCGTCTGGATCCCCCACGGCGACGGCCGCGTGCACCTTGAGCGCCCGGCCGCCGAGCGAGGTGAAGGCCCCGGGCCAGGGATGGAAGCCGCGGATGCGCGCGGCGAGGCGCGCCGCCGGCAGCCGGAAGTCGAGCCGGCCGTGCTCCTTCTCGAGCACGGGCGCGAGCGTGGCCCTCGCCCCGTCCTGGCGGACCGGGACGATGGCGCCGGCCTCGAGGAGCCGCAGCGCCTCGACGAGTGCCTGGCCACCCAGGAGGGCGAGCCGCAGCGCCAGCGCCCCGGCGTCGTCGTCGCCGACGGCGAGCGCGCGCTGCAGGAGGACGTCCCCGGTGTCGAGCCCGGCGTCCATCTGCATGATGGTGACGCCGGTCTCCGGCTCCCCATCGGCAACCGCCCACTGGATGGGTGCGGCGCCACGCCAGCGCGGGAGCAGGGAGGCATGGACGTTCACCGCGCCCTGGGGCGCGAGCCGGAGCAGGTCGTCGCCCAGGATGCGCCCGTAGGCGACGACCACGAGCAGGTCGGGCGAGAGGTCGGCGAGCTGCGCGGCCAGCACGCCGTCCCGCACCTTGGTGGGCTGCAGCACGGGCACGCCGCGTGCGCGCGCCCAGGCCTTGGTGGCGGGTTCCCGGAGCTCGTGCCCGCGACCGGCGGGGCGGTCGGGCTGCGCCACCACCACCACCACCTCGTGCCCGGCCCCGGCGAGCGCGTCGAGCGCGGGGACGGCGAAGGCGGGCGTGCCCAGGAAGGCGATGCGCATGGCTAGACCCCCGCCTTCCGCCCCTTGCCGCGGGCCGACTCCCGGGCACGGGTGCGCTCCTCGCGGGCCGCGTCGCGGGTCTTCTGGTTGAAGGCGGAGGGCAGGACGTCGAAGGGGAGCAGCTTCGCGAGCAGCGGGAGGAGCACGAGCCCGCCGGGTGCGGCGAAGATGGCCAGCGCCGGAACCGCCTTGGCGAGGTCGATGAGCTGCTCCTTCACCTTGCGACGCTCGGTGGCGTCGAGCGGCTGGCCCGCGGCGGCCTTGGCGAGGAGCGTGCCCAGCTCGCCGGTCTCGCGCAGCTCGCGACGGATGGCGTCGAGGTTCTCGGTCACCACCGTGGCGGCGCGGTCCACCATGCGCTCGCCGAACTCGTTCCACTCGTCGGTGAGCTCGCTCCAGCCGGCCTCCTCCGGGACGCCGAAGGCGCGGAACCAGGCCTGGTGGTCGGAGTGGAACGCGGCGGCGTCCACCTGCATGGCGGCGAGCCGCTCCGGGGGGACGTCGGCGGCGCGCGCGAAGCGCGCCACGTACTCGGCCCGGGGGGTGGAGCCGGCCGGCATGCCGAGCGAGGCGAGCAGGAGCTGCTCGACGAGGAAGTTCCGCAGCCGGCGCGGCGTGTCGCCGACGATGGCCTCGGGCTCGCGCGGCGAGGAGGCGGCGGCCCGCGCGGCGGCCACCCGTTCCCGGTCGAGGCCGATGCGCTCCACCTGCCGGGAGACCACGCGCCGGTCCGGACGCGGGGCGAGCGGGTCGGCCGAGGAGAGGCCCGCCATGGCCTCCACGAGCAGGAGCTCCTCGTCCCGGGCCTGGTCGAGGTCGGCCGACGCGACCTCGGGGTCGACCCGTCCCTGGGGGAGGCCGGCGAGCGCCACGCGGGCGAGCAGCCTCCGCTGGATGGTGACCGTCCCGGCACAGAGCGGCAGGCCGTTCGCCGGGTCGCCGGGGGGGTGGTGGATCCGCAGGAGACGCTGGCCGGCCCGGGCCAGCACCCGGCGAACCTCGGCCGGGGAGGGAAGGGCGCCGCTCCCCGTGGCCATCCGGAGGGCGCCGGTGAGGTCTCCGGTGGCGGCGGCCAGGATGGCGGCGATCCCGGCGCGCCGCGCGGCCGGCTCGAACGGGACCTCGAGCAGGGCGACGAGGTCCAGGATCATCCCGAGGTGTCCGTCGACCGTGCCGACGGTGGTCTCGTCGTCCTGGGCCTGCCGGTCGAGCACCCGGTGGCGCAGGGAGCGGGCGACCAGCATCCGCGCGCGGGCCTCGAGGTCGGGACCCTCGGGGTCGGCGTCGCGGAGCTCGCGGGGCAGGCGCGCGCGCGCCGCGGCGGGATCGTACCCGTCGAGGCGGGCGTCGATCGCCGCGGCCAGCCAGTCCTTCGAGTCGAGAGGGCCGCTCATGCGACGACAATGTACCGTGCGACGCCGCGCCGCGGGACTCCCCGGCGGCCCGGCCGGTCCGCGACCGCCTACTTGACGACCTTCACCTTGGCTCGCTTGCCCTCGTCGGCCGGCTCCTCGGCCGGGACGGCCACCGGCGCGCGCCGGACCCCGAACTTCTCGAGGACCTGCCCCTCGATCTTCTGGAGGACGGCGGGGTGCTCGCGCAGGAAGGTCTTGGCCTGCTCCCGTCCCTGGCCGATGCGCTCTCCGTCGAAGCTGAACCAGGCGCCGCTCTTCTCGACGATGTTCTCGTTGGCGGCGAGGTCGAGCAGGTCGCCCTCCTTGGAGATGCCCACGCCGTACATGATGTCGAACTCGACCTCCTTGAACGGGGGCGCGACCTTGTTCTTCACGACCTTGACGCGGGTGCGGTTGCCGATGACCTGCTCGCCGTCCTTGATGGCGCCGATGCGCCGGATGTCGAGCCGCTGGCTGGCGTAGAACTTGAGCGCGTTGCCGCCGGTGGTGGTCTCCGGGTTGCCGAACATCACGCCGATCTTCATGCGGATCTGGTTGATGAAGATGACGATGGTGGACGACTTGGAGATGGTGCCGGTGAGCTTGCGGAGCGCCTGGCTCATGAGGCGGGCCTGCACGCCCATGTGGGCGTCGCCCATCTCGCCCTCGAGCTCGGCGCGGGGCACGAGCGCGGCGACGGAGTCGACCACGAGGACGTCGATGGCGCCGGAGCGCACCAGCGTCTCGGTGATCTCGAGCGCCTGCTCGCCCGTGTCGGGCTGGGAGATGAGCAGGTCGTCGGTGCGGACGCCCAGCTTGCGGGCGTAGCCCACGTCGAGCGCGTGCTCGGCGTCGACGAAGGCGGCGATGCCCCCCTTCTTCTGGGCCTCGGCCACGGCGTGGAGCGCGAGGGTGGTCTTGCCGGACGACTCCGGGCCGTAGATCTCGATGATGCGGCCGCGCGGGAGCCCCCCCACGCCGAGCGCGATGTCGAGCGAGGTGGAGCCGGTCGAGACCGCCTCCACGTCCTTCACCAGCGCGTCCTCGTTGCCGAGGCGCATGATGGAACCCTTGCCGAAGGCCTTCTCGATGGAGGAGACCGCCAGCTCGATCGCCTTTTCCTTCTCCGGTGCCACGGGCATCTTCACCGCTCCTTGTCGGGGCGCGCCGCGCCCCCTCGACCGTCCGTTCGTTCGTTCCGACGACCCGCCTCATAGCAGGGGGGTCCGACAGCGCACCTGAACGGAAGGATACTGAACATCCGTTCGAACGCAAGCAAGGCGACCTGTCCGGATTCCGGCGAACGGGTGGGGAGATGTACTCAACCACTCCACATCATTCGTGAAATCCGGAACGAAGTGCTGGCCCGGTGCCGGACGCCGGGCGACACTGGCGTCACGACGCACGATACGGAGGCACCGGAGGGAGATGCGAAGGAGAGGTCCCATCACCGCGCTGGTCGCGGCCGCCCTGCTGTCGGCCTGCACCGCCCCGGGCCGGGAGACGTCGGCGCCCTCGACGGCGGGTGAAACCCCCGCGTCCGACGGGTCGCTGCTCCTCTCCGTGCAGCTCGCCGGCGACGCCCCCGGCACGGTCACCGCGGCCGGGGTGACCCTCACCTGCTCCCCGGTGCAGGGAGACCCGGGCGGCACCGGGCGGCTCTGCTGGGCGCTCGTCCCCCGCAGCTCTCCCCCCCGCACGCTCCGCCTCACCGCCAGCCCGGGCTCGCCGGACGCGCGCTTCGCCGGCTGGAGCGGGAGCTGCACCGGCGCGGGCACCTGCGACGTGGCCATGGCCGGCGCGGTGAGCGTGAGCGCCCTCTTCACGTCGGTCGGCGCCCAGGCCCAGGCCCCCACCGGCGTCGCCGACCCGGTCACCTTCGGCGCCCGCTGCGACGGGACGTTCGACGACGCACCGGCGCTCCAGGCGGCGGTGGACGCGGCGGCGAAGGCGGGCGACACGCTGCTCGTCCCCTGCCGGCTCCGGCTCGACTCCGGCACGGTCACGGTGGCGTCCGCGGTCCAGATGGTGGGCTCGGGCGGCTTCGACCTGCGGCCCGGCTCCGCGCTCTCCCTGCGCGGGCCGATCCTGGGCTCCTGGTCGCGCATCTTCTTCCTGAACGGCGGGACCCTGTCGGTGGAGGTCCCCAACGACCGGCTCTACCCGCAGTGGTGGGGCGCCCGGGGAGACGGCGTCGCCGACGACGCCCCGGCCATCCAGGCGGCCATCGACGCCGCGTCGCGGGCGGCCATCGACCCGTTCGAGTGGAACCAGGGCGTGGGCGGGACGGTCTCGATCCCGCGCGGCGTCTACCGGATCCGCTCGCCGCTCGTGGTCCGGGGCGACGCGGTCCGCATCGAGGGACAGGGCGCCCACGGCACGGCGCTGCGCGCCGACATGGACGCCACCCGGGACGTCCTCACGGTGGGGGACGGCTCCGGCGCCGGTCGCAACGTCGTGCTCGCCGACTTCACCGTCTACGCCGCGGGCGCCGGAAAGTTCCGCGACGGCGTGGTCGTGGACGGCTCGACCTGGCCGGTGCTGCAGAACCTGTCGGTGTCGTACGCCGGTCGCTTCGCGTTCCGGCTCCGGGGGACGATGCACGCCCGGCTCTCGCACCTCCGTGCCCGCGCCTCCGGCACCGGGCTCTGGATCGGCGCCACCGCGGCCGGCGTCGAGGCCACCACGGTCCACGTGGACCACTTCGCGACCACCGGCTCGTCCGGGCCGGGCGTGGTGGTGGAGAAGGCCTACGGCGTGCTCTTCGACCAGCTCACCGCGGAGTCCTGCGGCGCCGTCGAGAGCCCTGCCACCTCCCAGGGGATCGTCATCGGCACGCCCACCACCGGCGCGCCCACCGAGGTGACGCTCCTCCACCCGTACTTCGAGTCGAACCACGGCTGGGACGTCGAGATCGGCCTCGACCCGGTCCACGCGGCCTCGGCCACCATCGTGGGGGGGAGCTTTCGCGCCACCTGGACGAAGCAGCCCGGATACGGCGCGGTGCGGGTGGACCGCGTGCGCGGCGGGGCGATCCTGGGCGGAACCGCGACGGGGTACGACGCGCCGCTCGAGACGGTGCGCCTCACCCAGGCCGGGTGGAACTTCACCGTGCTCGGCCTCGACCTCCCTGGCGCCAACCCGCCGCGCGTGACCGGGGCGCTGCTCGACCAGTACCGCGGGAGGCTCACCGTCTTCGACGGGAACGGCGACGTGTGGGACCGGGGACGGGTGACCTCCCGTGCGGGAGGTCCCGGCGCCGGCGCCGGGGTGGCGGTCTCCGGCGGAGGCGGGCCCCCGGCCGACTGCGCCCCGCCCTGGACGACCGGCTCGATCGTGTGGAACACGGCCCCGGAGAAGGGGCTCCCCATCGGCTGGGTGTGCACCGTGTCCGGGACGCCGGGCGTGTGGAAGCCGCTCCCCGTGCTGGACTGAGCCGCCGGACCTAGTCGGTCCCGAGCCGGCGCACCGCGAGTCCCACCCGGGCGGAGAGCATCTCCGCGCCGAGCTCCGACGGGCGGTCGCGGTCGACCCGGCGGGCGCTCCACCGGAACTCGAGCGAGCCGCCCCCGGGACGCTCGCCGCGCAGGCCGTGGCGGGTGAGGCGCCCCGCCCCGCCGGGTGCGGCGGGGGCCTCGAGACGCAGCCGGGCGTGGCGGGCGCCGATGGCGGGAGCGGCGCCGTCGAGGACGGCCTGGACCTCGTCGAGGGATCGGGCGCCGTCGAGCCCGCTCTGCGCCGCGCGGATGGCGGATCGGATGGCGGCGTAGCGCCGCCGCTCCGAGGCGACCCGGGCGAGGAGCCCCGGCGACAGGTAGCCGATCTCGCGCAGCAGGGCGACGTCGAGGAGCGCGATGGCGAGGAGCATGGAGACGCCGTGACCTCCACCCTGGCCGGCGATGGCCACCGCGAAGACCGCGTGCAGCGCGCTCACGCCGACGAGCGCCGCGGTGACGCGCCGGGGCGACAGGCCCCGCGCGAGGAGCCGGTGGTGCAGGTGCTCCCGGTCTCCCCAGGAGATCGGCGTCCCGCGCGCCGCGCGCCGGAGCATCGCCATGCCCGTGTCGATCACCGGCACGCCGAGCGCGACGAGCGGGGGCAGCAGGTCGGTTCCCTCGGCGTACGACCCCGGGCTCGCGATGGAGCTCGCCGCCAGCACGAGGCCGAGGAACAGGCTCCCGCTGTCCCCCATGAAGATGCTCGCGGGGCGGAGGTTGTGGCGCAGGAACCCGAGGCACGCGCCCACCACCGACGCGCCGGCCGAGGCGAGAACGGGGTCGCCGTTGCGGAGCGCGACCACGGCCGCGGCCGCCGCGGCGGTGGCCGCCACGCCGCTCGCCAGGCCGTCCAGGCCGTCGATGAGGTTCATGGCGTTCATCGCGCCGACGAGGAACAGGACCGTGAAGGGCAGGGAGAGCGCGCCCAGCGCGAGCGGCGCGCCGAGCGGGTTCGCGATGGCCTCGACCCGGAGGCCACCCGCCCAGGCGACGAGCGCCGCCGCCACCTGGCCGACGAGCTTCACGCGCGGGGAGAGCCCGCGCAGGTCGTCGAGGGCGCCCACGAGCACGATGACCGCCCCGGCGGCCAGCACGGCCTGGATGCGCGCGTCGCCCGGGTCCGGACCGCCCGCCACGCCGGCCGCGACGAGGCCGCCCACGAACGCGACCGCGATGGCGAGGCCGCCGATCCGCGGCACCGGGACCCGATGGCCCTTGCGGGCCGTGAGCGGGTGGTCGAGGGCGCCGATCCGCCGCGCCAGCCATCCCGCCAGCGGGGTGAGCGCGAGCGCCAGCAGGAGCGAGGCGGCGAGCGCGAGGATCGGAGGAACCATGTCCCCATGACACGCGACCGGTTCCGCCGGGACAGCCCGGATGGGGCGTCCTGTCGCAGCCCGGGAAGGCCGGGTGTGTCCTCGTCGGGGATCCCATGCCCGCCGTGCCCGACTGCCTCCTCCTGGAGGGTTGCGACTTCGAGAGCTTCCCCGCCGGCGGGCAGCTCGCCGTGGCGCGCCAGCTCATGGCGGCCTTCGGGCCCCGTCTCGCGCTCGTCGGGATCTCCACCGACGACACGCCGGTGGGCCGCTGGGTGGAGAAGGACATCGACGGACGGACGTTCCGGTTCCTCGCCACCGGGAGGCGGAGCGTCGGGGCGGGGCGCCCGGCCGTCCCGGCCCGGATCACCCGCCTGCTCGGCCTCCTGCGCCACCGCGAGGCCATCCTCTCGCTCGGGGTGCGGGCCGCCTTCACCCAGGCCCCGGAGGACCTCGTCGCCGTGTCGCGCTTCGAGCTCGACCGGATCTGCTACTGCTTCCCCGGCGTGGAGAACCCGGTCGCCGCGGCCCGCTACCCCTGGGCGCGACCGCTCGCCGCGCTGCACGACGGGCTGCTCTTCCGGGCGCTGCGCCGGGCAGAGACGGTCCTCGCGAGCGCGGACGACGAGGCCATCGACGGGCTCGTCGCCCGCAGCCGCGGCCGGCTCGCGCGATCCCGGGTCCGGCCGCTCCCCACCTGCTACGACGACCTGACGTTCCACCCGGTGGACCGGGACGAGGCCCGGCAGAGGCTGGGACCGGGCGGCGGCCCGGTCCTGGTCTCGGTGGGGCGGCTGAACCACGTGAAGGGGTGGGATCTCGTCCTGGAGGCCTTCGCCCACCTGGTCCGGGAGCAGCCGGCGGCCATCCTCCGCTTCGTGGGGGACGGCGAGGACCGCGGTCGTCTCCAGGCGGCGGCGGCGGCCCGGGGGCTCGAGGGCCGGGTCACGGTGACCGGCTTCCTCCCGCCGCCCGAGGTCGCGCTCCACCTGAACGCGGCGGACGTCGCGGTGGTGGGCTCGCGGCGGGAGGGATGGTCGGTGGCCATGCTCGAGGCGCTCGGCTGCGGCAAGCCGCTCGTCACGACCGAGGTGAGCGGGGCCCGCGCGCTGGTGCAGGACGGGCGGAACGGCTTCGTCGTCCCCGGTCGCGAACCCGAGGCGCTGGCCGCCGGCATCCGGCGGGCGCTCCGCCTCGACGCCGCGACCGTGGCCCGGGAGAGCCTCTCCGTGGCCCGGCGTTACGCGCAGGCCGGCCTGCCCGGACGGCTGGGCGAGGCCTGGCCGGTGCTGGCGTGAGCCCGCTCGCCGCCACGCCGGCGGAGCGGCCGCTCAAGGTGGTGCTCGCGCACAACCACTACGGGTCGTCGGCCCCGAGCGGCGAGAACGCCGTCTTCGAGGCGGAGCGGGCCCTGCTCGCCGCGCGCGGGCACGCCGTGGTCTCCTTCGAGCGGCACAGCGACGAGATCCGTTCCCGCGGGCTCCGGGGGCTCGCCGCCGGGGCCGCCGCCACGCCCTGGAACCCGTTCGCCGCCCGCCGCCTCCGGGCGCTCCTCGAGCGGGAGCGTCCCGACGTCCTGCACGTCCACAACCCGTTCCCGCTCCTCTCCCCGTCGATCTTCCACGCCGCGCGGGGCCTGCCGGTGGCGACGGTGTGGACGCTCCACAACTACCGCCCGTTCTGCGCGGCGGCGACGCTGCTCCGCGACGGGGTTCCCTGCACGGCGTGCATCGACCGGCGGAGCCCGCTGCCCGGACTCCGGCACGGCTGCTACCGCGGCAGTCGCGCCGCCACCCTCCCGCTCGCCGCCATGATCGGGCTCCTCGACCGGGCCGGCACGCTCGCCCGCGAGGTGGACGCCTTCGTGGTCCTCACCGGCTTCCAGCGCGACATGGTGGTCCGGGCCGGGCTCCCGGCGTCACGGGTCCACGTGAAGGCCAACTTCCTCGCCGACCCGCCCGCGCCGCTCCCGTGGGCGGACCGGGAGCCGCGCGTGCTCTACGCCGGCCGGCTCGGACCGGAGAAGGGCGTGCGGGTGCTCCTCGACGCCTGGTCGCTCTGGCCCGACGCCCCGCTCCTGGAGATCGCCGGCGACGGTCCCGAGCGCGCGTCGCTCGAGGAGCGGGCGCGCGTGCACGGGCTCGGCGACCGGGTGCGCTTCCTGGGCCAGCTCACCCCGGAGGACGTGGCGCGTCGCATGCGGGGGGCGCGCCTCCTCGCGGTGCCGTCCCTCTGCTTCGAGGGGTTCCCGCTGGTGGTGCGGGACGCCTTCGCCGCCGGCGTACCGGTGGCGGCCTCCCGGCTGGGAGCGCTCGCCGACGTGGTCCACGACGGGGCGAGCGGGATCCTGTTCGCGCCCGGCGACGCCGCCGACCTGCGCCGGCGCGTGGCGGCGGCATGGGACGACGCGGCGCGCCTCGCGCGGGCCCGTCTGGACGACCCGGGAACCTGACGGAC
>JBBIOL010000046.1:0-25406 GCA_037443385.1 Anaeromyxobacteraceae bacterium
TCTGCGACGTCTTCCGAAAGGTCTGGGGCCAGTACCGGGAGGACGGGCGGTTCTAGGTGGTCGGCCACTGGTCGGACGACTACTACGGCGAGCTCTACTACGAGTCCGTCGCCGACCTGCTCACCGCGCGGATGTCCACCTTCGAGGCCGGCCTCATCCGCCGGCTGCTCGCGCTCGGGCCGGGCGATCGCGTCCTCGACCTGGCCTGCGGCCACGGCCGCCATGCCCGCGCCCTGTCCCCGGAGGTGGGGCTGCTCGTGGGGGTGGACCGGAGCGGCGACTACCTCGCGCGGGCGCGCCACTCCGGCGCCGCGCTCGTCCGGGGCGACGTCCGCGCCCCGCCCTTCCGTCCCGGTTCCCTCGACGCCGTCTACTCCTGGTACGCGTCGCTCTTCATGTACGACGACGCCGAGAACGAGCGGTGCCTCGCCGCCGCGGCGGCGCTGCTCCGCCCGGGGGGCCGTTGGCTCGTCCACCACGGGAACCCGCTCGCGCTGCGGCGGGAGCCGACGGCGGTCGCGGCCTGGGATCGGCCGGGCGGCGGCCGGGTGGAGGAGACCTCCCGGTTCGACCCCGCCACCGGGCGGGACGCCTGCACGCGCCGCGTCATCCGGGCCGACGGGTCCGTCTTGGCGGGAACGGCCCATCTGCGGTACTACACACCGGAGGAGTGGCGCGGCCTGGCCGGTGGGTGCGGCCTCGAGCTCCTCGGCATCACCAGCACGTGGCAGGCGGACCGGCCGGCGGAACGCTTCGACGACGACGCCCCGGATCTGATCGCCATCGGGAGAAGGCCAGCATGACCCAGAAGAACCAGCGAACCCTCCGCATCCTGGTTGCGAAGCCGGGCCTCGACGGCCACGACCGGGGCGCCAAGATCGTGGCCCGCGCGCTGCGCGACGCGGGCTTCGAGGTCATCTACACCGGTCTCCACCAGACCCCGGAGATGATCGCCGCCGCCGCCGTCCAGGAGGACGTGGACGGGGTCGGCCTCTCCATCATGTCGGGCGCGCACCTCACGCTCTTCCCGGCCGTGGTCGACGCCCTGAAGGAGCGGGGCGTGACCGACGTCACCGTCTTCGGCGGCGGGATCATCCCGCAGGACGACATCCCCAGGCTGAAGGAGTCGGGGGTGTCCCAGGTCTTCCTCCCCGGCACCACGACCCAGTCCATCGTGGAGTGGATCCGCGGCAACGTGAAGCCGCGCGCCGAGGCCGCCTAGCCCGGGCTCAGGGGCGCCATGGCGACCCGCATCACCGTCTACGAGGTGGGGCCGCGCGACGGCCTCCAGAACGAGGCGCGCGTCGTCCCGACCGAGGGGAAGCTGCGGCTCGTGACGGCGCTCCTCGACTCCGGGATCGGCCGGCTCGAGGCCACGAGCTTCGTCTCCCCCCGCTGGATCCCGGCGCTCGCCGACGCGGCCGAGCTGGTGCCGCGCCTCCCGGTGCGGGCCGGCGTCCAGTACGTGGCGCTGGTCCCGAACGGGAAGGGGCTCGCCGCCCTGCTCGCGGCCCGCGGCGCGGGCGGCGGGGCGGCGCAGGTGGACGCGGCGGTGTTCCTCTCCGCGTCGGAGAGCCACAACCGGAAGAACGTGAACAAGAGCATCGACGAGACCTTCCGGGCCTTCGACGAGGTGGTGGGTCCCGCGCTGGCGGCCGGGCTCCGCGTCCGGGGCTACGTCTCGACGGCGTGGGGCTGCCCCTACGAGGGGCGGGTCGACCCGCGGCGGGTGGCGGAGATCGCCGAGCGCCTGCTCGGCCTCGGCTGCTGGCAGGTCTCGCTCGGGGACACCATCGGCGTGGGCACGCCCAACCAGACCCGCGAGCTGCTCGGCATCCTCGCCGGGCGCGCCCGGCCCGGCTCGATCGCCCTGCACCTGCACGACACGCGCGGCACCGCGCTCGCGAACGTGCTCGCCGGGCTCGACGCCGGCATCACCACCTTCGACGCGTCCATCGGCGGCCTGGGCGGGTGCCCCTACGCGCCGGGGGCCTCCGGCAACCTCGCCACCGAGGACCTCGTCTACATGCTTCACGGGATGGGATTCGAGACCGGCGTGGACCTGGGACGCCTCGTGGACGCGGGGGCGCTCGCCCAGGAGCTCGTCGGTCGCCGGCTGCCGGGGAAGACGCTTCAGGCCGAGCTGGCCGTGCGCGAGCGGGCCGCGGCCCGGGCCGCGGAGGGGAAGGCATGACCGGTCGCGAGTGGCAGGTGGAGCGGCGGGAAGGCGTCGAGGTCTGGACCGTGGACGGTGAGGCCCGCCGCAACGCGCTGTCCCGCGCCATGGTCCGCGAGCTCGGCGAGAACCTCTCCCGCGTCCGGGAAGACCGGGCGGTCCGCTGCGTCGTCCTCACCGGCAAGGGGGACAAGGCCTTCTGCGCCGGCGCCGACCTCAAGGAACGGGCCAGCATGTCGCGGGAGGAGGTGCACGCCTTCCACGACGCGCTGCGCGACGCCCTGCGCGGGATCGAGGCGGCGCCGCAGGCCTTCCTGGCCGCGATGAACGGGGCGGCGCTGGGCGGCGGGCTCGAGCTCGCGCTGGCCTGCGACCTGCGGGTGGCGGTCGAGGGGGCCGAGTTGGGGCTGCCCGAGGTCGGCCTGGGCATCATCCCCGGGGCCGGCGGCACGGTGCGGCTCCCGCGGGCCATCGGGGTCTCGCGGGCGAAGGAACTCATCCTCACCGGGCGCCGCGTGGGCGCGGCCGAGGCGCTCGCCCTGGGGCTCGTCTCGCGGGTGGCGCCCGCGGGACGCCTGCTGGAGGTGGCGCTCGAGCTGGCCGGGCTGGTGGCCCGCAACGCCCCGGTCTCCATCCGCCAGGCCAAGCGGGCGGTGGACGGGGGACTGCACCTCGACCTCGACGCCGCGCTGGCACACGAGAACGCCATGTACCAGGACTGCCTGGCGACGAAGGACCGGGTGGAGGCCCTGCGCGCCTTCGCCGAGAAGCGCAGGCCGATCTTCACCGGGGAGTGACGGGACGCACGCCATGGATTTTCAGCTCGACGACGCCCACCTCCAGATCCGCCAGATGGTGCGGGACTTCTGCGAGGAGGAGGTGAAGCCGCAGGCCCGGAGCTGGGACGAGACCGGCGCCTTCCCGGCCGACACGGTGCGCAAGCTGGGCGAGCTGGGGCTGCTCGGCGTGACCGTGCCGGAGGACCTGGACGGGGCCGGCCTCGACATGCTGGCGCTCGCGGTCGTGGTGGAGGAGTTGGCCAGGTTCGACGGGTCGCTCGCGCTCACCGTGGCGAGCCACAACGGGCTCGGTTCCAGCCAGATCCGCTACTTCGGCACGGACGAGCAGCGCCGGCGCTTCATCCCGCCGCTCGCCCGCGGGGAGCGGCTGGCGGCCTGGGGGCTCACCGAGCCCGGGTCGGGGTCCGACGCCGCCGGCATGCGCACCACCGCCATCCGCCAGGGGAACGGGTGGCTGCTGAACGGGTCGAAGATGTTCATCACCCAGGGCACGGTGGGGGAGACCTTCGTCGTCCTGGCGCGCACGTCCCCGGAGAAGGCGCAGAAGGGGATCACCGCCTTCGTGCTCGAGAAGGGGATGAAGGGCTTCAGCCAGTCGGCGATCCACGGGAAGCTGGGGATGCGGAGCTCCGACACCGCCGAGCTGCACCTGGAGGACGTGCTCGTCCCCGACGAGAACCGCATCGGGGAGGTGGACCACGGCTTCCTCGACACCATGAGCATCCTCGACCGGGGCCGGATCACCATCGGCGCCCTGGCCGTCGGCCTGGGGCGCGGGGCGATGGAGGAGGCCCGGACCTACGCCCGGGAGCGGAAGGCCTTCGGGCGCCCCATCGCCGAGTTCCAGGCCATCGCCTTCGCGCTCGCCGACATGGCCACCGAGGTGGACGCGGCCCGGCTGCTCGTCTGGCGCGCCGCCGCCCTCTGCGACGCCAGGAAGCCATTCGGCCGGGAGGCGTCGATGGGCAAGCTCTACGCCAGCGAGGCCGCCATGCGCGCCACCAGCCGGGCCATCCAGATCCTGGGTGGCTACGGCTACACCCGCGACTTCCCGGTGGAGCGCTACTTCCGCGACGCCAAACTCTGCGAGATCGGGGAGGGAACGAGCGAGATCCAGCGGCTCGTCATCGCCCGCTCGGTCCTGAAGGACGCATGACGAGCCCGGCCCCGAGCGTCGCGGACCGGGTCCGCACGGGTGACGTCCGCGCCGCAGCGCGGTTGATGCGCAACCTGGACGACGGGCTCCCGGGGGCGCGCAAGGTGCTCCGCGAGCTCTTCGCCCGGCCCGGCCACGCCTTCGTGCTGGGGCTCACCGGGCCGCCGGGGGCCGGCAAGTCGTCGCTCACCGACCGGCTCATCGCCCACCACCGGAGGGCCGGGCGCACGGTGGGCGTGGTGGCGGTGGATCCGACCAGCCCCTTCACCGGTGGTGCCATCCTGGGGGACCGGGTGCGCATGCAGGAGCACGCGCTCGACCCGGGCGTGTTCATCCGATCGCTGGCCACACGCGGGCACCTGGGGGGACTCTCGCGCGCCGCCTCCGACGTGGTCACCGTGCTCGACGCCATGGGCAAGGACGTGATCCTGGTGGAGACCGTGGGCGTGGGGCAGGACGAGGTCGAGATCGCCGAGCTGGCCCACAGCGTGGTGGTGGTCTCCATCCCCGGCATGGGGGACGAGGTGCAGGCCATCAAGGCCGGGGTGCTCGAGATCGCCGACGTCTTCGCCGTGAACAAGGCCGACCGCGAGGGCGCCGATCGCACCGTGAAGGACCTCCAGATGATGCTCGACCTGCGCCGGAGCACGGCCACGCGCGGCGGGCTCGACCACGACGCGCTGCACCGGATGACCCGGACCGGCGCGGAGGATCCGCACGAGGAGGGCTGGTGGGAGCCGCCCATCGTGAAGACCGTCGCCACCCGCGACGAGGGCATCGAGGATCTGGCCCTCGCCATCGAGGCCCACCGCTCGCACCTCGACCGGACCGGGGAGCGGAGGCGGAGGGAGATCGCCCGCGCCCGCGCCACCTTCCTCACCCTGCTGCGCGACCGGCTCCTCCAGGGCGCCCTGGCGCGGCTGGCGGAGGAGGAGGGTCACCTCGACGCCATCGCGGAGCGGATCGCGGCCCGCACCGCGGACCCCTACGTGCTCGCCGACGAGCTGGCGGGGAGGCTGTAGCGTGACGCCGGACCTCTCGCCCGAGGACCGGGAGCGGGTGGCGCGCCTCGCCGAGCGGGTGCGGGCGCCGCTCGCCGACCGGGCGGTGGCGCTCACCGCGGTCACGCACAAGTCCTGGGCCAACGAGCACCGCGGGAACGGGACCGAGGACAACGAGCGGCTCGAGTTCCTGGGCGACGCCGTGGTGGACCTGCTCGTCTCGGCGTACCTCATGTCGCGCTTCCCCGGCGCGCGGGAGGGGGAGCTCTCCAAGCTGCGGGCCGCGGTGGTGGACGAGCCGGGGCTGGCGGGCATGGGTCGCGCGCTCGGCCTGGGCGAGCTCCTGCGGCTGGGACGGGGCGAGGAGCTCACCGGCGGCCGGGAGAAGGCCTCGCTCCTGGCGGACGCCATGGAGGCGGTCATCGCCGCGGTGTTCCTGGACGGGGGGCTGGAGGCCGCGCGCCGGCTGGTCCATCCGTTCCTCGAGGAGGCCTACGCCGCGGCCGCGAGCGGCACCCTCGACCGCGACTTCAAGACGCAGCTGCAGGAGCTCGCGCAGGCCCGCCACCGGAGCTCGCCGCGCTACCGCGTGGTGGGGGAGGTGGGCCCGGACCACTCGAAGGTCTTCGAGGTGGAGGTCGAGCTCCGCGGCGAGCCGCTCGGACGCGGGACCGGGCGGTCCAAGAAGGACGCCGAGCAGGCGGCCGCGCGCGGGGCCGTGGAGGTGCTCTCGGCGCGGGCGCCGGTCGAGGCCGCGCCGGATGCGCCGCCCGCGGCCGTCTCCGCGACGGCACCTCCCGCTCCGCCCCCGCGGGAGGAGGTGGTGAGCCCGCATCCGGCCGTCGAGGCCGATCCGGAGGGCGCGATCGAGCCGGCGGGTGCGGGGGAACCCCGCCTGAAGGTGCCCGGGGTGAAAGCAGCGGGGGCGAAGGCGCCCGGGCCGGCCCCACGGCGGAAGGCCCGGGCCGTGGCCGGGGCCCGCGACCCCGGAGCACGCCGGAAGACGGCGCCGAAGCGGCCCGGAAAGTCGAAGACCCCCCCGAAGGGCAAGGGCGCGGGCGCGAGGAAGATTGCGGCCCGGCGGGGTCGTGACTAGCATCCCGCCATGACCAAGCTCGCCATCGCCGCGGCGCTCGCCCTCGGGGCCGCGCCCGCGCTCGCCGCCGACCCCGTCTACGCCACCTTCGACACCTCGCTCGGCAAGATCGGCGTGAAACTGCTACCCGACGAGGCCCCGAAGACGGTGAAGAACTTCGTGGAGCTCGCCGAGGGCAAGAAGGAGTGGACCGACCCCAGGACCCGCGAGAAGACCACGCGGCCGCTCTACGACAACACGGTCTTCCACCGGGTCATCCCCGGCTTCATGATCCAGGGCGGGGACCCGCTCGGGAACGGCACCGGAACGCCGGGCTACCGCTTCGAGAACGAGCTCCCCAAGCCCCCGGCCAAGCTCTTCGACAAGCCCTGCCAGCTCGCCATGGCCAATTCCGGCCCGGACACGAACGGGTCGCAGTTCTTCATCACCGAGGGGTACGGCGGGGCGGTGCCGCAGCTCGAGCCGAAGGCCTGCGTCGATGCCAAGGGCGGCGTCTGCGGCTACACGCGCTTCGGCACCGGCGTCTGCGGGTGCGACCTCGTCGGGAAGATCGCCCTCGCCGGGAACTCGAAGGTCAAGCTCAACAAGGTCGTCATCTCGAAGACCCCGCCCACCTGCCGCTAGGAGATCCCGTGGCCAACCCCACCGCTACCTTCGAGACCTCGCTCGGCAACTTCACCGCCGAGATCTACCTGGACAAGATGCCGGTCACGGCGAAGAACTTCCTCGACCTCGCCCGGTCCGGCTTCTACGACGGCCTCCACTTCCACCGGGTCATCCAGGGCTTCATGATCCAGTTCGGCTGCCCGTTCTCGAAGGACCCCAACAGCCCTCGCGCCGGCACGGGCGGGCCGCCGCACGGGAACATCCAGGACGAGCACCCGGCCGCGCACAAGCTCTCCAACGAGCCGCTCACCCTCTCCATGGCCAACACCGGGCGCCCCAACAGCGGGGGCTCCCAGTTCTTCATCAACGCGGGCCACAACGCCTACCTCGACTGGTTCAGCCCCGGCCCGAGCAAGCACCCCGTCTTCGGCAAGGTCGTCTCCGGAGAGGACGTGGTGAAGGCCATCGAGACCACCCCCACCAACCGTTCCGCCGGCGACCGGCCCATCACGCCGGTCCAGGTGAAGAAGATCACGGTCACCGGCTACTGACCTTGCCCACGACGGAGACGCCCTTCCGCGCCGGCTTCGTCGCCATTCTGGGGCGTCCCAACGTCGGGAAGTCGACCCTGCTGAACCGCCTGCTCGGCGAGCGGGTGGCCATCGTCACCTCGCGCCCGCAGACCACCCGGACCCGCATCCTGGGCGTGGTGAACGGGGAGGGGTGGCAACTGGCGCTGTTCGACACCCCGGGCATCCACCGTGCGAAGGGGCCGCTCAACCGGCGGATGGTGGAGACCGCGCTTTCCACCCTCTCGGAGGTGGACGTCGCGCTGGTGCTCGTCGAGGCCGGCACCGGCCCGGGTGGCAAGGTCGAGGTGGGGGAGACGGTGCGCTGGATCGTCGACGAGGTCCGTCGGCGGGGCGTCCCGGCCGTGCTCGGGGTGAACAAGATGGACCGCGTCCCCCGCGAGGCGCTCCTTCCCTTCATCGAGGCCCACCGGTCGCTCCACGACTGGGCGGAGGTGGTCCCCTTCTCGGCGCTCGACGGCGACAACGTCGACCGGCTGGCGAGCGCGCTGGCGCGCCACCTCCCGCCCTCCGAGGCGCCGCTCTTCCCCCCCGACGTGATGACCGACCAGGCCGAGCGGGTCATCGCGGCCGAGTACGTCCGGGAGCAGGTGATGGAGCTGACCCGCGACGAACTCCCCTACGCCTGCGCGGTCGAGGTGGAGGAGTTCGACGAGTCGGATCGGCGGGAGGACGGCGGGCTCATCCGCATCGGGGCCGTCGTCTGGGTGGAGCGCGCGTCGCAGAAGGCCATCGTCATCGGCAAGGGGGGCGCCATGCTGAAGACGGTGGGCACGCGCGCCCGGGAACGGATGGAGCGACTCCTCGGTGCGAAGGTCTTCCTGCGCCTCACCGTGAAGGTCGAGGAGCGCTGGTCCGAGCGGCTCGACGCGCTGCGGCGGCTGGGGATCTCCTCGTGACCCCGCGACCGCTGCTCGCGCTCGTGGGCCGCCCCAACGTGGGGAAGTCCACGCTCTTCAACCGGATCATGGGGCGGCGGGCCGCCATCGTGGAGGACGTGCCGGGCGTGACCCGGGACCGGAACTACGGTGACCTGACCTGGGACGGCCGGCTGCTCTCCGCCGTGGACACCGGTGGGTTCGACCCGGTCTCCCCGGCGCGCCCCGGGGAATCCGTCGATCGCGCCCTCATGCGGCTCGTGCAGGAGCAGGCGCGGCTCGCCGTGGACGAGGCCTCGGCGGTGGTGCTCGTCGTGGACGGACGGGAGGGACCGACCGCGGTCGACCGCGCCGTGGCCGACCTGCTCCGGCCGTCGGGCAAGCCGCTCTTCGTGGCCGTGAACAAGATGGACACGGCCGGGACCGAGGGCGCGTCGCCCATCGCCGAGTTCTACGGCCTCGGCTTCGGCGACGTCTACCCGATCTCGGCGGAGCACGCCCGCGGCGTCGAGGCCCTCATGGAGGGGGTGCTGGCCGCGCTGGCCGACCGGGGGACGCCGGCGCCGGAGGCCCCACCCGAGCTGGCCGGCGGCCGGCGGGCGCGCCGCGATCGGGAGGCCGAGGAGGAGGAGCGGGAGGCCGATCGCGACGGCGACGATGAGGAGCCGGCCGGGGAGGCCGGGGAGGGCGCCGACGGCCCGATCCGGCTCGCCATCGTCGGCCGTCCCAACGTGGGCAAGAGCACGCTCGTGAACGCGCTGCTCCGCGAGCAGCGCCAGATCGTCTCGGAGGTGGCCGGGACCACCCGCGACAGCATCGACGCGGAGTTCGTGCACGAGGGGCGGGCCTTCGTCCTCACCGACACGGCGGGGATCCGGCGCAAGCGCTCCATCGCGCAGAAGGTCGAGCAGTTCGCCGTGGTCCGGGCCATGCGCTCCATCGACGGCGCGGACGTGGTCGCGCTGGTGCTCGACGCGCAGGAGGCGGGGGCCGACCAGGACGCCCGCCTGGCCGGCCTCATCGTGGAGCGTGCCCGTCCGCTCGTCGTCGTGGTGAACAAGTGGGACGTCGCGCGGGAGGCCGGGGCCACCCAGCGCTGGTACCGCGACGAGCTCGCGAAGCGGCTGCCGTTCGTCTCCTGGGCGCCGGTGCTCTTCGTCTCCGCCAGCGAGGGCAGCGGGGTCACCGCGGTCCTGCGGGAGGCGGTGCGGCTCGCGCAGCAGTTCCGGGCGCGCCTGCCGACCCCGCGGCTCAACGAGCTCCTCGAGGCCATCCAGGAGGCGCACCCGGCGCCGCTGTCGCACGGCCACCCGGTGAAGCTCTACTACGTGAGCATGGCCTCGACGGCCCCCCCCACGCTGGTCCTCCAGGCGAGCCGCCCGGAGACCATCCCCGACCACTACAAGCGCTTCGTGGAGAACCGCTTCCGCGAGGCCTTCGGCCTCCGGGTCCCGCTCCGCTTCGTGTACCGGGAGCGATCGCGGCGCGGCCGCCCGGGACGCGCGCGGAAGGGTCGCCGCGGTGCTTGACGCCCCCGGGCACCCCGCCTAGATTGTGCCGACTTTTCGCAGGGATTGGCGGGAGGAACATGTCGAAGCACCACGGTGAAGAGCTGACGCGGAAGGACATGAAGGCCCCCGACGCCTTCCAGACCGCTGCCGGGAAGGCAGCCGCCTGGATCGGCGGGAAGCAGCGCACCATCGTCGGCGCCGTGCTCGGGGCGCTCGTGGTGGTGGCCATCGTCCTCGGCGCCATGGCGTGGATGGACTCGCGGAAGGCCGCCGCGGGGGCGCTGCTCTACCGGACCCTCGACGACGCCGACGGGCAGATCTCGTCGGTGCCGCTGCCCGGCGCGGGCGTCCCGACCTTCCCGGACAGCCAGTCCCAGTACCGCGCCGTGCTCGGCAAGGCCGGCGAGCTGCGCAAGACCTATCCCTCCTCCGAGGCCGCCCGGACGGCCGCGCTCGCCGCCGCCGCGGCGAACCTCCGCCTCGCCAGCTGGGACGCGGCCATCGCCGACTACGACGGCTACCTGGCCGGGTCGGGCCCGAAGGACTCGCTCGCCTTCCTGGCCATCGAGGGGGTCGCCCGCGCCAAGGAGGCGAAGGGCGACGTCCCGGGCGCGCTGGCGGCGCTCGAGAAGCTCCCGACCCAGGCTCCCGCCCGCGCCGACCGGGCCTCGCTCGAGCGCGCCCGGCTGCTCGCGCGCAGCGGGAAGCCGGACGAGGCGCGCAAGCTCCTCGAGGCCTTCCCCCAGGAGTTCAAGGATTCCCAGCTCCGTCCGGAGGCCGACCGGCAGCTCGCCTCCCTGGGCGGGAACCGGTAGACGATGCCCGCCGGCGCGGTCGCAGCGTTCCTCGCGCTGGCGCTGGCGGCCCCGCCGCCGCCCCCGGTCGCCACCGACGGGCTCTTCGCCGTCGCCTGGCGAAAGGCGCTCGTCGAGCCGTACCTCCTCGAGTACAAGCCGTTCGAGCCCGCCGGTCCGGGAATCGATCCGCTCACCGGCATGGTCGTGGTCTCCACCCGCGACGGGTACGTGCAGGCCTACTCGCCCGACGGCAAGGAGCTCTGGCACTGGAGGGGGAAGGGGCCCTACCTCGCCGCGCCCGCGGTGGGCGACGGGGTCGCCATCATCGCCGGCATCGACGGCAAGGTGCACGCGCTCGACGCCGTGCGCGGCGAGCCGCGCTGGACGTACACCTTCAAGGAGGAGTTCGCCACCGAGCCGGTGGTGGCGGGCGACCTGGTCTACGTCGCCACCCTCGAGGGCACCGTCCTCGCGCTCGAGGCACGCACGGGCGCCTGGAAATGGCACTTCCGGCGGGAGCCCTCGGCCAAGTTCGTCATCCTCGGGGTGGGCCGGCCGGCGGTGGCCGACGGCGTGCTGTACCAGGGGTTCGCCGACGGCAGCGTGGTCGCGCTCGACGCGCTCACCGGGGCGGTCCGCTGGGACCGCAAGGTCGGCCGCGGCGTCTACCCCGACGTGAACGGCGGGGTCCAGGTCTCGAAGGACCGGGTCTTCGTCGCGAGCTACGCGGGCCAGGTGGCGGCGCTCGACCGGCAGACCGGCTCGCCGATCTGGGAGGCGCGCGCGCCGGAGGCCTACAAGACCCGGCTGGACGGCGACCTCTTCGTGGTCGTCACGACCCGCGAGGTCCTGGGGTTCGACACCCGGACGGGCAAGCAGCTCTGGGTGACCCCGCACGACGGCTCACCGCTCGCGGACCCGCTCGTCACGCGCGGGCTCGTCCTGGTCCCCATCGGCAAGGGGCTGCTCCTGCTCGACCGGCGCAACGGGAAGAAGGTGCGCTTCTTCACCCGCGGCTCGGGCGCCACCGGGAGCCCGGCCATGCTCGGGCGGCGGCTCTACGTCCTCTCCAACGCGGGCGAGCTCATCGCCGTCGACCTGAAGTGAGGAGCGTTCGCGTGGTCGCGGCGGTCCTCCGCCGGGACGGACGCATCCTCGTCACCCGGCGTCATGCGCATGCCGCGCGGGGCGGGCAGTGGGAGTTCCCGGGCGGCAAGGTGGAGCCCGGGGAGTCGGAGCCGGCCGCGCTGGTGCGCGAGATCCGCGAGGAGCTCGACTGCGAGGCCTCGGTGGGGGCGCTCGTCGCACGCACGCGCCATCGATACCCGGACCTCGAGGTGGAGCTGGCGTTCTACGCGTGCACGCTGACCGCGGGGTCCGAGCCCCGGCTCGTCGGCGCCGCCGCCATGGACTGGGTGACACCGGAGGCGCTCGCGAGGCTAGACCTGTGCGAGGCCGATCTCCCGGTGCTTCCGGCCATCGTCGGGGCCGGCGGCGGCTGAGAGGCCGGCGCGGGCCGCTCAGCGCGCGGCGCGCCGCTTCGACTTGCGGGACGGCGGCGGGGGCGGGTCGCCCGAGACCTGGAACGGGAAGGCGAGCGGCTCGTAGCGCTTTCCGCCGGCGTCGGCCGGGTGGCGACCGCGCAGCCCCTCGAGCCGCAGCGTGTAGCGACCCGCCGGGACGAGGGGCTCGGCCGGCACCAGCGTGAACCGCGACGTGACGCCGAACTCGGCCTCGGCCGCGGACGCGACGAGTGCGCCGCGGGAATCGAGGAGCACGAGTCGGGTCTCGCGGAGCGGGATCGGCGCGCGGACCTCGAAGGAGGCCGCCGGATCGACGGCCGGCTCCGGGACCTCGCCGTCGAGCGCCACGCGGGTGCCCGCGACGAGGGCGGCGGCCGAAGGCGAAGGGATGGAGGCCACTGGCGGCTCGGACGGCTCGGACGGTCCCGATGGTCCCGATGGTCCAGGTGGTCCAGATTCTCCGGACGGGCCGCTGGAGGCGGTGGGGGCGAGTGCGACCGGCGTCGGGGCCGCCGCGCCGGTCGGCGCGGGGCGGTCGGCGCAATGGACCATGAGGAGCGCCAGGAAGGCGGTCCGCGCGGTCCTTCGAAGGCGATCGTCGATCATCCCCAGTGAGTCCGATAATGTATATTATGTAAACTAGACGAGGGGGGGTGAAAATGGGCAAGAAAGCCCGTCAGGCGTGGACGATGCTGGCGTCGTCGCCCTCGGCCTCCTCGCCTCGATCGCGGCCGGGGCCGGCCGGGGTCGCCCCGTGCCGCCCTCCCGCGCACGCCCCGCTCCGGGCCAGGACCCGGACGATGCGCGGGGCGCCCTGCGTCGCCGCCACGGTGCACGGGCACGGCGTCGTGGCCGGATCGGCGGCGTCGTCCCCCGACACCGAGGCGAGCGCCTGGCGGAGCTCGCTCTCGAGCCGGCGAAGCCGGTCGATGCGGACGCGCGCCTGGGCCAGGTGCGCCGGCAGGCGCTCCCGGAGGATCTGGCGGAAGTCGACTGCGCTGCGGCACCCCTCGCGCAGCGCGAGCAAGGCCCGGACGTCGGCGATCGAGAGCCCGAGCTCGCGCAGGTCGAGCACGAGCTGGAGCCGCTCCAGGGCCCCCCGGTCGTAGCGGCGGTGCCCGCCCCCGCTGACCGACACCGCGGCGAGCAGTCCCTGCTCCTCGTAGAAACGGATGGTCCGGACCGTCTCGCCGGTCGCCCGGGCCAGGTCCCCCGTCGTGAACACCCGCTCCATGCGGATGGGCTAATGGCCGGGCGGCCGGGGTGCAACCCCTCAGGCGAGCAGGTGCCGGGCGATGACCAGGCGCTGGATCTCGCTCGTGCCCTCGTAGATGGTCTGCACGCGGGCGTCCCGGAAGATCCGCTCGACCGGGAACTCGTCGATGTAGCCGTAGCCGCCGTGGATCTGGACGGCCTTCGAGACCGCCACCTGGGCGGCCTCGCTGGCGAAGAGCTTGGCCATGGCCGCCTCCTGCCCGAACGGCTGTCCGGCCTCCTTGAGCGCCGCCGCGCGGAGCGTGAGCAGCCGCGCCGCGTCGTGCGCGGTGCGCATGTCGGCGATGGCGAAGGACACGGCCTGGAACTCGGCGATGGCCTTCCCGAAGGCCTGGCGATCGCGCGCGTAGCGCGCCGAGGCCTCGAGCGCCGCCCGGATGGTGCCGGTGGCCTGCGAGGCGATGCCGATGCGCCCGCCGTCGAGGGCGGCGAGCGCCACCCGCAGGCCGTGGCCGAGCTGCCCCAGCACCGCCGACGCCGGGATCGCGCAGTCCTCGAAGGTGAGCGAGACGGTGCTCGAGGAGCGGATGCCCATCTTCTCCTCGTGACGCCCGACGACGAGGCCCGGCGTGCCGCCCTCGACCAGGAACGCGGTGATGCCCTTGTTGCCGGCCCCGATGTCGGTGCGGGCCCAGACGATGAGCGCGCCGGCCCGGTCGCCGCTCGTGATCCACTGCTTGGCGCCGTTCAGCACCCACCGGTCGCCGCGCAGGTCGGCACGGGTGGTCATGGAGTTGGGATCGCTTCCGGCCTGGGGCTCGGACAGACCGAAGGACCCGGCCAGCCACTCCCCGGAGGCGAGCCGCGGCAGGCAGCGCGCCTTCTGCTCCTCGGTGCCGAAGCGCGCGATGGTCTCTCCGACCATGTTGGTGACGGCCATGGTGACCGCGAGCGCGCAGTCGGCGCGGGCGATCTCCATGATGGCGAGCGCGTAGGCCACCGCGCCCGCCTCCGAGCCGCCGTACGCCGCCGGCACGTTCACGGCGAGGAGCCCGAGCGCCCCGAGCTCCCGGACGAGCTCCTCCGGGAACCTCCCGGTCCGGTCCGCCTCTCCCGCGGCCGGCGCGGCCCGCTCGGTGGCGAACTTCCGCGCGGCGGCCTCCACCGCGCGCTGGGTCTCGGTCCCTTCGAAGTGCACCCGCTAGCCCTTCAGCACGTTGGCGGCGATCACCAGCCGCTGGATCTCGCTTGTCCCCTCGTAGATCTCGGTGATGCGGCTGTCCCGCCAGTGGCGCTCGACGTCGTACTCCTTCACGTACCCGTAGCCGCCGTGGACCTGGATGGCCTTGGAGGTCACCCGCTCGCACATCTCGGAGGCGAAGAGCTTCGCCATGGCGCTCTCGGCGCTGTGGCGGACGCCCTGGTCCTTCATCCAGGCGGCCCGCCACACGAGCAGCCGCGCCGCGTCGATCTCGGTGGCCATGTCGGCCAGCATGAACTGGATGGCCTGGAACTGGGTGATGGGCTGGCCGAAGGCCTTGCGCTCCTTGGCGTAGTCGCGGGCCTCCTCGTAGGCGGCCTGGGCGATGCCGAGCGCCTGGGCGGCGATGCCGATTCGGCCTCCGTCCAGGGTCTGCATGGCGACCTTGAACCCCTCCCCCTCGGCGCCGAGCCGGAACCGCTCGGGGAGGACCACGTCCTCGAAGAAGAGCGTGCAGGAGCCCGAGGCGCGGATGCCGACCTTCTCGTCGGCCTTGCTCCGGGTGAATCCCTTGACCGAGCCCGGGACCAGGAAGGCGCTCGTGCCCTTGTGCCCCTTGGCGCGGTCGGTGACCGCGAAGACCAGCACCACGTCGGCCTGCGGGCCGTTGGTGATGAAGTTCTTCGTCCCGTTCAGCACGTACTCGTTGCCCTTCTTGACCGCCACGGTGCGCATCTCGGCCGCGTCGGATCCGCTGGTGGGCTCGGTGAGGGCGAAGGCGCCGAGCCGCTCGCCCCGGGCGAAGGGCACGAGGAAGTCGCGCTTCTGCTCGTCGGTGCCGAACTTCATCACCGGGTCGCAGTAGAGCGAGTTGTTCACGCTCATGATGACGCCGGTGCCGGCGCAGCCGCGGGAGATCTCCTCCATGGCGAGCGCGTAGCTCACGTTGTCCATGCCGGCGCCGCCCAGCTCGGCCGGGACCGCCACGCCGAGGAGCCCCATCTCGCCGAGCTTCTTCACGGCGTCGGCGGGGAAGACGTGATCGAGGTCCCACTTCCGGGCGTTGGGCCGGAGCTCCGAATCGGCGAACTGCCGGCAAAGATCCCGGACCTGGCGCTGCTCCTCGGTGAGCTGGATGTCCATCGTTCTCCTCTGGGGTCAGGCGCCCTGGAAACGGGCGGGACGCTTCTCGACGAACGCGGTGAGCCCTTCCTTGCCGTCTGCGGTGCCGAAGAGCATGCCGAAGGCGACCGCCTCCATCTCCTGGCCCGCACCGAGCTGCGGCCGGGCCGTGGCGCGGAGGATGCGCTTGGCGGCGGCCACCGCGCCGGGCCCCTTCGACGCGATCTTCCGGGCCTGGGCGACGGCGTGCTCGAGGAGGCGCTCGGGGGGGAGCACGTCGAGCGCGAGGCCCCAGGCCTTCGCCGTGGCGGCGTCCGCCATGTCGCCGGTGAGGATCATCTCCATGGCCCGGGCCGGGCCCACGCGCCGCTGGAGCCGCTGGGTGCCCCCGAATGCGGGAATGATGCCCAGGTTCACCTCGGGCTGGCCGAAGCGGGCCTTCTCGCTCGCGTAGACGAGGTCGCAGGCCATGGCGAGCTCGCAGCCGCCGCCCAGGGCGAAGCCGTTCACCGCGGCGATGGTGACGAAGGGAAGCGCCTCGAGCTTCTCGAAGGTGCGCTGTCCGGCCTCCGCGAAGTGGCGGGCCTGGAGCGGGGTGAGGCGCGACATCTCGGCGATGTCGGCGCCGGCGACGAAGGCCTTCTCCCCGGCGCCGGTAACGACCAGCGCCCGCAGGGAGGCGTCGGCCAGGGCGGCGTCGAGCACGAGGCCGAGCTCGGCCACCGTGCGGGTGTCGAGCGCGTTCAGCGCCTTGGGGCGGTTCATGGTGACGAACCCCACCCCGTCCTCAACCCGCCACAGGATGTTCTCGAGCTGCATCGTGCCTCCCCGCCGCGCGCGGCGCGGCTCAACCGTACGTGTAGAAGCCGCGGCCGCTCTTGCGCCCGAGCCAGCCCGCCGCGACGTACTGGCGGAGCAGCGCGGCCGGCCGGTACTTGTCGTCGCCGAGCTCCCGGTGGAGCACGTCGGCGATGAAGAGGCAGGTGTCGAGGCCGATGAAGTCGGCCAGCGTGAGCGGCCCCATGGGGTGGTTCAGCCCGAGCTTCACGCCGGTGTCGATGTCCTCGCGCGTGGCCAGCCCCTCCTGGAGCGCGAAGCAGGCCTCGTTGATGAGCGGGATGAGCACCCGGTTCACGATGAACCCGGGCACGTCCTTGGAGGTCACCGTGGTCTTGCCGAAGCGCTTCGTCGCCAGGTCGTTCACCGTGGTCCAGGTCTCGTCGGAGGTCTGGAGCCCGCGGATGATCTCGATGAGCTGCATCACCGGCGGCGGGTTCATGAAGTGCATCCCGATGAACCGCTCCGGACGGCCGGTGGCGGCCGCGAGCTGCGTGATGGAGATGGAGCTCGTGTTCGACGCCAGGATGGCGTGGGCCGGCAGCAGGGCGTCGAGCTTGCGGAAGAGCTCGATCTTGGGCTCGACCTTCTCGACGATGGCCTCGATGGCGAGGTCCGCCCCGGCCGCGGCGTCCACCGCGTCGGAGGGCGTGATCCGGTCGAGGATGCCCTGCCGGACGTCGGCCCCGATCTTGCCCTTGTCGACGAGCTTCTGGAGGGCCCCGGCCATGCGGGCGTGCGCCTTCGCCGAGAGGCCGGGGACGCCGTCGACGAGGACCACGGACAGCCCGGACTGGGCGGCGACCTGCGCGATGCCGCTCCCCATCTGCCCTGCGCCGACGACTGCGATGCGCTGGATGGCCATGCACGCTCCTTCTCGACGGGACGGTCCGTGATACGGAGGCGCGACGCGCTTGTCAATCGGCGCGTGCGGGCCGGTCGTGGACGGCCAGCACCACCGGGCCGCTCTCCGCGACGAGGAGCGGGAGCCGCGCCGCCCCGGGCCGACCGCCGGCCCGGGAGACCCGGAGCAGCACCTCGTAGCTGCCGTCCGGGAGCCGGACGTCCTGCCGGACCTGCCGCGGTGCGCCGTCGGGGAAGCGGTACTCGGCGTGGCGAAGCGCACCCTCCGCGTTCCGCACGTCCACCTCGAGGAGGCGGATCTCCGCCGGGTCCTCCAGGTCGTAGACCAGCGTCACGGAGCGCGGGATCCCGCGGGCCAGGAAGAGCCCGATGGCGGCGAGACCGAGCAAGAGCAGGAGGCGGAGCGCCCCCTTCACCTCTCGTCGTCCTCCGGCCCGGGACGGGGCTTGCGCTTCACGCGGACCCGCACCGGCGGGCTCGGCTCGCCGTCGGAGGCCTTGAGCCGCATCTCGGCGTGGATCTCGACCGTCATGTTCTCGAGCGACTTCAGGATCTCCTGGCGGAAGGTCTCCGAGTCGAGCAGCCGCCGGAGCTCCTGGCCGACGACGCGCAGGACCTCGTCGCGGGCCCCGGCCGCCTGGGAGACGAGGTAGGTGGCGAGGTCCTTCGGGAGCTTCCACTCCCGGGCCACCTTCCGCGCCCCCTCCTCGGTGAGGAAGAGCGCTCCGACGCCGGTGAGGACGGCCTTGCGGACCACGTCGGCCACGAAGCCGACGGTTCCGGGCCCGCCCGGGGCGCTGTCGGGCGTGGTGGTGGGGTCCTCGGGGATCTCCGGGTCGGCCATGGAGAAAGCCTACCGCATCCCGGACGAGGGCGCAGGTGGGACAGGGCCGGATCGGCCGGCCGGACGATCAGGCCCGGGGCTGCTGGCCGATGACCGGGAGCCGGGGGGCCTTCATGACCTGGACGCTGACCGCGCCGGCGACCTGTCCGGCCATGGAGAGGAAGGCCCGGGCCTGCGGGCCGTCGGGGAGGGCCTCGACCACCGGCACGCCGGCGTCGCCTCCCTCGCGCACGGCGAGGTCGAGGGGAATCTCGCCGAGGAAGCGGATCCCCATGCGCTCGGCGGCGGCCCGCGCCCCTCCCCGGTCGAAGATGGGCGTCTCGCCGCGGCAGTGCGGGCAGATGAACGTGGACATGTTCTCCACGATCCCGAGGACCGGTATGCCGACTTTGTCGAACATGAGCTTCGCGCGGATGACGTCGGCGAGCGCCATGTCCTGCGGCGTGGAGACGAGCACGACCCCCGCGGCCTTGACGTTCTGGGCCAGCGTGAGCGGGACGTCGCCGGTACCGGGAGGGAGGTCGAGCAGCAGGTAGTCGAGCTCTCCCCAGTTGACGTCGCGCATGAGCTGCAGGAGCGCGCCGGTGACCATGGGACCGCGCCAGATCATGGCCTGGTCGGGATCGACCAGGAAGCCGATGGACATGAGCTTGAGGCCGTGGGCCTCGATGGGGTCGAGCCGGTTCCCCTCCACGGTCCGGGGCCGCTCGGTGACGCCGGTGAGCAGCGGGAGCGACGGGCCGTAGATGTCGGCGTCGAGCACGCCCACCTTGGCGCCGGCCCGGGTGAGCGCGAGGGCCAGGTTGATGGTGACGGTGGACTTCCCCACCCCGCCCTTCCCCGCGCCCACGAGGACGATGTTCTTCACGCCGGGGGTGAGGGAGGCCTGGGCCACGCCCGGCGCCGAGCGGACCTTGGCGCCGAAGCGCAGGTCGACCCGGGTCGCGCCGGCGGCGCGCAGGGCCGCCTCCACGTCCTTCGCGATGGTGTCCTTGAGCGGGCAGGCCGGCGTGGTGAGCTCGACCTGCAGGGAGGCGGCTCCGCCCTCGACCTTGAGGTCCTTCACCATCCCGAGGCTCACGATGTCGCGGTGGAGCTCGGGGTCCATCACCTTGCGTAGGGCGGCCATCGCGCCCTCGAGCGTCATCTCCATGGTGGCGGGGCTATACCCGGAGGACCGCTCCCGGTCAACGCGACGGCGCACCCACGCGGAGGCCCCGCGCGGCGTGCGGACGTGGGAGGATGGGGCATGCTTCGCGTCCTGCGGCTCGACGGGCAGGCGGTCCGGAGCGGGGGGCGCGCGCTCGCCACCCCGGGGGCCATCACCTGGATCGACTGCAGCCCGGAGCCGGAGAACCTCGACTGGCTGGCGAGCCGGTTCGGCTTCCACCCGCTCGCGCTCGAGGACGCGGCCCACGCCGGCCAGCGCACCAAGTTCGAGGACTATCCCGGCACCGCCTTCGTCGTCCTCCACCGCCTCGCGTCGGATCCGGCCGCGCCCGGCGGGACCGAGCCCTGCGACGCCGAGCTCCACGCCTTCCTCACCCCGGAGGCGCTCGTCACCGTCCACGTGGACCGGATCGCCGAGCTCGACCTGGTCTTCGCCCGGCTGGAGGTCGACGCGCCCGCCCTGGAGCGCGGTCCCGACTTCGCGCTCTACCTCGTCTACGACGCCATCACCGACGCCCACTTCCAGCTGGCCGACGCGCTCTCCGACGAGGTCGAGGTCCTGAACGAGGAGACCCTCGAGAACCCGCGGGAGCGGGAGGTGGTGGCCCGCATCGCCGCCCTGCGCCACCGGCTCGCGCACCTGCGCCGTCGCCTGGCTCCCCAGCGCGAGGTGCTCGCGGCGCTCGCCCGCCCAGGCCAGCCGGTGGTCCGGGACCGGAACGTGGCCTACTTCCGCGACGTGCAGGATCACGTGGTGCGCATCACCGAGGAGCTCGACGTGGCCCGCGATCTCGCCTCGCAGACCATGGAGATCTACCTCTCATCCGTGAACAACCGGCTCTCCGCGGTCATGGCCCGCATGGCCCTCGTTGCCACCGTCTTCCTGCCGCTCACGTTCATCACGAGCGTGTTCGGGATGAACCTGCCCGGCACCGGGCGCGTCGAGGGCTGGTGGCTCGTGGCGGCCACGGTGCTCTCGCTGCCGCCCGCGATGTGGGTGCTCTTCCGGCGCCGCGGCTGGTTCTAGGCGCGGGGCGAGATGACCACCTCGCCCGGGCCCCCCACCGGCCCGGAGACCGTCACGTCCACCGGCAGGAACGACGGGATGATGGACGCGTTCGTGGTGAGGTGCCGGGTCACCTCCCCGACCGAGAAGCGGGTCGTCCGCTCCAGCCCGTCCGGCCGGGGGACGCGGCCCGCCGCCACGAGCGCCGCCGGCAGGAGGAGCTGGTCGGCCAGGTGGGGGTCGACCGCGCCGCGGGCGTCGACGAAGCGAACGAAGGACGCGACCGCGTCGTCGGCCACCCGGTCGGGGTCCCCGTCGCCCGTGGCCGTCGCCGAGTGGCCGGACGTGGTCCGGTCGAAGCGGGCCACGACGAGGAGGTGGCTCCCCCGGGATGGACCGGCCGGCATGGGCACGGCCCGGGTGGTGCAGACCACGCCCCCCGCCCGCATCCTCCGCTCGGCGCGCTCCGCCTGGCGCTCCGCAACCGCGAAGTCGATCCCGGCAACCAGCGAGACCGCCTCGGCCTCGACGAGGTTCCCCCGGTGTCGGAGGTCGAGCGGGGGCATGGCACGGGCCGGATGAACCCGGGCCGTCAGCTCCCCACCCCCTTCCGGGTAGAAGCCAGCCCGCTGGAGCGACAGCTCCAGCGGGAATCCGAGCCTCCCGACCGCGGGCGCCCAGACCAGGGCCAGGTAGTGGAACGACGGGCTGTGGTCCTGGTGGGTACCCCCGTGGAGGGAGACGGAGGCTTCCCCCCCCGCAATCGCCAGGGGGAAGCAAAGCGTCTGGAAGAGGAGCGGGGCCGAGCCGGCCGTGCCGATGTCGAAGTGCCAGGTTCCTCCGGGCGTAACCACCCGTGGTTCCAGGGATACTTCCATCGAACCGACCGCGTCGCCGGTCAGCCGGCCGGAGCAGATGGCCGCCGTCGCCCGGGCAGCAGCCACGTGCTGGGGCCGGAGGCCGGCCTTCTGTCGGTCTCGGCGGAGCTGCCGTGCCCGGAACGGCCGGCCGGTGATGGCCGAGAGGGACAGCGCCGTCCGCAGCACCTGGCCGCCCCCCTCCCCCGTGGCACCGTCGATCTCGATGGGAGGGCCCGGGTCCACGAGGCCATCTAGAACCCGGGTGGTTTTCCCGTCAAGGCGGGTGATTTCGCCGAAATAGCCGGTTCCCTGGGCCGTAGGGGGGAGCATGGTTGCAGCCCACGCACTCCCCGGGATAGGTTCCCGCGTCTCCTGGCCCGCGACGAAGCAGGGGGATCGGGTCCTCTTCGTGCCTCCGTCCCACGACGCGAGCCTCGCCGTCTCCGCCGCCCGCGGCGACCGACATGCATTCGCCCGGCTGGTCGAGGAGAACAAGCGCTCGGTCTACGGGCTGTGCCTGCGGCTCCTCTCCGACCCGGAGGAGGCCCGCGACGCCGCCCAGGAGGCTTTCACCCGCGCCTATGCGTCGCTCGAGACCTACGACCTCGAGCAGGCCTTCGCGCCCTGGGTGCTGCGCATCGCCCGAAATCACTGCCTCGACCTGCTCCGGCGCCGCATCCCGGCCCGCGCGCGGGTCGAGCTCGACGCCGACGACGAGGACGGCCCGCCGCACGAGCTCGCCGACGGGTCGGCGGAGCGGGCCGACGACGCCATCCAGAAGTCCCAGACGCGCGAGGCCCTGGAACGGGCCGTCGCGGCGCTGCCGCCCAACTACCGCGAGGTGGTGCAGCTCTTCCACGTCGAACAGCTCTCCTACAGGGAGATCGCCGCGACCATGGGAATCCCCATGGGCACGGTGATGACGTGGCTGCACCGCGCCCGCGCCCAGCTCCGGGGCCTGCTCGAGGGCCAGGAGGTCTCGCCATGAACGACGTCCGTCACCTGACCGAGGACGAGGCCCAGCTCCTCCTCGAGGACTGCCTCTCCGAGTCCGACGCCGCCCGCGTGGCGGCCCACGTCGCCGCCTGCCCGCACTGCGAGGCGATGGTGGCCTCCTTCCAGGCCCTCTCCGAGGCGCTCTCCGCCCTGCCGGTCGCCGAGCCCCCGGCCGACTTCACCGCCGGCGTGATGGCGCGCATCGAGGAGCAGGAGTCCGTCCGCGCCGCCGAGCGCCGGGTCACCGCGGCGGTGCTGGGCACGGTGGCCGCGTCCATCGTCGCCGCCCTGGCCATCGCCGGGCAGTCCGCCTGGGCGCCGGCCCTCTCCGCCGCCTCCTCGGCAGCGGTGCAGCTCCTCCAGGCCGTCCGCATCTCCACCGACGTGCTCTCGCCGGTCGTGTCGGCGCTGCGCCTCCAGATCATCGTGGGCGTCGCCGCCGTCGGCATCCCCCTCTTCCTGGCCATCGCCCGCCTCTCCGCCCCCCGCCACGGCCACCAGGCCGCCTGAGCCGGAGTCCCACCATGCTCTCCTCGCTGCTCGTCGCCCTCGCCCTCGCCGCCCCGCCGGCGCTTCCGGTACCTCCGGCGCCCCCGTCGTCCCGCGCCGGGCACCCGGCGCCCGCGACCCGGCTGCAGGGCGAGTGGCCCGACAAGGCCTCCGGGGCCCGGGTGAGCCTGTCCGACTCGAAGATGACCGTGGACAAGGCCCTGCGGAAGATCGCCGACGCCGCCGGGTGGTCCCTCGTCGCCAACACCGGCCGCGCCGGCGACCGGATGCTCGTCATCACCCTGCGCGACGTCCCGGTGGAGGACGCGCTGGTGGCCGTGCTCGAGGGGACGCCGCTGGCGGCCACCCGCCGCGGGACCACCGTCACCGTCGCGCCGAGCCTGCCGGCCGCGGTGGAGACGCCGGTGCTCTCCGGCTTCGCCGCGCCGAGCGGGAAGAAGGTGACGGCGAGCTTCACCGACGCGCCGGTGGACCGCGCCCTCCGGAAGATCGCCGAGGCGGCCGAGTGGTCCATCGTGCTGCCCCCCGGGCTCCGCGGCGCCGTGAACGCGAGCTTCAAGAACACGCCGGTCGAGGACGCGCTCAAGGCGGTCCTGGGCCAGTCCGGACTCACCGCGACGCGCGAGGGCGCGGTGGTCACGGTCGCCCGGGAGTCTGGTCCGCGGGTGGTCATCCGGGGTGACAAGCGCCGGCTGGTGTTCGACGCGAACGGCGAGATGCTCACCGAGGACCTCCGCGGGATCGCCGACGAGGCACGGCAGGCGGCCAAGGAGGCCCTCCGCGACGCGCAGATCGAGCTCTCCGGCCCGACCCCGCCCGAGCCCCCCGATGCGCCCGAGGCCCCCGGCACGGCCGAGGGCGGATCCAGGCGGGACAAGGTCATCTCCGGTGACGTGAACATCGGGCCCGGCGAGCGCTGGCGCGACGTGGTGGCCCTGCGCGGGAACGTCCGGGTGGGCGCGGGAGCGTCGGCACGGCAGGTCACGGCCGTCCTGGGCTCGGTGGAGCTCGAGCCGGGAGCGACCGTGGAGCGCGAGGTCGTGGCGGTGGGCGGCAACGTCCACGTGTCCCCGGGCGCACACGTCGGCAACGACGCGGTCAGCGTGGGGGGCGAGGTCTCCATCGACCAGGGTGGGATCGTCGACGGCCAGGAGGTCTCGGTCAGCGTCCCCGGCATCGGCGCGCTCGTCGGGCTGGCCGCTCCCTCCACGCCGGCCGCCAAGGGGCTCTCGGTGGGGCTCAAGATCGGCCAGGCACTGGCCAAGTTCGTGGTCTTCTTCCTGCTCGGCCTGCTCCTCCTCGCGGTGGTCCCGGCGCGGCTCGACCGGGTGACCGCCAGCCTGACGCGCTCGCCGCTCCGCGACGTGCTCGTGGGCCTGCTCGGGACGGTCGCCATGCCGGTGCTGACCGTCCTCCTCGTGGTCACGGTGATCGGCATCCTGCTCGTCCCGGTGCAGCTCATCGCGATCCTGATCGCGGGGGTCCTCGGGTACACCGCGCTGGCGCTGCTCGTCGGCCGGGCCATCCCCATCGGGGAGCGCAAGGGGAGCACGGTCATCCAGCTCGCCATCGGGACCGCCATCGTGGTGCTGGTGAGCGAGATCCCCTTCGTGGGCGTGATGGCGATGATCAGCGCGTGGTTCCTGGTGTTCGGCGCCGTGCTCCGCTCCAGGGCCGGCCAGCCGGTGCCTCCCGGCCCGACCCCGGCCGCGACCACGACCATCGCCCCCATCGCCGGGGCGTGACCCCGGGTGTGGCGCCCGGTGCGGGGTGGGGGCGATCGCCATCCCCCGCCCGGGTGCTTGAGTAACCGCGTGTTCGCTGGATTACTGCCGGCATGACCCCTTCCCGACTCGCCGCACTCGCCGCCGCCTCGGTCCTCCTCGGATGCGCCACGCCGTCCGGAACCCCCGTCGCGGTCAGCACGCCTGCCCCCGGGGAGACGAAGCCGAAGGACTTCCAGGCCTCGGGCGAGGTCTTCTGGGACGCCCAGGACTCCGGGACCTCGGTGGCCTTCAGCGACTTCCGCATGGTCGGACCCCGCGTGAACATGACCCGCGCCGACGACGGGACCTGGCGCGGGAACGTGGGCGGCCGGGAGATGATCGTGAAGGTCCAGCCCGGGCGCGTCACCGGAGACGGCGTGGACCTCTTCGTGGTCCAGAAGCCGGGGAAGGTCCCCACCGTGAGCGTCCAGGGGATGTGGTTCCAGCGCCAGGTGTGGTTCACCTTCAAGGGCTCGGAGATCCAGGGGACCACCGACGGCGGCCGCTGCTCGTTCGACCTGAACCCGGCCCAGCAGCCCGGCTTCTGGACGGGCGGCGTCGGCTGCGGCGGGAACATGCGCATGGGCACCCTCCAGCTCACCGGGACGGCGGCCGACCTCTCGCAGCCGCCCATGCCTCAGCTGGTCTTCGCCCTGATCGCCGTCCTGCCCTGAGGCCGCCGATCAGGGCTTGCGCGGCACGCGCGCCGGCAGCCGGGAGAGCGCGTCGCGGGCGGCCCGCCGGACCTCCGCGTGGTAGTCGGAGGTGAGCGCCTCGAGCCGGGTCGCGGCGGGCTCGTGGCGGAGCTTGCCCAGCGCGCGGGCGGCCGCGGCGCGGGTGGCGGGCGCGGTGAAGCGCGGGGTCAACACCAGGTCGGGACG
>JBBIOL010000047.1:0-25326 GCA_037443385.1 Anaeromyxobacteraceae bacterium
CGCTTCGACCGCGCGGGCGTGGAGGCCGGGGAGTGGGGCGTCCTCGTGCTGCTGGGCGCGGCCGCGGTGGTCACCGCCGTCCGGGCGGTGCGCCGCTCCGCGGCCGGGAGGGGCGCGAGCCCCGCGGAGCAGCTGGAGCTGGGCGCGATCTTCGTGGTCGGCGCGGCGGCCCTGGCGCAGCTCGCCGCGTCGGGGGCGGGGGAGGGACCGCTCTTCCCGCTCGTGTACCTCACGGCGGCCGTGGCCGTGTCCTTCCTGTCCCTGCCCGTGGGGCTCGCGCTCGTGGCGCTGGCGTCCGCCCTGCAGCTCTCCGCCTGGTGGAGCGCCGGCGGCCACCCGGGGGACCTCCCCGGGGTGCTCGCCCGGGTGGGATTCATCCTCCTCTTCGCGGTCCTGTACCACGCCGTCCTCTGGGCCCGGCTCGCCGCGGCCGGACGGAACGAGCGGGAGGCCGTCGACCGGCGCCTCCGCGAGCTCGACGAGCGGGCCCGCGAGATCCGGCTGCTCTCGCCCCGCGGCGCCGGGCGCGAGGCCGGCGGCGAGGAGCGTGCGCTGGAGCGCGGGCGGGCCGCCGCGGTCCAGGTCGAGGCGGCCATCGCCGGCGCCCTGGAGGTCGCCGAGGCGGCCCTCCGAAGCCACACCTGCGCCCTCTTCCAGCTCACCCCCGACGACTCCGGCCTCGTCCTGCGGGAGTGCCGGTCGGCGAGCGACCGGGTGACCCGCCGGGAGCTGCCCGCCGGGGAGGGCGTGCTGGGACGCGTGCTGGCCCTGCGGGCGCCGCTCCGCATCGCGGGCGAGATCCGCGCCGCCACCTACTACGAGGACGGGACGCGCCCGCGTGCGCTGGTGGCGGCGCCGCTCGTGGACCGGCGCGGCGGCCACGTGCGCGGCGTGATCGTCGCCGACCGCCTGGCCGACCAGCCCTTCGAGGAGGCCGACGAGGAGCTGGTGACGCGGCTCGCGAGCGAGCTCGTCCGGGCGGTGGATTCGGAGCGGGTCCTGCTGTCGCTGCAGGCCGAGCGCGACGAGAAGGAGCTCTTCTACGCCGCCATCGAGCAGCTCAACCGGAAATCGAAGACCGCCGAGGTGCTCGACGCCGCCATCGAGGTGGTGGCCCGGATCGTGCCCCTCGACCTCGGGGCGGTGACGCTGCACGAGCCGGACGAGGCCCGGCGCCCCCACCGCGTGGCGCGGGCCGTGACCTCCGGGCCCGGCGGCTTCCGGACCTCGGAGCTGGAGGGTCGCCGGTTCTCGGCCCGCACCGGGCTCGTGGCCTCGGCGGTGCGCCACGGCTCGACGCTCCCGGCGGGGCCCTGCGAGCGGGTGGACCGCCTGCGCATCTTCGACGAGGGGACGCAGCTCCGGGGCCTGGGCGCCATCCGCGTCTTCCCGCTGCGTTCCGGGGAGCAGACGCTCGGGACGCTGGTGGTGGGGTCGCGGCGTCCCGGCGTGCTCGACGGGGAGCCGGCGCGACGCCTCGAGGTCATCGCCCTGCAGGTGGCCGACGCGCTCCTCCGCGCCCGGCTCTTCGAGCAGACCGAGCGGCTCGCCACCACCGACGGGCTGACCGGGCTCGTGAACCACCGGACGCTCCAGGCCCGGCTGGAGGACCAGCTGGCCCTGGCGCGACGCCACGGGAAGCGCGTGTCCCTCGTGCTCGCCGACGTGGACCACTTCAAGAAGGTGAACGACACGCACGGCCACCCCATGGGCGACCAGGTGCTCCGAGGCGTGGCGCGGGTGCTCGCCGGCGAGGCCCGGGCCACCGACGTCGTGGCCCGCCACGGAGGCGAGGAGTTCGCCATCGTCATGCCGGCGACCGACGGGGAGGGGGCCCGGGTGATCGCCGAGCGGATCCGCCTGAAGCTCGAGGGGTCGCCCTTCGCCACCGGATCCGGGCCGCTTCGGGTCACGCTCTCCCTCGGCATCGCCACCTTCCCGGACGACGGGGACGACAAGGGGCGGCTGGTCGAGGTCGCCGACGCCTGCCTCTACCACGCGAAGCGCTCGGGGCGGAACCGCTCGGCCCGCGCGATCGACCTGTCCGGCGGCCGGACCCCCTGATAGAGTCGGGGGCGATGAAGAAGAACTTCATCCTCGACACCAACGTCCTGCTGCACGACCCGCGGTCGATCTTCTCCTTCGACGACAACAACGTCGTCATCCCGATCTACGTGATCGAGGAGATCGACAACTTCAAGCGCGACCTCTCCAGCCTGGGGCGGAACGCGCGCGCGGTGGCCCGCGCGCTCGACGACTTCCGCGCCCAGGGACGCCTCAAGGAGGGCGTGCCCATCGGCGCGGGCAAGGGCAGCATCCGGGTGCTCTTCACCGACCGTCAGCTGCCACCCGAGCTGCGGAACGGTCACTCCACCACCGACGACCGGATCCTGGCGGTGGCCCTCGACGTCTCGCAGCGGGAGCGCGACCTGCCCGCGGTGTTCGTCTCCAAGGACACCAACCTGCGCATCCGCGCCGACGCCATGGGGCTCACCACCGAGGACTACGACGCCGAGGGCGTCGAGCTCGACGAGCTCTGGAGCGGCGTGGCCGAGGTGGTGGTGGAGGCCGAGGCGGTGAACGCCTTCTACGCGCAGGGCGAGGTCCCGGTCCCCCCGGGCACGCCGGCGCCGCCCCCCAACGAGTTCGTGGTGCTCCGCGACCGCGACAATCCCCAGCACAGCGCGGTGGGGAAGTTCAGCGCGGCGCGGCAGTCCTACGTGCCCCTCATCAAGCTCCCCAAGGAGGGGATCTGGGGGATCCGGCCGCGCAACAAGGAGCAGGCGTTCGCGCTCGACCTGCTGCTCAACGACGAGATCCGGCTGGTCACCATCGTGGGCAAGGCGGGCACCGGGAAGACCCTGCTCGCCATCGCGGCCGGGCTGCACAAGACCATGGAGGAGTCGGCCTACCAGAAGCTGCTCGTGTCGCGGCCCATCTTCCCGCTCGGCCGCGACATCGGCTACCTGCCCGGCGACGTCGAGGAGAAGCTCAACCCCTGGATGCAGCCCATCTTCGACAACGTCGAGTACCTCATGAACCTGTCGCGCTCCGACAAGAAGCTGGGGCGCGGGTACCACGAGCTCGTGGACCTCGGCATCCTGGAGATCGAGCCGCTCACCTACATCCGCGGCCGCTCCATCCCCAACCAGTTCATGATCGTCGACGAGGCGCAGAACCTCACGCCACACGAGGTGAAGACCATCATCACCCGGGTGGGCGACGGCACGAAGATCGTCCTCACCGGCGACCCCTACCAGATCGACAATCCCTACGTGGACCAGACCAACAACGGCCTGGTCCACGTGGTCAACCGCTTCCAGCAGGAGCGGCTGGCCGCGCACGTGACCATGACGAAGGGCGAGCGGTCGCCGCTGGCCGAGCTGGCGGCGAACCTCCTGTAGGCGCGGGATGTCCCTCGTCGAGTACCCGGCCGACTACCCGTTCAAGGTGATCGGGCTGGCCGCGGACGACCTGGCCGACCATCTCGTCCGGTTGTTCCGGGAGGCGGTGCCGGGGATCGCGCTCGGCGAGGTCCGCACGCGGCCGTCCTCGGCGGGGAAGTACCTCTCGGTGACCATCGACACCCGCCTGGACTCGGAGGAGCAGCGGGTGGCGCTGTACCGCGCGCTCGCCGCCGACGCGCGCGTCGTCCACTACCTGTGAGGGACCGGGGGGCCGCCGGCGCGGCGCGGGTTCAGGCCGCCAGGCCGCGGCGGGCGCCCGCGCCGTAGTCGAGCAGCTCGACGCTCCGGCGGGCGATGCCGAGCGTGACGCGGTCGCGCAGCCCCTCGGCGTCGCCGCCCACCTGGAACGGCACCGGGCGGTCGAAGCGCATCTCCACCTGGTCGGCCTCGAAGTCGAGCAGGCCGGGGTGCTGGAAGTCGCCGCGGAAGATGCTCCGGGCGTTCAGGACGAGCGACGGCACGGGGATGCGGGTGAAGACGCGCAGGCTCATGGTGCCCGGGCGGCGGCCGGCGAAGGGGAACGCCCGCAGCCGGAAGCCGTAGTACGGGACCGTCCCGCACCCGGCCAGCATGCACGGCCCGGCATAGAGCAGCTCTCCCGGGGCCACCGGGCGTCCGGAACGCTCGCCGGAGGCGTCGAGACGCCAGGCCGGGGTGCCGGTGTTCAGGATCTCGCAGTACACCGGCGTGCGCTGGAGGACCTGGCGGGGGGCGGAGCGGAGCGCGATGGCGAGGCCGTAGCCCCGCAGACCCGCCGTGAGCCGGCCGGTGCGCCCGCCCAGCCGGGTGCGGAGCCAGTTGTAGTCGTTGAGCACGGCGGCATCGAGGCCCACGCTGGCGAACGGCGTCCGGCGCCCCTCGACGTCGACCAGGTCGAGGCGGCGGCCCGGGAGGATCTCCCCGGACAGGTGGCGGCGCAGGTCGTCCACGGGGCGGCCCGCGCCGACCATCTCCGCGACCGCGTTCCCGGTGCCGAGCGCGAGGACGCCGAAGCGGGGAGCGGGGCTCGCCTGCGTCTCGGCGCGGTCGAGGATGTGGTTCACCCAGGAGACGAACGTCCCGTCGCCCCCTCCGGTGAACACGGTGCGGTAACCCCGCGAGACCACGGCGTCGGCGATGCGGTGGGCCTCGTCCCGGTCCCGGGAGAAGTAAAGGTCGTCGGCCGGCACGAGCCCGGAGAGCGCGTCGCGGACGCGCGGGCTCACCTGCTTGGCGTTGGCGTTGAGGAGGACGGCGGTCTGCTCGGTGGTGGCGCGCGCGGTCTGTGCCTGGAGCATCGAGTCCCCTGTGGAAGGGTATGACAAGCTTGCCGCACCGCTATCGAGCAAGCCGGATGCCACGCTGCGTCGAGTGGAATTGTGTCGTGAAATCAACGAACGCGTGTCGGGGCCCGACCGTACGGGGGCACCCGACCGGATAGCCAGGGTTACAATGTGCGTACGGGCCTACGCACCCGCACGGGGGCGGAGCGGGTCCCCCGAATTCCTCCCGGCCATCGTTTGACTCGTCGCGCCGAGTACTTAGCCTCCTCTGCACAAGGGAGGTTTCGATCACATGGGAAAGATCATCGGCATCGACCTGGGCACCACCAACTCGGTGGTCTCGGTGATGGAGGGCAAGGACCCCGTCGTCATCACGAACGAGGAGGGCTCCCGCATCACGCCGTCGGTCGTGGCCTACCTGAAGGACGGGGAGCGGCTGGTCGGCCAGGTGGCGAAGCGCCAGGCCATCACCAACCCCGAGCGGACCATCTACAGCATCAAGCGCTTCATGGGCCGCCGGTTCGACGAGGTGGGGGACGAGATCAAGCGCGTCCCCTACAAGGTGCAGGCCGGCCCCAACGGCGACGTGCGCATCGACGTCGACGGCAAGCCCCTCAGCCCGCCGGAGATCAGCGCGCAGATCCTGCTCAAGCTGAAGCGGGCGGCGGAGAACTACCTGGGCGAGAAGGTGACCGACGCGGTCATCACCGTGCCGGCCTACTTCAACGACGCCCAGCGCCAGGCCACCAAGGACGCCGGCGAGATCGCCGGCCTGAACGTCCGCCGCATCATCAACGAGCCCACCGCCGCGGCGCTGGCCTACGGCCTCGACAAGAAGACCAACGAGAAGATCGCCGTCTACGACTTCGGCGGCGGCACCTTCGACATCTCCATCCTCGAGGTGGGCGACAAGCTCGTCGAGGTCCTCTCGACGAACGGCGACACCCACCTCGGCGGCGACAACATCGACCAGGTGGTCATCGACTGGCTCATCGCCGAGTTCAAGCGGGAGAACGGCATCGACGTCTCCAAGGACAAGATGGTCCTCCAGCGGCTCAAGGACGCCGCCGAGAAGGCCAAGATCGAGCTCTCGTCCACCATGGAGACGGAGGTGAACCTGCCGTTCCTCACCGCCGACCAGACCGGACCCAAGCACCTCGCCGTGAAGCTCTCCCGCGCCAAGCTGGAGCAGCTCGTCCAGCCGCTCGTCGACCGCTCCATCGAGCCGGTCAAGAAGGCGCTCGCCGACGCCGGCCTCACGCCCGACAAGATCGACGAGGTGGTGATGGTGGGCGGCCAGACGCGCATGCCGCTCATCGTCGAGACGGTGAAGAAGTACTTCGGCAAGGAGCCCAACAAGAGCGTCAACCCCGACGAGGTGGTGAGCGTGGGCGCCGCCGTCCAGGGCGGTGTGCTCTCCGGCGACGTGAAGGACATCCTGCTCCTCGACGTCACCCCGCTGTCGCTCGGCGTGGAGACGCTGGGCGGCGTGATGACTCGGCTCATCGAACGGAACACCACCATCCCGGCCCGCAAGTCGGAGACCTTCTCCACGGCGTCCGACGGGCAGACCTCGGTGGAGGTGCACGTGCTCCAGGGCGAGCGCGAGATGGCGCGGGACAACCGCACGCTCGGCCGGTTCCACCTCGAGGGCATCCCCCCGGCGCCGCGCGGCGTCCCGCAGATCGAGGTCACCTTCGACATCGACGCGAACGGCATCCTGAACGTGGCCGCGAAGGACAAGGCCACCGGCAAGGAGCAGAAGGTCACCATCACCCAGTCGTCCGGCCTCTCCAAGGACGAGGTGGAGAAGATGGTCTCCGACGCCCGCTCGCACGAGGCCGAGGACAAGAAGCGCCGCGAGGAGGTCGAGGTCAAGAACCGCGTCGAGAACCTCGCCTACCAGATGGAGAAGCTCGTCAAGGAGAACAAGGAGAAGCTCGCCGCGGCCACGGTAACCGAGCTCGAGGCCCTGGTCCAGGAGGCCCACCAGGTCCGGGAGCGCGGCAGCGCCGAGGAGGTCAAGGCGGCGCTCGAGAAGCTGGAGAAGGCGAGCCACAAGGCGGCCGAGGAGCTCTACAAGGCCGCCGGCAACCCGCCCCCGGGCGGGACCGGCCCCGGCGCCCCGCCGCCTCCGCCGGACAAGAAGGGCGGCGACGACGTCGTCGACGCCGAGTTCAAGCAGGTGTAGCCGGCATCGCCCGCATGCACCTCACCGTCCTCTCGCGGTCCGCCGGGATCCTCACCACCCGGCGGATCGTCGAGGCGGCCCGGGCGCGCCGCCACGTGGCCCGCGTGGTCGACCCGCTCTCGGTGGAGATGCGCCTGGGGCGCGACGGACCGGAGATCTTCCTCCGGGGGAGTCCCTTCCCGGCCACCGACGTGGTGATCCCGCGCATCGCCGCGTCGGTGAGCCAGTTCGGCCTTGCGGTCGTGAACCACCTCCAGCTCCTGGGCCTGCCGGTGCTGAACGGCGCGCCGGCCATCGGGCTCGCCCGCAACAAGATGCGCGTCCTGCAGCTGCTCTCGGCGAGCGGCGTGCCGGTCCCCCGCACCGTGCTCGCCTCCGAGCCGAGCGGGCTGCACGAGATGGTCCGCCACGTGGGCGGGCTGCCGGTGCTGGTGAAGCTCCTGCGCGCCAACGAGCGCACCGGGGTCATCGTCTGCGAGACCCGCCAGGCGCTCGAGTCGGCGCTCGAGGCCATCCTCCGCCTCGGGCAGAACACCATGGTGCAGCAGTACGTGCGGGGCCGGCGGGGAGGGGACCTGCGCGCCTTCGTGGTGGGCGGGAAGGTGGTGGCCGCGGTGCGACGGCGTCCCCGGGTGGGGCGGCTCTCCCGGAACCTCGGGCAGGGCGCACGGTTCGAGGCGGCCCGGCTCGCGCCGGCGGCGGAGCGCGCCGCGGCCGACGCGGCCCGGGTCATCGGCCTCGAGGTCTGCGCCGTCGACATGCTGGACGCGCCGGATGGGCCGAGGGTCTTCGAGGTGCACAGCTCTCCCGGCATCCGGGAGGCCGAGGAGGCCACCGGCGTGGACCTGGCCGGCGCCATCGTGGAGCGGGCCGCGGAGCTGGCCGGGGCGTCGGCGCCGGCCCGGAGGGCGCGGAGGCCCCGGAGCCGGGCCCGCTGAATCGACGGTCGCGGCGCCGCGTCCCTGGTATACGGTCGCCCATCCACGGAGGAACCATGTCCCGCCTCTTCGTCTCCACCCTGGCCCTGCTCCTCGCCCTTCCCGTCGCGGCCAGCGACGGAACGAACGCCGCCTCCACCTACAAGGTGGTCACCGACGGCTCGACCCGCACCCTCGGCGTGGGGAAGCAGGGCAAGGTCGTCGTGGACGTGGTGCCGCTCGAGAAGGGCATCCACGTGAACCGGGAGTTCCCGCTCAAGTACAAGGTCGAGCCGTCCGCCGGCCTCCGCGTCGAGAAGGCGGAGTGGAAGCGCGCCGACGCGGTCGACCCGGCCGCCGAGAATCCCCGCTTCGAGATCCCGGTCACCGCCACGGCGAAGGGGACGCAGCAGGTCGCCGTCCAGATGCGGTTCGCCATCTGCAGCGACGCGTGGTGCGTTCCGCAGACGCGGACCGTCACCATCCCCGTCGACGTGAAGTGAGGCCGTCGCGTGCGCGTGGTCTACGGCATGAACCCGGTGCGCGAGCTCCTGCGGGCCGGCGCGGAGGGGCTCGCCGAGCTCTGGCTCGCCGAGGGGGGCGACCGGGCGCGGTCCTTCGCCGACCTGGAGCGGGCCGCGCGCGACCGCGGGGCCAAGGTGCGCACCGCGCCGCGCGCACGGCTCGACCGGCTGTCCGGGGTGACGCAGCACCAGGGCGTGGTGGCGGTCGTGGCCGACTACCGGTACCGGGAGGTCGACGACCTGCTCGCCGCCGCCGCGGCGTCGTCCCGGCCGCCGCTGCTCGTGCTCCTCGACGGGGTGGAGGACCCGCACAACCTGGGCGCCATCGTGCGCTCGGCCCACGCGCTCGGCGCCCACGGGGTGGTCCTTCCCCGGGACCGCGCCGCGGGGGTGACCCCGGCGGCGGCCAAGGCCTCGGCCGGCGCCATCGAGCACGTGGGCGTGGCCCGCGTCACGAACCTGGTCCGGACCATCGAGGAGCTGAAGGAGGGGGGCCTGTGGGTGGTCGCGGCCGTCCCGGACGGGGACCGCGACCTCGCCGCCGTCGACCTCCGGGGCCCGACGGCCCTCGTCCTGGGCGGGGAGGGGCAGGGGGTCCGGCCGCTCGTCCAGAGGAGCTGCGACCACGCCGTCCGCATCCCCATGCTCGGGCGGGTGGGCAGCCTGAACGCCTCGGCCGCGGCCGCCATCGTGCTCTATGAAGCGGCGCGTCAGCGTGCCGAAAGGGCTGGAGGAAAGGCGTCTTGACATCACCCGGGTCGTCTTGTACAAGACCCCGCTCCGGCGCCGGGGACGGGTGTCCCTCGCGCCGGGAGGCAAGAGCCGAAACTTCTGGGGATTCGCTGGCGTAGCTCAGTCGGTAGAGCAGCTGCCTTGTAAGCAGCAGGTCGCGGGTTCGAATCCCACCGCCAGCTCCAGCTGGCTCGTCGCACCGAGCGGTCGTGGTTTCCGAGGATGCAGTGGACACGGAGGGGTTCCCGAGCGGCCAAAGGGAGCAGACTGTAAATCTGCCGGCTTACGCCTTCGGTGGTTCGAATCCACCCCCCTCCACTCCAGGAGAAGAGAGAGGTTCGCGGGAATAGCTCAGTTGGTAGAGCGTCAGCCTTCCAAGCTGAATGTCGCGGGTTCGAATCCCGTTTCCCGCTCCAGCCCGCACAGGACCGCAAGAAAGGATCAAAGGCCCTCTTAGCTCAGTCGGTAGAGCGCGTCCTTGGTAAGGACGAGGTCTCCAGTTCAATCCTGGAAGAGGGCTCCAGCTTCGAGGCCGGCGACGTTCCCAGCCGGCCGCATCGCCGAAAGAGGACCGAGGACCATGGCCGGCAACAGGACGATCATCACGCTCGAGTGCACGACCTGCAAGGAGCGGAACTACAGCACCACGAAGAACAAGAAGAAGACCCAGGACAAGCTGTCGCGCTCCAAGTACTGCCCGCGCTGCCGCAAGCACGCGACGCACAAGGAGACGAAGTAGTCCTGTACCGGGATTTCGAAGGCCAGTAGCTCGAACGGTAGAGCAGCGGTCTCCAAAACCGCGGGTTGGGGGTTCGAATCCCTCCTGGCCTGCCAGATCGGCGGAAGGGCAGCATGGAAAAGGGACCTGGCGTCGAGCCGAAGCGGATCGTCGCGATCTTCTACTTCTTCGCCGCGGTGGTGGTGGGGATCTTCCTCGAGAAGATCCTCGCGCTCGGGTTCTCGTACGCCCGCCTGAACGACGTCGCCGTGCTCGGCGACGAGTGGACCGCGAGCACGCTGCTCGGGTACGGCATCGCGGCCGTGCTGGCGGTGCTCGCCTGGCGGTCGCCGCGCATCAACGCGGTGTCGATGCAGGTGGCGCAGGAGCTGGAGCGGGTCTCCTGGCCTAACCTCCGCGAGACCCGCGCCAGCACGGTGGCGGTGGTGGTCTTCACCTTCGTCGCCGCCTTCCTGCTGGGGATCTTCGACCTGGTCTGGTCGCGGCTCTCGTCGCTGGTCTACTAGCGGGAAACCGGGCGCGGCGCGGACGCGCCGGGAGATCGATCCAATGGCCAAGAAGTGGTACGCGGTGCACACCTACTCGGGTTTCGAGAACAAGGTCAAGAAGTCGCTCGAGGAGCGCGTGCGCCAGGAGGGCCTGGAGGAGAGCTTCGGCGAGATCCTCATCCCCATGGAGCAGGTCGTGGAGATGGTGAAGGGGGAGAAGAAGACCTCCAAGCGCAAGTTCTTCCCCGGCTACGTGCTGGTCCAGATGGAGATGGACGATCGCACCTGGCACCTCGTGAAGGGGACGGCCAAGGTCACCGGCTTCGTCGGCAGCGCCAAGGTCCCGAAGGACGTGCCCGCCATCTCCGACGCCGAGGTGGCGCGCCTCACGAGCCAGATCTCCGAGGGCACGCTCAAGCCCAAGCCCAAGGTCCAGTTCGAGGAGGGCGACCAGGTGCGCGTCACCGACGGCCCCTTCTCGAACTTCAACGGCACGGTCGAGGAGGTCAAGCCCGACAAGGGCAAGGTCCGCGTGCTGGTCTCGATCTTCGGCCGGGCCACCCCGGTCGAGCTGGACTTCATGCAGGTGGAGAAGACTTAAGCTGCGCCGGCTTCAGCCGGCGCAAGAACCACCCCGCGGATCCGCCGCATCCCACGGATCCTCGTGCACCACCGAATCCGCCTCACGCAGTCGAAGTGCAGTCCCCGGCAGTTCACCATCGCGTGGAAGGTCGCCTCAGCCGCCAGACCACGCAGGGCAGAGCAGGTCGGCCCGGAAGGATGACGAGGAATGAAGAAGGTAACCGGTCAGATCAAGCTGCAGATCCCGGCTGGAAAGGCCAACCCGGCTCCCCCGGTGGGTCCGGCGCTCGGCCAGCACGGCGTGAACATCATGGAGTTCTGCAAGCAGTTCAACGCGGCCACGCAGGCGCAGGCGAAGGAAGCGCTCATCATCCCGGTGATCATCACGGTCTACCAGGATCGCTCCTTCAGCTTCATCCTGAAGACGCCCCCGGCGTCGATCCTGCTCAAGAAGGCCGCCGGACTGCACACCGAGAAGAAGAAGGGCAGCGGCGCGCACGCCCCCGGCAAGGAGAAGGTCGGGAAGGTGTCGCGCGCCCAGCTCGAGCAGATCGCCAAGATGAAGATGCAGGACATGACGGCGGGCAGCCTCGAGGCCGCGATGCGGACCGTCGAGGGCACCGCCCGGTCCATGGGCATCGATATCGTCGGTTAGGCCGGGAGGCACACGCACATGGCTCACATCGGTAAGAAGTTCAAGAAGGTCGCGGCCGAGGTCGATCGCAACAAGCGCTACAAGCTCGACGACGCGCTCTCGCTCGTGAAGAAGACCGCCGTCCGCAAGTTCGACGAGTCGGTGGACGCCGCCATCAACCTGGGCGTCGACCCCAAGCACGCCGACCAGGTGGTCCGCGGCGCGGTGGTGCTGCCCCACGGCATGGGCAAGTCGATCAAGCTGGCGGTCTTCGCCAAGGGCGACAAGGCCCGCGAGGCCACCGAGGCCGGGGCCGACATCGTCGGCGCCGAGGACCTGGCCGAGAAGATCCAGGGCGGCTTCATGGACTTCGACAAGGTCATCGCCACCCCCGACATGATGGGCGTGGTGGGCCGGCTCGGAAAGGTGCTCGGCCCCCGCGGCCTCATGCCCAACCCCAAGGTGGGCACGGTGAGCGCCGACGTGGCCCGCGCGGTGAAGGAGCAGAAGGCCGGCAAGGTCGAGTTCCGCGTCGAGAAGGCCGGGATCGTCCACGTCCCGTTCGGCAAGGCCTCGTTCACGCCGGACAAGCTCCGCGACAACTTCAACGCCATCATGGAGATCATCTTCAAGGCCCGTCCGCAGACGGCGAAGGGGGTCTACCTCAAGGGCGTCACCGTGAGCACGACCATGGGGCCGGGCATCAAGCTCGACCCGGCCGAGCTCTCCGCCCACCACACGACGTAGCTTCGAGCAGTTCCAGGCTTGCCCGCCGGCACGACGCCGGCGGGCGTTTCCTGGTCCAAGACAGCGGGCCCACCCGCTCCCCGGTGCGAGACGTCGAGGGGAGGGGTGGCCAAGCGGGCGAGGCAGGCCCGACCCGCCGAGACGGGAAGTTGCGATTGCAGCGTCCCCTGCTTGGCCAGGGGGTCGACGTACCGGACGTCCGGTCCGTGGCCCACATCACGCCGAGCCGCATCGCGGCCGGCCGGGAAGGAAGTGAGAACGCTTGAACCGGACGGAAAAGGAAGCAGTCATCGAGAGGCTGCACGGCAAGATGCAGAAGGCCAAGGCCGCCATCCTGGCCGAGCCGAAGGGGCTCGACGTGGCGACCGTCACCGAGCTCCGCAAGAAGTGCCGCGAGGCGAAGGTGGAGTACCGCATCGTCAAGAACACGCTGGCCATCCGCGCCGCCAAGGGCACGGACCTGGAGCAGCTGTCGGAGAAGTTCGTCGGCCCCACGGCGCTCGTGATGTCCTACGACGACGTGATCGCCCCGGCGAAGATCCTCGCGGACTTCGCCAAGGACCGCGAGAACTTCTCGCTGCGCATCGCGGTGGTGCAGGGCAAGGTCATCGACGCGAAGGCCATCCAGGCCCTCGCCAAGATGCCGTCGCTCCCCGAACTGCGGCAGAAGATCGCGGGAGTGGTCGCCCAGCCCGCCGTGAAGCTGGTGCGGATGCTCGCCGCCCCGGGCCAGCAGCTGGCCCAGGTCCTCGGCGCGCGCAAGGAGCAGCTGGAGAAGCAGGCCTCTTAAACGGTACGTGAACCCGCCCGCGCGGGAGCGCGGGCACGGACGCGGGGCGCGAAGCCGCCCCCAGACAAGAAAAGGAAGACGAAGTCATGGCAGACCTGAACGCAATCGTGGAGCAGCTGTCCGGCCTCACCGTCCTCGAGGCGGCCGAGCTCGTGAAGACCCTCGAGACCAAGTGGGGCGTCAGCGCCGCCGCCGCGCCGGTGATGGTGGCCGGTGGCGCCCCCGGCGCCGCCGCCGCCCCGGCCGAGGAGAAGACCGAGTTCAACGTGGTCCTCACCGACGCCGGCGCGAACAAGATCAACACCATCAAGGAAGTGCGCGCCATCACCGGCCTGGGCCTGAAGGAGGCCAAGGACCTGGTCGAGGGGGCCCCCAAGGAGGTCAAGACGGGGATCCCCAAGGCCGAGGCCGAGGAGATCAAGAAGAAGCTGGAGGCCGCCGGCGCCAAGGTCGAAATCAAGTAGTCCGGACGGGCGAATGGGGGCGGGCGGGCCGGGTGGCCGGCCCGTCCCCCGCCGCCCGGGACGGGACTTTTGACACGGCGGGCCAGAGTGGTTAATACCCACCCACCCCCCATGTCCATCCCCGTCCCCCGGCCTCGCGGCCGGGACTGAAGTCATGAGCCGGCCTCGCGCCGGCTCGCAGTGCTTGTGACGAGACTCCTTCCGGGGAAAGAGGAACCTGCTCGATGGCGCCGACGATCCAGAACAATTTCCGGGCCCGCAAGAACTTCGGGAAGATCCAGAAGGTCGCGGACATCCCCAACCTCATCGCCATCCAGAAGAGCTCCTACGACAAGTTCCTCCAGGCCGACGTCCCGCCCGAGAAGCGGGACGACACCGGGCTCCAGGGCGTCTTCAAGTCGGTCTTCCCCATCAAGGACTTCAACGAGACGAGCTCGCTCGAGTTCGTGTCGTACCACCTCGAGAAGCCGAAGTACGACGTCGACGAGTGCCACCAGCGGGGCATGACCTTCTCCGCGCCCATCAAGGTCGTCGTCCGGCTCGTGGTCTGGGACAAGGACGAGGAGACCGGCGCGCAGTCCATCCGCGACGTGAAGGAGCAGGAGGTCTACTTCGGCGAGATCCCGCTGATGACGGACAACGGCACCTTCATCATCAACGGCACCGAGCGCGTCGTCGTCAGCCAGCTGCACCGCAGCCCGGGCGCCTTCTTCGACCACGACAAGGGCAAGAGCCACTCGTCCGGCAAGATCCTCTACAACGCCCGCATCATCCCGTACCGCGGCTCCTGGATCGACTTCGAGTTCGACCACAAGGACATGCTGTACGTGCGCATCGACCGGCGCCGCAAGCTGCCGGCCACGGTGCTGCTGCGCGCCATCGGCTCGGTCCCGGACACCGCCAAGAAGGATCCGGTCGACTTTCGCGGCACGTCGGAGGAGATCCTCAAGTACTACTACGACACCGAGACCATCCGCGTGGAGGGGAAGGGGAAGTACGAGCGCGACGTGGTCCCCGACCTGCTGAAGGGGCAGCGCGCCACCCGCGACATCAAGGACCCGCGCACCGGCGAGGTGGTGGTCAAGAAGAACCGCAAGTTCTCCGAGCTGGCCATCAAGAAGCTGGTGGCCGCCAAGGTGAAGACGCTCCCCATCGAGCCGGAGGAGGTCTACCAGAAGTACTCGGCCGAGGACGTCGTCGACGAGTCCACCGGCGAGGTCCTGCTGGAGGTCAACGAGCAGGTCACCGAGGACAAGGTCGAGGAGCTGCGCAAGCGCGGCATCGCCGGGTTCAAGGTGCTCTTCATCGACGGGCTCAACGTGCTGCCGTCGCTGCGCGACACGCTGGTGACCGACAAGGTGGCCTCCCCGGAGGAGGCGGTGATGGAGATCTACCGGCGCCTGCGCCCCGGCGATCCGCCCACGCCGGATACCGCCGCGTCGCTCTTCCACAACCTCTTCTTCAACCCGGAGCGCTACGACCTGTCGAAGGTCGGCCGGCTCAAGCTGAACTACAAGTTCGGGCTCGAGGAGCCGCTCGACAACCAGGTGCTCACCAAGCGCGACGTCCTCGAGGTGGTCCGCTTCCTCATCGACCTGAAGAACGGGTCGAAGGAGCGGGACATCGACGACATCGACCACCTCGGCAACCGCCGCGTCCGCGCGGTGGGCGAGCTGCTCGAGAACCAGTACCGCATCGGGCTGGTCCGCATGGAGCGCGCCATCAAGGAGCGCATGAGCCTGCAGGAGATCGAGACGCTCATGCCGCACGACCTGATCAACGCCAAGCCGGTCACGGCGGTGATCAAGGAGTTCTTCGGCTCCTCCCAGCTCTCGCAGTTCATGGACCAGACGAACCCGCTCTCCGAGGTCACCCACAAGCGCCGCCTCTCCGCGCTCGGGCCCGGCGGCCTCACCCGCGAGCGGGCCGGCTTCGAGGTGCGCGACGTCCACCCCACGCACTACGGCCGCATCTGCCCCATCGAGACGCCGGAAGGCCCGAACATCGGCCTCATCGCCTCGCTCTCCACCTACGCCCGCGTGAACGAGTACGGCTTCGTCGAGACCCCCTACCGCAAGGTGGAGGAGGGGCGGGTCACCGGCGAGGTGCACTTCTACTCGGCGCTCGAGGAGGAGAAGCACACCATCGGGCAGGCCAACTCCGCGCTCGACAAGAAGGGCAACTTCACCAGCGCCGAGATCTCCTGCCGCAAGGGCGCCGAGTACGTCCAGGTGAAGCCGGGCGAGGTCGGCCTCATGGACGTCTCGCCGAACCAGCTCGTCTCGGTGGCCGCCGCGCTGGTCCCCTTCCTGGAGAACGACGACGCCAACCGCGCCCTCATGGGCTCGAACATGCAGCGCCAGGCCGTGCCGCTCATCCGCACCGAGGCTCCGCTGGTCGGCACCGGCATGGAGGCCATCGTGGCCCGCGACTCGGGCGTCACCGTGGTGGCCCGGCGCGACGGCGTCATCCAGTCGGTCGACGCCGGCCGCATCGTGGTGAAGGCCGACGTCCCCACCTCGGCCACCGACGTGGCCAACGAGGTGGACATCTACAACCTCATCAAGTTCCAGCGCTCCAACCAGAACACCTGCATCAACCAGAAGCCCATCGTGAAGCCCGGCGAGCGGGTGCGGAAGGGCGACGTCATCGCCGACGGCCCGGCCACCGAGATGGGCGAGCTCGCGCTCGGCCAGAACGTGGTGGTCGCCTTCATGCCCTGGCAGGGCTACAACTTCGAGGACTCGATCCTCCTCTCCGAGCGACTCCTCAAGGAGGACGTCTACACGTCCGTCCACATCGAGGAGTTCGAGGCGGTCGCCCGCGACACCAAGCTCGGCAAGGAGGAGATCACCCGGGACATCCCCAACGTCGGCGAGGAGGCCCTCAAGGACCTCGACGAGGCGGGCATCATCCGCATCGGCGCCGAGGTGAAGCCGGGCGACATCCTGGTCGGCAAGATCACCCCCAAGGGCGAGACCCAGCTCTCCCCCGAGGAGAAGCTGCTCCGCGCCATCTTCGGCGAGAAGGCCGGCGACGTCCGCGACAGCTCGCTGCGCGTGCCCCCCGGCGTCTCGGGCACGGTGATCAACGCCAAGGTCTTCAGCCGCAAGGGCGTGGAGAAGGACGAGCGCGCCAAGGCCATCGAGGACGCCGAGGAGGCCCGCCTCCTCAAGGATCAGAACGACGAGATCCGCATCATCCAGGACTCGGCCTTCCAGAAGATCCGCAAGCTCCTCTCCGGGAAGGAGGTCGCCGCCCGGCTGGTCGACGACCGCGGCGAGCAGCTGCTCAAGAAGGGCGACACCCTCTCCGACGAGTTGCTCGACGGCGTCCCGCAGCGCTACTGGGGCGAGATCGCGGTGGCCGGGACGCAGGACGTCCAGGAGAAGGTCCGCAAGATCGTCGAGAACTTCGAGGAGCAGCGCGAGCTCGTGAAGCTGCTCTTCGGGGAGAAGATCGGCCGCCTCAAGAAGGGCGACGAGCTGCCCCCCGGCGTCATCAAGATGGTGAAGGTCTACGTCGCCATCAAGCGCAAGCTGGCGGTGGGCGACAAGATGGCCGGCCGCCACGGCAACAAGGGCGTGGTCTCCCGCATCCTCCCCGAGGAGGACATGCCCTACCTGGAGGACGGCCGCCCCGTCGACATCGTCCTCAACCCGCTGGGCGTGCCCTCCCGCATGAACGTGGGCCAGATCCTCGAGACCCACCTCGGGTGGGGCGCCCGCAACATCGGCTGGCGCGTCGAGGAGATGCTCGAGAAGCGCTTCGGGCCCGACGTGATGCGGAAGTACATCAAGAAGGCCTTCGAGGGCGCCGGCGCCTCCAACGAGCGGATCGTCCAGATCATCGACGAGATCCCCGACAAGGAGGTCCCCAGGCTGGCCCAGAAGATGGTGCGCGGCGTCTTCACCGCGAGCCCCGTCTTCGACGGCGCGCAGGAGGAGGAGATGCGCGCCATGCTGACGCACGGCTCCGCCACCATGCAGTCGACCCTCTTCGACGGGCGCACCGGCGAGGCCTTCGACCACGACGTCACCGTGGGCATCATGTACATGCTGAAGCTGCACCACCTCGTGGACGAGAAGATCCACGCCCGTTCCATCGGGCCCTACTCGCTCGTCACGCAGCAGCCTCTGGGCGGCAAGGCCCAGTTCGGCGGCCAGCGCCTCGGCGAGATGGAGGTCTGGGCCATGGAGGCCTACGGCGCGGCCTACTCGCTGCAGGAGTTCCTCACCGTCAAGTCGGACGACGTGGTGGGGCGCACGCGGATGTACGAGGCCATCGTCAAGGGCGAGAACACGCTGGAGTCGGGCCTGCCCGAATCCTTCAACGTGCTCATCAAGGAGCTCCAGAGCCTGGCGCTCGACGTGGACCTCATGGAGTCGCCCGAGGCCCAGAAGGCCCGCGAGCAGGCCGAGGCGGAGGCCGACCCGCTCGGCCTCGGCGCCCCGAAGAAGTCCGCCTAGGCGCGAGAGACACCGGAACCCGAACGCCGCATCGAGGGACGAGACGTGAAGGACATCTTCAATTTCTTCGAGAAGCCGAAGGACCCGACGTCGTTCTCCGCCATCCGCATCTCGCTGGCCAGCCCGGACAAGATCCGGCAGTGGTCGCACGGCGAGGTGAAGAAGCCGGAGACCATCAACTACCGCACCTTCAAGCCGGAGCGGGACGGCCTCTTCTGCGCCAAGATCTTCGGCCCGGTCAAGGACTACGAGTGCAACTGCGGCAAGTACAAGCGCATGAAGCACCGCGGCGTGGTCTGCGAGAAGTGCGGCGTCGAGGTCATCCAGAGCAAGGTGCGGCGCGAGCGGCTCGGCCACATCACGCTGGCCACGCCGGTGGCGCACATCTGGTTCCTCAAGTCGCTCCCCAGCCGCATCGGCAACCTGCTCGACATCACCCTGAAGGATCTCGAGAAGGTCCTTTACTGTGAGTCGTACATCGTCACCGATCCCAAGCAGACCACGCTGCTGCGCGGCGAGCTCCTCTCCGAGGACCGCTACCAGAAGCTGCGCGAGGAGCTCGGCGACGAGGCCTTCGACGCCGGCATGGGCGGCGAGGCGGTGCTGGCGCTGCTGCGCCAGATCGACGTGCACGGGCTCTCCGAGCAGCTGCGCGCCGAGATGAAGGAGGCCGGCTCCGACGCGAAGCGCAAGAAGATCGCCAAGCGGCTCAAGGTGGTCGACGCCTTCCGCGAGTCGGGCAACAAGCCCGACTGGATGATGCTCGAGGTCATCCCGGTCATCCCGCCCGACCTGCGCCCGCTGGTCCCGCTGGACGGGGGGCGCTTCGCCACCTCCGACCTGAACGACCTCTACCGGCGCGTCATCAACCGGAACAACCGGCTGAAGCGGCTCATGGAGCTGAACGCCCCGGACATCATCATCCGCAACGAGAAGCGGATGCTGCAGGAGGCGGTGGACGCCCTCTTCGACAACGGGCGGCGCGGCAAGACCATCACCGGGCCCAACAAGCGCCCGCTCAAGTCGCTCTCCGACATGCTGAAGGGCAAGCAGGGCCGGTTCCGCCAGAACCTGCTCGGCAAGCGCGTCGACTACTCCGGCCGCTCCGTCATCGTGGTGGGCCCCGAGCTCAAGCTGCACCAGTGCGGGCTCCCCAAAATCATGGCCCTCGAGCTGTTCAAGCCCTTCATCTACAACAAGCTCGAGGAGAAGGGGTACGTCACCACCATCAAGAGCGCGAAGAAGATGGTGGAGAAGGAGCGTCCCGAGGTCTGGGACATCCTCGACGAGGTGATCCGCGAGCACCCGGTGCTCCTCAATCGCGCCCCCACGCTGCACCGCCTGGGCATCCAGGCCTTCGAGCCGGTGCTCATCGAGGGCAAGGCCATCCAGCTGCACCCGCTGGTCTGCACCGCCTTCAACGCCGACTTCGACGGCGACCAGATGGCCGTGCACGTGCCGCTGTCCACCGAGGCCCAGGTCGAGGCCCGCGTGCTCATGATGAGCACGAACAACATCCTCTCGCCGGCGCACGGCAAGCCCATCATCGTGCCGTCGCAGGACATCGTCCTCGGCATCTACTACATGACCCGCGAGCGGGCCTTCGCCGCCGGCGAGGGCAAGGTCTTCGCGAGCCCCGGCGAGGTCCGGGCCGCCTACGACCAGGGCGCGCTCGACCTGCAGGCCCGCATCGCGGTGCGCATGGACGGCCAGCGCGTCGAGACCACGACCGGGCGCGTGCTGCTCTACGACATCGTCCCGAAGCGCATCCCCTTCGAGGCCATCAACAAGGTGATGGACAAGAAGCAGCTGCAGAGCCTCATCGACCTGACCTACCGCCTCTGCGGCGAGAAGGAGACGGTGCTGCTGGCCGACCGGGTCCGCTCGCTGGGGTACGGCAACGCCACCCGGGCCGGCATCTCCATCTGCCTCGACGACATGCTCATCCCGCGGGCCAAGGTGGAGCTGCTGGAGAAGGCCACCGCCGAGGTGGACGAGATCCGCAACCAGTACGCCGAGGGCCTCATCACCGACGGCGAGCGCTACAACAAGGTCATCGACATCTGGGCCCAGGTCACCGACGCGGTGGCCAAGGAGATGATGGGCGAGATCGGCTTCGAGGTCGCCGAGGGCGTGAACGACGAGGGGCGCAAGGAGGAGCGGAAGCTCCCGTCCTTCAACCCCATCTACATCATGGCCGACTCGGGAGCCCGAGGCTCCGCGCAGCAGATCCGGCAGCTCGCCGGAATGCGCGGCCTGATGGCCCGCCCGTCGGGCGAGATCATCGAGACCCCCATCACGGCGAACTTCCGCGAGGGTCTGAACGTCCTCCAGTACTTCATCTCCACCCACGGCGCGCGCAAGGGCCTCGCCGACACGGCCCTCAAGACCGCCAACTCCGGCTACCTGACCCGCCGCCTCGTCGACGTGGCGCAGGACGCCATCATCACCGAGTACGACTGCGGCGCCATGGACGGCATCGAGCTCGGCTCGCTGGTGGAGGGCGGCGAGATCATCGAGCCCATGGGCGAGCGCATCCTGGGCCGCGTGGCGCTCGAGGACATCAGCGATCCCTTCTCGGGCGGCGAGCTGGTCCGCGCCAACGAGGAGATCGACGAGCAGAAGGTGAAGCTCGTCGAGAACGCCGGCATCGACAAGGTGAAGATTCGCTCGGTGCTGACCTGCCAGGCCCGCCGTGGCATCTGCGTGGAGTGCTACGGACGCGACCTGGCACGCGGCCGCAAGGTCAACATCGGCGAGGCGGTGGGCGTCATCGCCGCCCAGTCCATCGGCGAGCCCGGCACCCAGCTCACCATGCGCACCTTCCACATCGGCGGCGCCGCCACCCGGCGCTCCGAGCAGTCGAACGTGGAGAACCGCAACCCCGGCGTGGTGAAGTTCGTCGGCGTGAACGTGGCCCGCAAGAAGGACGGCACGCTCATCGTGATGAACCGCAACGGCGAGGTGGTCATCAACGACGAGCAGGGGCGCGAGCGCGAGCGCTACGGCGTGGTGTACGGCGCCAAGATGCTCGTCAAGGACGGCGAGGTCCTCGACCGGGGCGGCGTGGCGCTGGCCGAGTGGGATCCCTACTCGGTCCCCATCCTCACCGAGGTGGCCGGTCGCGTGAAGTTCGGCGACCTGGTCGACGGCGTGACCTACGCCGAGCAGGTGGACGAGATCACCGGGCTCGCCCGCAAGGTGGTCATGGCCTCCAAGGATCCCGACGCCCGGCCGCGCGTCTCCATCAAGGACGAGAAGGGGCAGACCAAGAAGCTCGCCAGCTCCGAGGCCGACGCCCGCTACATGCTGCCCGAGGGCGCCAACCTGGTGGTGTCCGACGGCGACGAGATCGACGCCGGCGACGTCATCGCCAAGATGCCGCGCGAGACCACCAAGACGAAGGACATCACCGGCGGCCTCCCGCGCGTGGCCGAGCTCTTCGAGGCCCGCAAGCCCAAGGAGTACGCGGTCATCTCCGAGATCGACGGCGTGGTGGCCTTCGGCAAGGACACGAAGGGCAAGCGCAAGGTCGTCATCACGCCCGAGGTGGAGGGCAAGCTGCGCCCCGACCTGTCGAAGGAGTACCTCATCGGCAAGGGCAAGCACATCAGCGTGCACACCGGGGACCGCGTCAAGGCCGGCGAGGCGCTCATGGACGGCGCCGCCAACCCGCACGACATCCTCCGGGTGCTCGGCGAGAAGGAGCTGGCCCGCTGGATGGTGGACGAGGTGCAGGAGGTCTACCGGCTCCAGGGCGTGAAGATCAACGACAAGCACATCGAGACCATCGTCCGGCAGATGCTGCGCCGGGTCCGCGTCATGGACGTCGGCGACACGAGCTTCCTCGCCGACGAGCAGGTCGAGAAGTGGGTGTTCGAGGAGGAGAACGAGAAGGTGGCCCGCAACGGCGGCCGGCCGGCCAACGGCGAGCCGCTGCTGCTCGGGATCACGAAGGCCTCCCTCTCCACCGAGTCCTTCATCTCGGCCTCCTCGTTCCAGGAGACGACGAAGGTGCTCACCGAGGCCGCCATCAGCGGCAAGGTGGATCACCTGCGCGGCCTGAAGGAGAACGTCATCATGGGGCGGCTCGTCCCGGCCGGCACGGGACTCTCGGCCTACAAGCACCTCGACATCGAGGTGGAGACCCCGGTCGACGCGGTCGAGCAGGCCGAGGAGGCGCTGGGCCTCGCCGCGGCCTCCAGCGACGAGTAGGCGGACGAGGACAGGACCCGTCCGTCGGGACGGCACCGGATGGCCCGGGGCGAGCCGCCTCGGGCCATCGCCGTTCCGGCGAGGTGCAGCCGGGACGGGACCCGGGATGGAACCGGATGGGTCGTGTGTTCCAGCACGGGACCAAATCGTTCCTGATTCAATGCGTCATGATCTCGCGTGGTTGAAGGACCGGGCCTTGGATGCTGAAAGCGTACACATTTCAGGTGGATGTACCGTTCGAGGGTGGTAGTTGACTGATTTGGTCTAGATTTGTAATATGCCGTAACGTAACTGTTCGGCCTTCGGGCCCCCCCGGCGACCAACACGAACAGTGGAGAGGCCAGTCACGATGAAGACCTCCGGCATCCAGCGCGGCAGCAGGGAGTTCGAGGAACTCGCCCCCTACCTGAAGGCGGTCCGCGACTTCCCGCCGCTCACCCGAGACGAGGAGCACGCACTCGCCCTCAAGGCCCGCAAGGGTGAGGTCGGGGCCAAGCAGAAGCTCGTCCGGCACAACCTCGCGTTCGTGGTCGCCATCGCCCGCAAGCAGCGCCGCGGCACCGTGCGCCTCGACGACCTGATCCAGGAGGGGAACGTCGGGCTCATGCGCGCCGTCGAGAAGTTCGACCCGCACGCCGGCACGCGCTTCTCCACCTACGCGGTGTGGTGGATCCGCGCCTACGTGGGCAAGTACCTGAAGGAGGCCCGCAGCACGGTCCGGCCGCAGAGCGGCACGGTGGCCCAGCCCGACCTCTCCCTCGACAGCTACATCGACGAGGACGGCGACGTCTCGCACCTCGAGCGCATCGAGGACGAGGGCCCCGGCCCGGAGGACGGCTACCTGTCCGGCGAGGGCGACCGCGAGGTCCGCGACGCGCTCGGCAAGGTCCGCAAGCGAATCGGCGAGCTGGGCTGGGACATCATCCACAACCGCCTGCAGCAGGACTCGCCGAAGACCCTGGAGGAGATCGGCAAGCGCTGGGGCGTGTCGCGCGAGCGCGTGCGCCAGGTCGAGCTCAAGACCAAGCAGTTCCTCCACCGCTACCTCGAGTCGGTCGAGTCGGTGGAGACCGGGCAGGTCGGTCGCGCCGAGGAAGCCGCCTAGCCTCCCAGGACGTTCCCGAGCATCCGGGCCCACCTCGTTCGCGCGGGGTGGGCCCTTCGCTTGCATTGGCCCCGTGCCACGGCGCCGGGCGGGCGAGCGGGCGCGCGCGGGGGTTCGCAGGATGGACGGAGCGGTCGAGGCGCGAACGGGGCGGCGGATCCCCTCGGAGGTCTGGGAGGCGCGGCTGCGGGCCCAGGAGGTCCTGGCCGCGGCGGAGGCGGAGGCCGTTCGGCTCCGGGCCGGGGCGGAGGCGGAGGTGGCCGCGGCGCGGGAGGCGGGGGAGCGCGAGGGCTGGGCGCGCGGTCTCGCGGAGGCCGCCGCCGAGGTCCTGCGCGGGGCACGCGAGCGGGAGCGGCTCGTCGCCGGCTGCCGGGACGAGCTCGTGGCGCTCGCCCGTGCGATGGCGGAACGCATCCTCCGTCGCGAGGTCCGGGTCGGAGAGGACGCCGTGCGTCTCGCCGAGCGGGGCATCTCCGAGCTGCGGGGACTCCGGCGGGTCGTCCTCCGGGTCACCCCCGGCGATGCCGCGGCGGCGAGCGCCCTCCCGGCGCGCGTCGTGCCGGACCCGGCGCTCGCTCCCGGAGAGGTGGTCGTGGAGGCGGAGGGGGTGCGCGTGGACGGCCGCTTCCAGGCGCAGCTCGACGAGATCGTGCGTGCCCTCCGGGAGACGGAGGCGACGGAGGGGCGGGACGCGGCCGGTCCCGGGGAGGGGTCGTGAGCCCGATCCACGCGCTCCAGGGAGCCGTCTCCCGGGCACCGACGCTCTCTCCGCGCGGCACGGTGGTCGAGGCCACGCCGTTCCTGCTCCGGTGCGCAGGGCTGGGCGTCGGGCTGGGGGAGACGGTGGTCGTGGAAGGCCGCTCCGCCCCGCCGCTCGCGGCAGAGGTGGTGGCGCTCCGGGACGGCCGGGCCGTGCTGCTCCCGCTCGGGGACGCGAGCCGGGTCCGGGCCGGCGACCCGGTCCGGTCCACCGGGCGCAGGCTCGCCGTCCGGGTCGGCCACGGCCTGCTCGGGCGCGTGCTCGACGGCCTGGGCCAGCCCCAGGACGGAAGACCCCTGCCGGACGGGCTCGTCCCGTGGGAGGTGGATCGACCGGCCCCGGAACCCCTCCGGCGCCCGCGGCTCGAGCGGCCCTTCCCGACCGGCGTTCGCGCGCTCGACGCCCTCGCCACGCTGGCGGAGGGGCAGCGCGTCGGGCTCCTCGCCGGGCCCGGTGCAGGGAAATCCACGCTCCTCGGCCGCCTGGCACGGTCCGCGGCCGCGGAGGTATGCGTGGTGGCGCTCGTCGGAGAGCGGGGCCGGGAGGTGCGGGAGGTCGTGGAGGACGCGCTCGGGCCGGAGGGGATGCGGCGCAGCGTGGTGGTGGCGGCCACGAGCGACGCGCCGGCGGTGGTGCGGATGCGATCCCCACTCGTGGCGACCGCCATCGCCGAGTGGTTCGCCCGGGAGGCGGGTCGTCCGGTGCTGCTCCTCGTCGACTCCCTGACGCGGTTCGCCCGTGCCGTGCGCGAGGTCGGCCTGGGCGCCGGCGAGTCGCCGGTGCGCCAGGGGTTCCCGGCCCGGGTCTTCGCGGAGCTGCCGCGGCTGGTCGAGCGGGCCGGTACCGGCCCGGGGGCGCCCATCACCGCGGTCTACACCGTGCTCGCCACCGGGGACGCGGCGGAGGACCCCATCACCCTCGAGATCCAGGGACTGCTCGACGGCCACCTGGTCCTCGATCGCCGGATCGCGGAGGCCGGGCGCCACCCCGCCCTGGACGTGGTCGCGAGCCTGTCGCGGGCCATGGGCGCGGTCACCGACCCGGCCCATCGCGAGGCGGCGGCGCGCGTCCGCCGGGTGCTCGCGCTCTGGGAGTCGGCGAGGGAGCTGCGGGCGGCCGGGGCGTGGGTGCGGGGGGCCGACCCGGCGCTCGACGCCGCGGCCGAGGCCGTCCCGGACATCGAGCGCTTCCTCGCCCAGGATGCGGCGCCCTGCGGGGCGCTCGCCGAGGTGAGGGCCGG